>JBKPLP010000001.1:0-18836 GCA_046731735.1 Acidobacteriota bacterium
TTGCCGCCGCGCACGTACGGCTCGAGGAGGTCGACCACCTTGATGCCGGTCTCGAACATCTGCAGCTCGGTCGACTGCTGTTCGAGGGTCGGCGCCTTGCGGTGAATCGACCACCGTTCGTTCGATTGCACGGGGCGATCCGGGAAGTCGACCGGCTCGCCGAGCACGTTCATCACGCGACCGAGCGTGGCGGGGCCGACCGGCATCGAGATCGGCGCGCCGGTGTCGACGACCCGCATCCCGCGCTGCATACCGTCGGTGGGCTTCATCGCGACCGTGCGCACGCGGTTTTCGCCGAGGTGCTGCTCGACTTCGACGACGACGTCGATTCGCTGCGCGGCGGCGGCGTCAGACGACACCCGGAGCGCGTTGTAGATTTCCGGCAGGTGGCCTTGCTCGAATTCCACGTCCACGACGGGCCCGATGACCTGGACGACCTTGCCGACTTTCTCTGCGGTTGCTGTTGGCATTCGATATGTTTCCTGAAGCTATCAGCTATCAGCTGTCAGCTATCAGCCGCTGAACGCTGATGGCTGAGAGCTATTACAACGCTTGCGCTCCCGACACGACTTCAATGATTTCTCTCGTGATCGCAGCCTGACGAACCTTATTCATATATAGAGTCAGCTGCTCGATCATCTCGCCCGAGTTTCGCGTCGCGGCATCCATCGCCGTCATTTGCGCCGCGTAGAACGCGGCGTTCGACTCCAGCAGCGCGCGGAACACCTGCACTTCCACGTAGCTGGGCAGCAGGTGCTTGAAGAGCTCCTGCGGCGGCGGCTCATAGAGGTATTCGATCGCCCGCTCTTCGGCGGCGCCGGGCTTCGGGCCTGCCTGATCGGTGGTGGCGGCCTTCACACCGGACTGCTCCTGCGCGAACGTGCCTCTCGGAATCGGCAGCAACTGCTCGACGAGCACGGCCTGCGTCATCACCGACTTGAACTCGTTGTGGACGAGGTACACGCCGTCGACCTCGCCCTGGGCAAACACCTCGATCGCCGTATCGGCAATCTCCTTGGCGTTCTCGTACCTGAGGTGCGTGAACAGGTTCACCTGTTCGTAGCGAATCTCGAAACCCCGGCGCGCGAAGAAATCGCGTCCGCGTCGGCCGACCAGTCCGAGCGCCACCTGCCGCCCGTGCGTCTCGGTGATGAACGTGCTCGCCGCCTTGACGACATTCGTGTTGAAGCTGCCGCACAAGCCGCGATCCGCGGTGATGACAATCAACAGCACCTTGCCCCCGGCGCGCGGTGCGGCGCGCTGATCGAGCAGCGGGTGCGCCGCGGGGTCGACGCGGGAGGCGAGGCTGTTGAGCACGCGCCGCATCTCGGTCGCAAAGGGGCGCGCCTGCTGAATACGCTCCTGCGCGCGACGCAGGCGTGACGCGGCCACCATCTTCATGGCCTTCGTGATCTGCTGCGTTGACTTCACCGCGCGCACGCGGCGCCGGATATCAATTAAAGAAGGCATTTCCTCGCTGTTGCCTGTAGGCCGGCCCTTTATGGGCCGGCATCGAGGCGGGGCGTAAAGCCCCGCCCTACGCCGCGGCCGTCTTCCGTGCCGCCGTAAACGAGTCGGTAAACTCTTTCAGCGTCTGGTTCAAATCCGCCTTGATTGGATCGTCGATCTGCTTCTTGTCTGCCAGCGTCGTCAGCAGCTGCGCGCGACGGGTTTCGAGGAACTGGTAGAGCTCGGTCTCCCAGGCGCGCACCTGCTCGACGGGTACGGGATCGAGATAGCCGTTGGTGGCCGCATAGATGACGATGACCTGTTTTTCGACCGAGAGCGGCTGATACTGCGGCTGTTTCAGTATTTCGACCAGCCGCTGCCCTCGACTGAGCTGGTTCAGGGTCGCCTTGTCGAGATCGCTGCCGAACTGCGCGAACGCCGCCAGCTCGCGGTACTGCGCGAGGTCGAGCCGCAGCGAGCCGGCGACCTGACGCATTGCCTTCACCTGCGCCGATCCACCCACGCGCGACACCGAGTTGCCGACGTTGATGGCCGGACGGATGCCCTGGTGGAACAGGTCGCTCTCGAGGAAGATCTGGCCGTCGGTGATCGAGATGACGTTCGTCGGAATGTAGGCCGAGAGGTCGCCGGCCTGCGTTTCGATGATTGGCAGCGCCGTCAGGGATCCGCCCCCGAGCTCCTTCTTCATCTTGGCCGCGCGCTCGAGCAATCGCGAATGCAGATAGAAGACGTCGCCCGGATACGCCTCGCGTCCCGGCGGCCGGCGCAGCAACAGCGAGATCTCGCGATACGCCTGCGCGTGCTTCGAGAGGTCGTCGTAGATGCAGAGCGCGTGACGCCCATTGTCGCGGAAGTACTCCCCCATGGCGCACGCGGCGTACGGGCTGATGTAGAGCAGCGGCGCCGGATCCGACGCGGCGGCTGCGACCACGATGGTGAACTCCATCGCGCCGGCTTCTTCGAGGATTCGGACCACCTGGGCGATCGTGGACTGCTTCTGTCCGATCGCGTTGTAGATGCAGACGACGTCCTTTCCCTTCTGATTGATGATCGTGTCGACCGCAACGGCGGTCTTGCCCGTCTGGCGATCCCCGATGATCAACTCGCGCTGGCCGCGGCCGATCGGGACCATCGCGTCAATCGCCTTGAGCCCGGTCTGGAGCGGCTCCTTGACCGGATTGCGATCGACAACGCCCGGCGCCAGCCGCTCGATCTCGCTGGAGGCCTTCGCCACGATCGGTCCCTTGCCGTCCACCGGCTGGCCCAGCGCGTTCACGACTCGCCCGACGAGCTCCTCGCCCACCGGCACCGAGATGATGCGACCGGTACGCTTGACGGTGTCGCCTTCGCGAATCTCGGTGTACTCGCCGAGCAGCACCGCACCCACGCTTTCCTCTTCGAGGTTGAGTGCGATGCCGTAGACGCCGTGCGGGAACTCGAGCATTTCCCCGGCCATCGTGTTCTCGACGCCGTGCACTCGCGCAATGCCGTCGCCGATCGACACGATCGTCCCGACCTCCGCCACGTCGACATCGACCGCGTAACTGCCAATCTGGTCGCGAATAATCTTTGAAATCTCTTCGGCTTTGATATCCATAAACGCGTTTCTTCGCTGTCCGTCGCTCGCCGGGGCATAAAGCCCCGCCCTACGTAGGCCGGCCCTTTACGGGCCGGCTTCACTTTCGCCCCTAGCCGCCAGCCCCCTGCGTGAGCGCTTCCTTCATTCGTTCGAGCTGGCGCGTGACGCTGCCGTCGTAGACCGTGCTGCCGACCCGGGTAATCGCGCCGCCGATGATCGACGGATCGACGCGGCTCTCGAGCTGGACCTGGCGGCCGGTGGCGGAGGCGAGCCCCTGCTGCAGCGCGGCGACGCGATCGGCCGGCAGACCGACGGCGGTAATCACTTCGGCATGCACGACCTTGGCGTGTTCCATCAGGCGCTTACGATAGGCGGCGGCGAGATCCGGCAACAGCACCAGCCGATCCCTGTCTGCGAGCAACTGCAGCAGCTTCCCCACCGGAAGCGATACGGCGCCGGCTTTCTGGAGGAGCTCGTCGACGAGCGCGCGCTTCCGCGGCGCCGGAATCGCCGGGTTCGAGAGCACGCGCTCGAGTTGTGGGTGGCTCGTCACCAGCGCGGCGAAGCTGTCGAGATCGCGCCCCGCCTGCTGAACGTCACCTTCCTTGAGCGCGACATCGAAGAGCGCACGCGCGTAGCGGATCGCGGCCGCGCGGCTGGTCATCGCGCCTCCTGCAGCTGCGCCGTGTAGCGATCCACGAGCCGAAGCTGATCGTCGGGCGTAATCGAGCGCTTGATGCGTTCTTCGGCGACATTGATCGCGAGCTGCGCGGCGTGTTCCGTGAGCTCGCGCCGCGCGACACGAAGCCGCATGTCGATTTCGCGGCGCGTCTGCTCGATCAAGCGTTCGCGCTCAGCTGCCGCGGTCTGCGCGATTCGCCGCTGTTCCGCGGCGACGTCCTCGGCTCCCTGCCGCCGCAAGGCGTCGAGCTCCGCCGGAAGTGATTGGAGCTTCTTTTCGATGTCCGCGAGTTGGGCGTTCGCTGCAGACCGCATTTCCGCCGCGGCGACCAGATCCTGACGAATCTGGGTTTCGCGCGACGCCAGGTACGCCGTAATGGGCCGGCGCAGGAAATACGCGAGCGCGCCCGCCAGGATCGCGAAGTTCGCCACCTTCGCCGCCGTCTGCAGCCACGTCTGCTCGTGCGCCCCTTCGCTCCCCTCGCCGCTGCCTGCCTCGTGCTGCGCCGGCTGGTGCTGCGCCGCGGGCTCTGCCTGCGCGGGTTCGTGGTGCCGCGCGGCCAGGGCAGCGATTGGGAGTGTCGCCGCGAACAGCACGGCGAGAATGAGCGTGCGAAGGGATGTCATCAGGATGCCTTGCGGCCCAGGATACGTTCCGCCACAGCCGCGCCGAGCGCGTCAGCGTCCGCCGACAGCCGCCGCCGCGCGGCGTCCGCTTCGGCCTGCAGTTTCGCCGAGGCGCTGGCGATTTCCGCCTCGGCCTCGGCGCGCGTGCGCGCCATGATGGCGGCACGCTCGTCCATCGCCGTCCGCCTCATTTCGTCCATTTGGCGGTACAGCTCAGCCCTGGCCTCGGTCGTTCTGCGATCGAATTCCGCCGTCGCAACCCGGGCCTCGTGTGCCGAGCGCTCCGCCAGCTCACGCGCCGAACTGATCGCGCGCTGCCGCTCCTCCATGACTCGGAGGAGAGGCTTGAACAGCAGGCGATTGAGCACGACCGTCAGCAACAGGACGAAGAAGATGACCCAGACGACAGACAAATCCGGGAGCACAGCACCTCCAGGGCGCGCGATGGGGCTCACAGCCGCGGTATTTCCCCGCGGCACAAAACATCAATTTATACCACGTAAACGCTTGGAAGCGGCTTCAAAACCGGGTTCACCGGGTTTCGAAATCAGACAATCGAGATGCGGTGCGGCGACAGAGGGGTCACGCGCCCGATGTACGCGGCGGAAACGGATGCCGACGATAGTGCGCGAACGATCGCCTCCGCATGAGCCGGTGCTACCGCCGCCAGGAGACCGCCAGACGTTTGCGGGTCGTAGAGCAGATCCACGACGTCCGGCTGAACGCCGGCGGCAACGCTGACACCGGCACCAAAGTGATCGCGATTGGTGCGTCCGCCGCCCGGAATGTTGCCGCGGACGAGTTGGAGCGCGCCCTCGATGAAGGGCACGCGGGACGCCTCGATCTCGAGCGTGCAGCCGCTCGCAGCAGCCATTTCGCTGGCGTGGCCGACGAGGCCGAACCCGGTGATGTCGGTGCACGCGTGCACGACTCCCGGCTCGAGACCGGTCAACGTGTTGGACGCCGCTTCATTCAAGGCCGTCATCGAGCGCACGGCCGCGTCGATGGCCGCCTGCGGCGCACGTTCGAATTTCAACGCGGTGGCGATGACGCCGGTGCCGAGGGGCTTCGTCAGAATCAGCGCGTCTCCGGGTTGCGCGCCCGCGTTCGCGAAGATGCGATTCGGGTTCACCTCACCGGTCACGGCATAGCCGAACTTGATTTCCGCGTCCTGGACCGTGTGCCCGCCGAGCAGCGCCACATGTCCCTCGCGCAGCGTGGCCAGTCCGCCGGCGAAAATCTGCTGAAGAATCGTGCGGTCGGCGTCCTTCGGGAACGCGGCAATCGCGAGCGCGGTCAGGGGCCGCCCGCCCATCGCGTACACGTCGCTCAACGCGTTCGCGGCGGCAATCCGTCCATAGATGAACGGATCGTCGACGATCGGGGTGAAGAAATCGACCGTCTGCACCAGCGCGCGGTCCGCATCGAGCCTGTACACACCGGCATCGTCCGAGGTCCGATAGTCGATCAGGACCCGGTCATCGTGCGAGACGGGCAGATCGCCCAGCACCTGGGCGAGCTCACCTGCGGCGAGCTTGCTCGCTCAACCGGCGCAGGCCGCGTAGTCGGTCAGTCGCTTCTTCATCGTCTCGTGGTCAGCCAGTTCTCCCGTCGGTCAGCGCTTCGAACAGCCGCTGCAGTTCGTCTTCCGACTCGAAGTCGATCTCGATCCTGCCTCCCTTGCGTTGACGCTCGATGCGGACGCGCGTGCCGAGGACGAAACGCAGCTTCTCTTCCGCCGCGCGGGTGTGGACATCCTTCTGCACCGGCTCTTTGGCCGAAGCCGGCTGCGTCGTTTTCTTCACCAGCGCTTCCGTTTCGCGGACCGAGAGGTTCTTCGCGACGATGTCGCGCGCGACGCGGAGCTGGGACGCTTCGTCGGGAAGACCGAGCAGCGCCCGCGCATGACCCATGGTCAGCGCGCCGGAGCCCAGGTTCGCGCGAACCTCCTCGGGCAGTTTCAGCAGCCGCAGGAAATTCGCCACTGACGAGCGATCCTTGCCCACCGCGTCGGCGATCTGCTCCTGCGTCAACTGGTATTCGTCGACGAGGCGGCGATACGCGTGCGCTTCCTCGATCGGATTGAGGTCCTCGCGCTGGATGTTCTCGATCAGCGCCGCGGCGAGCAGCCGCTCCTCAGGAATGTCGCGAACGACGACGGGAACTTTCAACAGCCCGGCGCGCTGGGCGGCGCGCCATCTGCGCTCGCCGGCGACGATCTCGTAGCCGCCGTCGACGCTGCGCACGACGATCGGCTGGATGATCCCGTTCGATCGAATCGACCGGGCCAGCTCGTCGATCTTCGCGTCGTCGATGTGGGTGCGCGGCTGGAACCGGTTGGGACGCAGCAAATCGCTGTCGACCTCCAGCGCGCGCTCGCCCGCGCTGGGAGGCGCCGCGTCCGGAATCAGGGCCGAGAGTCCACGTCCGAGTGCGGGGCGTTTGTCAGTCATGGTGGTGTTCCTTCATCGGCGGCGCGTCGCGCGCGATCACTTCGCGTGCCAGTGCGAGGTACGCTTCCGCGCCGCGCGACTTGACGTCGTACACGATGGCGGGCATGCCGTGGCTCGGCGCTTCGCCGAGCCTGATGTTCCGGGGGATGACGGTGTTGTAGACGCGGTCCTGGAAAAACGCGCGGATATCCTTCGATACCTGCTGCCCGAGATTTGTTCGCTCGTCGTACATGGTCATCAACACCCCGGCGATGTCGAGCGACGGGTTGAACGCGGCGCGCACGCGGCGGAGCGTCGCGACGAGATCCGCCAACCCTTCGAGCGCGAAGTATTCGCAATTGAGCGGGATGAGCACGGCATCGGCAGCGACGAGCGCGTTCAGCGTCAGCAGGCCGAGCGATGGAGGAGTGTCGATGAAGATGTAATCGAAGTCCTCGCGGAACCGGTGCAGGAACCAGCGGAGACGCTGCTCGCGGTGCGGCAGAGTCACGAGATCGATCTCCGCGCCGGTGAGGTTTCGATCCGCGGGAATCAGCGACAGTCCGGTCGTGGGCGTCGGCAGTACAAAGCCGCGCGGATCGCTCACATCGGAGGTGAGCGCCTGATAGATCGTGCCCGCGGAAGCGGCTTGACCCTTCAACCCGACTCCGCTCGTGAGGTTGGATTGGGGATCCATGTCGACGAGGAGCACGCGTTGTTCCGCCAGAGCAAGCGAGGCCGCCAGATTGATGGCGGTGGTGGTCTTGCCGACGCCTCCCTTTTGATTGGCGACGGCTCGGATACGCGCTGACATTTAGGGTAGATACCAGAAAATACCAGTCTGTTCGGCTAATTCGAAGATATCACGCCCCGTCAAATTCGTAAGGCGCGCGCGACTAGATTCAAGGGTCGAAGACCTCTCAGAGGGTTGCTTCTTCTTTTGATTCAGGGAGCCGAACCGTTCCACGTGGAACATCAGCGAATTTTCTGAAGAACCGTGAGGCGGCTCTGCAGGACCTCAATGAGAGGGACTGTAGCAACCCATCGGAGCGGAGGCACGAGGTCGGGCGCATCAGGCCCGGCCGGGCCGCGGAAGAGAAGGATCGTTCCGGCCGGCTTCACAAAAGCCTGAAGGGTGAGGAGCGTCCGAACTTCCACCCTGACCGCTCGTAGCGACAGGACATCGAAGGTCTCGTGCAGTTCCGGCCTGGCGAGGAGTTCCTCGTAACGGCTGGTCTCCACCGTTGTCTGAGCGAGGGCGAGAGTTCTCACCGCTTCGCGCAGAAACGCAGATTTTCTCGCCTTGACCTCCACCATCGTCAACTTCGCGCCAGGGGCGGCCAGCTTCATCGGAATTGCGGGAGATCCACCACCAGATCCGACATCCATGATGCTCACGTCGGGCCTGGCTAATTGCTTCGTGGCAACGATGGGCTCGAGCAGCAGGCGATCGATCGCCTCATCGGGATTATCGAGTGCCGTCAAATTGATTTTTCGGTTCCAGCGGGCGAGCAGCTCGTAGTACGCAGTCAGCCCCGCCGCCAGCTCGTCAGGAAGAAAAAGCCCCGCCTTGGACGCCCGTTTGGCGAGACGGGTGCGAAAGTCGCGCGGGGCCACGGCCCCAGAGTATCAGACGATTCGCCTGTCGAGGTGGGACCCGACAACGGCGATTGCCGCAGGGGTTACGCCCGGAATCCTCAGTGCCTGTCCCAATGTCGCGGGGCGAATCCGAGAGAGTCGTTCCACCATCTCCCGGGAGAGTCCCGGGATTCCCCGGAACTCGAAGTCCTCGGGGATTCGGCGGCACTCCTGTTTACGTTGCCTCTCCACCGCGGCAACCTGCCGCCGCAGATACCCCTCGTACTTGAATTCCGTCTCGACGCTCGCGATGTCGATCGCGCGATCACGGGGATCGATGGACAGGGAGACATCACCGGCCTCAATCAGCGCGGTAAGGCTCACCTCCGGTTGCTTCAGCGCGCGTGAGGCGGGCACTCGCGTCCCCGAGGACGTTGGGACGGTTGCCGCGCGGATTGCGCCAGAATTCCTTTCGAAACGGTGCCGACGGCCGACGAACCGTTCCCACCGCGCGTCATCCGCGAGTCCGATCTCGCGCCCCCGAGCCGTCAGTCGCAGATCCGCATTGTCGATGCGCAGCAGCAGTCGATGCTCGGCGCGTGACGTGAACATCCGGTACGGCTCGAGGCAACCCTTGGTCGTCAGATCGTCGACGAGAATCCCGATGTACGCCTCGTCGCGCCCGAGGGTGAACTGCCGGTCGCCGAGCGCGGCGTTGATGCCCGCCACGAGCCCCTGCGCGGCGGCTTCTTCATAGCCGGAGGTCCCATTGATTTGGCCGGCGAGAAACAGACCGGCCACTCGCCGCGTCTCGAGCGTTGCCCGCAGCTCCGTCGGCTGAATGAAGTCGTACTCCACCGCATACCCAGGACGGAGGATTACGGCGTCCTCGAGTCCGGGGAGCGCGTGCACAAGATCCGCCTGCACGTCGGCGGGAAGGCTCATCGAGAATCCGTTGACGTAGATCTCGTCGGAGTCGAGCCCTTCAGGCTCGAGGAAAATCTGGTGACGCTCGCGGTGCGGAAACCGCATGACCTTGTCCTCGAGCGATGGACAGTAGCGTGGACCGATGCCCTGGATCTGACCGTTGTAGAGGGGCGACTTCCGGATGTTCTCGCGCACCAGATCATGCACGCGATCCGTGGTGTGCAGCAGATGGCAGACGATCTGCGGCCGTTCGATCGAATCGGTGAGAAACGAAAATGGCACCGCCGGCGTGTCGCCATATTCGGCCGCGAACCGCGAGAAGTCGATGCTGCGCCGATCCAGACGCGGCGGCGTACCGGTCTTCAAGCGTCCGCATTCGAATCCGAACGATTTCAACGATTCTGCGAGGTCGTGCGATGGCGGCTCCCCGGCGCGCCCGGACGGCCGCTGGTCGGGCCCTACGTGAATGAGCCCGTTGAGAAAGGTGCCCGTCGTGATCACGAGCGCGGAGCAGTCGTACCGCTCACCGGTTTCGAGCTCGATCCCCGTGACTCGCGTGTCCTGCGTGCGGATGCGCCCCGCCTTGCCGAAGATCCAGTCGATGTTGGATTCAGCCTCGAGCGCCGCCTTCACCCACGCGCCGTAGCGCCGTTTGTCGGCCTGCGCGCGAGGCGACCAGACCGCCGGCCCGCGGCTTCGGTTCAGCATCTTGAACTGGATGCCGGTCGCATCGATCGCGAGTCCCATCAGGCCGCCGAGCGCGTCGATCTCACGAACCAGGTGGCCCTTGGCCGTCCCGCCGACCGCCGGGTTGCACGGCATGTGCGCGACGGTCGCATCCGACAGCGTACAGATCGCGACCCGACGGCCAAGCCGTGCCGCCGCCCAGGCCGCCTCAACGCCAGCGTGCCCGGCGCCGACGACGATGACATCGTATGATGAAGTCATTTGTAATGACAATTACTTTCCAATACAAAACGTCTCGAAGATCGCCTGCAGCACGTCGTCGGAGGTGCGCGCGCCGGTCACTTCCTCCAGCAGCATCCGCGCCGCCGCGACGTCCGCCGCGACGAATTCTTCCGGCGTTCCTGCGTTTGCCGCAGCAGCGGCACGGCGCAGCGCGGCAGCCGCGCGCGCGAGCAGATCGACATGGCGCGCATTCGTGATTGCCGGCGCGTCGCGGTGCCGTTCGCCACCGGAGAGCGCCGCGGTAATCGCCGAGCGCAGCTCGTCGAACCCGAACGCGGCTTTCGCCGAGGCGACGATCGCGTTCACGCCAAGGCTGTCGTGCGACCAGGCGGGCGGCAGATCCGACTTGTTCGCCACGACGAGACGCGCGGGCCCGCGCTCCGGCCCGGCCCCATCGCCGTTGAGAAGATCGTAATCGTCCTGCGTCAGCGGACGCGAGCGGTCGAGGACGACGAGTGCGAGATCCGCAACCTGCCGCGCCGCGCGCGCCCGCGCGATGCCTTCCTGTTCGACGATATCCGCGGCAGCGCCGTGCAGTCCTGCCGTGTCGACGAGCGTGACCGGCACTCCGTCGATGTCGACGAGCTCCGTGACGAGATCGCGGGTCGTCCCGGGGATCTCCGTCACAATCGCGCGGCCGGTGCCGGCGAGGCGATTGAAGAGGCTCGATTTGCCGGCGTTCGGTCTGCCGACGATCACCACCTGCGCGCCTTCGCGCACCATGCGGCCGCGTGCCGCGTCGGCGAGCAACAACTCGATGCGTTCGACGATGGCGAGAATTCCGCGTGCCGCGGTGCCGGGCGCGACGAAGTGATAGCCCTCATCGGGAAAATCGAGCGACGCCTCGAGCCGTGCTGACAAGTCGAACAGCGCGGCGTCGATCTCCCGGATCTTCGCCGTCAACGTGCCTTCGAGCTGATCGAAGGCCGCGCGGGCCTGGAGCGGCGTAACCGCTTCGACGAGATCGTGGACCGCCTCCGCCTGGACGAGATCGATCCGGCCGCGAAGGAAGGCACGGAAGGTGAACTCGCCGGGTTCGGCGAGCCGCGCGCCGGCGCCCATCGCCGCTTCGACGATCGCTCGCAGCAAGACCGGGCTTCCGTGTGCGCCGATTTCGAGCACGTCCTCGCCCGTGTACGAATGCGGAGCGGGAAAGAACGTGACGACGGCGCGATCGATTACCTGCCTTGCCTCGCCGGAGCCTTGTGCCGAGGCGGGACCGCCGGCGAGCAGACGCGTCAGCGTCGCGTGCCGCGGTTCAAATGCCGATGAGTGACCGGTGAGCGCGACGCCGATCTCCCGCGCGGCCGGACCGCTGACGCGTACGACGCCGATCCCGCCTCGTCCTGGCGGCGTCGCAACGGCGACGATCGTGTCGTCGGGAGAGAACATGTTCGGCGACAGCCACCGACAAGATCAAACAGGAGGAGGGGAGAAGGGGAGATCTCTCATCCTCCTGTTTGATCTTACCGGCGGACCGAGATGATCACTGTTTTCAGGAACGCGTCGCCGATGCTTTCCGACGACATCTCTGAATCCTCCGCGACCGTCAGGTGCACGATGCGGCGCGCGTACGGATTGAGCGGCCCCATCTCCTGCGGCCCGGCCGTCTTCGCCTTCTCCATCATGAATCGCGCCATCTGCCGCAGCTCTGCGTCCTTCGCCTTGCGATAGTCCATGCAGTCGACGACAAACGACCGATCGTCCTTGAGCTCGCGCCGGAATGCGGTGTTCACGATCTGTTGCAGGGCGTCGAGGGCCTCCGCCTTGCGCCGGAGCAGCATCTCCCCCCCGTCGCCGGTCAGCTCGACCCGGATGTTGTCGCCGGCGTCCACCACGGTGACCTCGAGCGGCAGGCCCATCGCCGCAACCGTTTGTTTCGCGAAGTCGCGCACTCGCGTGTGGAGGTCCATCTACTTCCGCTCCTTGTCCGCCTGATCGGTCCGCCCGCCACCGGCGGTCTTCATGCGCCGCTCAGCGGGCGGCCGGACGATCCGCACCTTGGGCGGCCCAATCAGCTTGTTCGTCAGCACCTGCTGTCCGATCGCCCACAGGTTGCTGGTGGTCCAGTACAGCACGAGGCCGCTCGGCATGAAGATGAGCCAGGCCATCATCACGATCGGCATGAAGAGCATCATGCGCTGCTGCATGGGGTCGCCGGTGGTCGGCGTCATCTTGGTCTGGAGGAGCTGCGTGATCCCCATGATCACCGGGGTGATGTACAGCGGATCCTGGACCGACAGATCGTGGATCCACGCGACGAACGGCGCGCCGCGCAGCTCGATCGCGACCGACAACATCGAATAGAACGCGAGGAGCACGGGGAACGTGAGCAGCATCGGCACGCATCCGCTCGCTGGATTGACGCCGCGCTCGCGATACAGGCTCATGAGCTCGGTGTTCATCTTCTGCTTGGCGGGATCCGTCATCTTCAGGTTCGCATAGCGATCCTGGATCGCCTTGACCTCGGGCTGGATCTCCTGCATCTTCCGCATCGACACCACGCTCTTGTGCCGCAACGGGAACATCGCGATGTTGATCAGAATCGTCAGGATGATGATCGACCAGCCGTAGTTGCCAACGTAGCCGTTCACCCATTTCAGCGCGCGCAACAACGGCACGACCAGCCACGCGAACATGCCAAAATCGATCGACCGCGTGAGATCGCGGTCGACCGCCGCGAGCACATCGAAGTCCTTCGGCCCGAAAAAGAACCGCGCCTGCGGCGCGGCGTCGTTGTAGCGCACGGACCAGTCGATGAAATGCGCGGCCGCGTTCGCTTCCGCGGCACCCGGAATCGGCACATCGAGCGTGCGGTATTCGAGGTGCAGCGGATGTCCAGCAGGAAGCGCCGCGGCCAGGAAGTAATGGTCATCGACGCCGGCGAACCCGAACATCCCTTCCTGCACCGCCGACTGCGCGACCTTGTTCGCCTTGACGCGCGTCACGCTGCCGTCGCGGTAGAAGATCGGCTGCGGCGGAGGACTGTAGGCGCGCGTGCTCGTGACGATCCCGCTGCCGATGCCGGGACCCCACAGCACCGTCGGCACCACGGTCTTCCCGCCCTGCGTCACCGTGGCAGAGAAGTCGATGACATACGGCGACTGGTCGGAGAACGCGAAGGACTTCCGCGCGCTCAGACCGCTTGCGTCCTGGTAATCGAATGTCAGCGACGCACTGCCCGATGCGACCTCCACTCGATCGGCGCTTGGTTTGAACAGCGCGTTCGCAAGGGTCGCGGTCGCAGCGGAATCCGCAATCTGCAGCGTGAATGGTCGTGGCGTACCGGGGGGCACATTGTGCGGGACGAGCTCGAGCGGCTCGCGGTTGGCGCCCTGGTATTTCTTGAGCCGCCAGCTCTTGAGGGTCCCGCCGCGCGTCGTGAATACCGCTTGGACCGATTGATTCTCGACCGCGATTTCGCGTTCCTGGGTATCCGCGACCAGCGTGGCCGGCGCACTTGCTTGGGCAGTCGCGGGAGGGGTTGGCGACGGCGTCGACGGACTTGGAGAAGCCGCGGCGGGGGAAGGCTTCCCGGACGGTTGCACGTTCGGCGTCTGCGCATTCGACGGCCGCGCGGGACCCTCCGGCTTTGGCTGTGGCAAGAGGGCCTGAAACGCGTACAGGACGACAAACGACAGGATGACCGCGAGAAGAACGCGTTTTTCCATGAACTCTTGCTAGCGACGCCCGCGTCCGCGGGCTGGCACCGGGTCGAACCCGTGCGAGCCGAGCGGATGGCACCGGGCGAGGCGCCTCAGGGCAAGCATCGAACCCCGCACCGCGCCGAACCGCAGGACTGCCTCGCGCGCGTACTCCGAGCACGACGGCATGAACCGGCACGACCCTGTAAATAGCGGAGAAATAAGGATTTTGTACAGCTGGATCGCCGCCAATGCGGCGCGTTGGGCGACCGAGAGTCTAGCGGGCGGCATCGGACGTTGCCGGCAAACGAGCGGCACAGCGTTTCAGGGTATTCCGGAAATCCGCTTCGAAATCCTCGTAGGCCGCATCGAACAGTTCCCGCCGGGGAATGACCACGATGTCCATTCCCCGCTGCGGCCAGTTTGAACGACGGAAAACCTCTCGAATCAATCGTTTAGCTCTATTTCTTCTGACCGCATCCCCGAGTTTCCGGGAGGCGACGATCCCAAGCCTGCTCGCGCCGGCTTCGTTTGGCGCAACCAGGATCGTCAGGTACCGGCCCTTGGACCGGAGCGACAGGTCGAAGACTCTCTGGAATTCACCACGACGTCTGACCCGGCGATCCTTCGAGAAACGCTCGGACGGCATGGCAGCTCTTCGCAGGCGTAAGAACGCCCGCCGCCGTTACGAGGAGGAAACCGTGAGGCGCTTACGCCCCTTCGCCCGGCGCCGTTTCAGCACCTGTCGCCCTTTTTTCGTCGCCATGCGCACGAGAAACCCGTGCGTACGCTTGCGGCGCCGTCGGTTCGGCTGGAACGTCACACTCATTGTCGGAATCCCCTGCAACGAAAGAAGAAAGGCGGAGAAACCTCGATAGTAACCAACCGGGTCGAGAACTGTCAATTCCGTTGGCGCGGCCAAAGCGGACGATCGGAGGCCGTTGTCGGGGCCGGAGCCGTGTGTTACAGTCTGCGGTCCCCTGACACCCGCGTAGGGGCTCCCCCCGAAGTTTTCCACAACTGTGGAAAAAAATGTGGAAAAGCAAGGGCTTGAAGGCAACTGGCGCGCGCAAATGACCGGCAGTATCTGGGACCAGGTTCTCACTCGCATCGAGACGAAAGTCAACCGGCACATCTTCTACACCTGGTTCAAACCCACGAGTTTCGTTCGCGATGACGGCGATTCGCTGAAGGTTCTGGTGCCGAATGCGCTGTTCCGCGATTGGTTGACGAAGCACTACGCAGGCGTCCTCGACGAGGCGTTGTCCGAGGTCGATCGCAAGGGAACAACCGTCGCATTCGTAACGGACGTCACCGAAACAGCCGAGCCAGTGCCGGTGATTTCGTCCCGCGAAATCTCCCCGCCCGCCGCCCCCGCGGCTTTCGACGCCACGGCCGATATCACCGCCGAAGCGCCGGACGACGATCCGACGGTCGGCCTGGCGCCGCGGTATTCGTTCGACACGTTTATCGTTGGATCGTCCAACCAGTTCGCGCACGCCGCATGTCGTGCGGTCGCGGAAGCCCCCTCGCGTTCGTACAACCCGCTGTTCATTTATGGCGGAGTGGGATTGGGCAAGACGCACCTGATGCACGCGATCGGGCATTACGTGCTGACCCATCTGAAATCGCTGAAGCTCACCTATATCTCGTCCGAGCGGTTCATGAACGAGATGATCAACGCGGTTCGTTACGATCGCATACTCGATTTCCGCGAGCGTTACCGCAGCGTCGATGTCCTGCTCGTCGACGACGTTCAGTTCCTGGCCGGCAAGGAAGGCACGCAGACGGAGTTCTTCCACACCTTCAATGCGCTGTACGACTCGCAGAAGCAGATCGTGATCAGCAGCGACCGGCCGCCGCATGAGATTCCGCAGCTCGAGGAGCGGCTCCGCTCGCGGTTCGAGTGGGGATTGATTGCGGACATCCAATCGCCGGATCTGGAAACGAAGGTCGCCATCCTGAAAAAAAAGGCGGAAACCGAAGGGGTTCCGCTGCCCGACAACGTGGCCATCTATATCGCGGGAAAGATCAAATCCAACATTCGCGAGCTCGAGGGATCGCTGATCCGGCTGATCGCGTACGCGTCGCTGACCGGGCGGGAGATTTCACTGTCGCTGGCGCAGGACGTGCTCCGCAACGTGCTGCAGCACGACGAGCGCGCCGTCACGATTGAAGGAATTCAGAAGTTCGTATCCGACTACTACCAGTTGAAGCATGGCGAGTTGAAGTCCCGGAACAACTCGAAGTCCATCGCGATGCCCAGGCAGATCGCCATGTATCTCTGCAAATCGCTCACGAACGCGTCGCTGCCGGAGATCGGCAAGAGTTTCGGCGGCAAGCACCATTCGACGGTGATTCACTCCATCCGCAAAATTGAAGATCTGCGTCAGCGCGACGGAAATTTCAACACGCTTATCAACACGTTCATGGAGTCGTTCCGCTGAGGATTCGCGCCTCGGGACGGGGTTTTCCACACCCGCTGGAACAGGTGGCCTGCGGATGAATTGTGGGTTACGGCAGTGGCCGGTTTTATCCGCCGGATCGCGCCGGAAATACCCTCCCGGTACCGAAACCGGGTCCACAGCCTAAATAACAGAATTTCAAGGGTTAAAGGCCCTGTTTTTGGTTTTCAACAGCGCCTCTTTCTTGTTATAATTCTTTGTTCCCTGATCTCCCTCAACATTGAAGGGATCAGCGCGACTTTCCTCCGAATCGGAAAGCGCCTTCCTCGCGAGGTCTCACCAACATGGAGCTGGTCGTACGCAAGGCCGATCTGCTGCGAGAACTACAACTCTTCCAGGGCATCGTCGAACGCAAGAACACGATCCCGATTCTCGCGAACGTCCTCATCGAGGCCGATACTGATTCGGTGCGACTGCTGGCGACCGACCTCGAAGTCGGCCTGCGCAGCAAGTGCCAGGCGTCGGTCGCCAAAGGCGGTTCGCTGACACTGCCGGCGAAGAAGCTCTACGAAATCATCAAGGCGCTTCCTGAAACCGACGTGCGGATCGAGGAGGACAAGAGCGGCGTGAAGGTCGCCGCCGATCGCTTCGATTCGCGCATGCAGACGCTTCCGCGCGAAGACTTCCCGACGCTCCCCGATGGCACCGGGGTGTACAGCGCCTCGCTGCCGCGCGAAGTCCTGAAGCAGATGGTCGCCAAGACGCAGTTTGCGATCACCGGCGAGGACACGCGGTATTTCCTCAACGGCGCGCTGTTCATCCTTCGTCCGGATTCGATGAGCCTCGTGTCGACCGACGGACATCGGCTCGCGCTGATCACGGTCTCGCGGGAGAAAGGGAAATACAAGGGCAAACCCGACGACGAAATGCGGGTCATCCTGCCGCGCAAGACGCTGCTCGAACTCGGACGGCTGCTCGCCGAAGGGGATGGCGACATCCAGTACGAGCGCGGCGAGAACCATCTATTCTTCGACATCGGCGGACGGCTGTTGATTTCACGGATGATCGACGGCCAGTTCCCGGCGTTCGAGCGGGTGATCCCGAAGGGAAACGACAAGCGCGTCGAGTTCGATCGCGACCGGCTGACCAACGCCGTGAAGCGTGTCGCGCTGCTCTCGAACGAACGCTCGCGCGCCGTGAAGTTCCAGATGGACAAAGGCAAGGTCGAAATCGCCTCGAGCAGCCCCGAATTCGGCGAGGCGAAGGAAGTGCTGATCGTCGATTATGCCGCCGCGCCGGTGACCATCTGTTTCAATGCGCAGTATGTCCTCGACTTCCTCAGCGTCGTGGAAACCGACTCGATTGGCCTCGAGTTCAAGGACGAGATGAGCCAGGCCGTGATGAAACCCGTCGGCGCGGAAGGGTACGACTACACCTACGTCATCATGCCGATGCGGGTCTGATCGAATCTGATTGATGTCTGAACTGGAACCCCCAGACGAACAGCAGCGGACACCCGCGGCCACGCCGGAGGCACATGCCGGGGCGGAGCCTGTCGCGACGCCGTCCGGCCCTGCCGCGTCCGGCAACGGGAACGGCCTGGGTGTGGTCGACGACTACGGCGCCGACAAGATCAAGGTCCTCGAAGGTCTCGAGGCGGTGCGCAAGCGTCCCGCGATGTATATCGGGTCGACCGGCGCCCCGGGACTGCACCATCTCGTCTACGAAATCGTCGACAACTCGATCGACGAGGCGCTGGCCGGCTTCTGCGACCAGGTGAACGTCACGCTGCACATCGACAACTCGGTGACCGTCGTCGACAACGGTCGCGGTATTCCCGTCGATCAGCACGCGAGCGGCAAGTCCGCCGCCGAAGTGGTCCTGACCGTGCTGCACGCCGGCGGCAAGTTCGACAACGAGAGCTACAAGGTGTCGGGAGGGTTGCACGGCGTCGGCGTATCGGTGGTCAACGCACTCTCGGAGACGCTGGATCTGGAAATATGGCGCAACGGCGAGGTCTATAAACAGACCTACGAGCGGGGCGCGCCGGTGGGTCCGCTCGAAGTCACCGGCACGACGAAGAAGCGCGGGACGAAGATCACGTTCAAGCCCGACACGCAGATCTTCGAGACAACCGAGTACAGCTTCGACACGCTCGCGCAGCGGCTCCGCGAGCTCGCCTTTCTGAACGGCGGCGTCACCATCACGCTCGACGACGAGCGGGACGGCAAGTCGCACAAGTTCCTGTATGAAGGCGGCATCATCTCGTTCGTCGAGTACCTGAACCAGAACAAGACGGCGGTCAACGACAAGCCGATCTACATGCACGGCGAAAAGGACGGCACCGACGTCGAGATCGCCCTGCAGTGGAACGACGGCTACGCGGAGACGGTCTACTCGTTCGCGAACAACATCAACACCCACGAGGGAGGCACGCACCTCTCCGGCTTCCGGGCGGCGCTGACCCGCACGATCAACTCCTACGTGGGGAAGAACAACCTCGCCAAGGACCTGAAGGACGCGA
>JBKPLP010000002.1:0-18127 GCA_046731735.1 Acidobacteriota bacterium
TGACGCGCGCCGGACGCTGGGGACCGGCGCCGCTGCCGGCCGCGACCGGCGCAGGATCGAGCGCCGTATCGGGACGTATCAACTCGGCGGTCAGGACGCGGCGGCGGCGGCCGTTGATTTTGACTTCGAACTTATCCGGCCCGAGGTCGGCGATAGGATGGCCGTCGCGATCGATCACCTGGACGTCGACGGCAATCAGATCGACCCCGGTGCGGAAGCGCGGTGGCTGCGCGGCCTGTCCGCCGGCCCACGCGGTTGCCGGAACCGCGACGAGCCATGCCACGGCCAGGATAGCGAGTCTGTTCATGATCAGGTCAACGCGGGGGCAGTGACGCGCTCAGGATAGCGCATGGGCGCCCGGTTCCGCTTGACATGTTATTTTTGTAGCAGTAATGTTATAAAAGTAACATGTCTGAACGAGAGCCGAACGGTCTGACGCGGCGGGAACGGCAGATCATGGACAGCCTGTATCGCCGCGGCAGAGCGACCGCCGCGACGATCATGAAGGACCTGCCCGGCGCGCCGCACCTCTCCACCGTGCGCACGCAGCTGCGGGTGCTCGAGGAGAAAGGGCACGTCCGGCACGAGGAGGAAGGGCTTCGCTACGTCTACCTGCCGGCGGTGCCGCGCGGCGCCGCGCGCAGGTCCGCGTTGAAGCATCTCGTCGAAACATTCTTCGACGGCTCCGCCGAGAAAGTGATCACCGCCGTGCTCGGCGCGGAGCGCCTGAGCGCCGGTGAGCTCGACCGCATCGCGCAACTGGTCGACCGCGCACGCAAGGAGCGCACATGAAGGTCTCGCTGATTCTCGTCCTGGGTCTGGCGATTGCCGCGATGCTGCGCACGCGGTCGGCGGCGCTGCGGCACTGGGTATTGGCAGTGGCGATCACCTGCGCCGCCGCGACGCCGCTGCTCGTGCCCCTCCTGCCGACGTGGGCGCTGCCGCTGCCGGCGCGCATGTCGCCGCGTCTGGCCACGTCGACCGAGCCTGAGGTCGACATCGCTATTACGCAAAGGATCCCTGCGACCACCGCGCCGAAGCCGGCGAGCCGGCAGCCGTCAGTCGCCGGTTTACTCGTACCGATCTGGCTCGGCGGAACGATGCTCGGCGTGTGCGTGCTGCTGGTGGGCCTCGGACGCCTGGCGTGGCTCGCCTCGAACGCGCAGCCGCCGCCCGCGCGGCTGGCCGATCTTGCACGACAGCTCGCCGCCGAGTTGCAGGTGGACCGCGAGGTGCGCCTGCTCGCGAGCGCTCATCCGTCGCTGCTGGCGACGTGGGGATGGAAACGTCCGAAGATCATCCTTCCGGCCGGTGCCGCGCACTGGCCCGAAGACGTCATGCGCATCGTGCTGTGCCACGAGCTCGCGCACATCAAGCGTGCGGATTGGGCCGCGCAGATGCTGGGCGAGCTCCTTCGCGCCGCCTACTGGTTCAATCCGATCGTATGGCTCGCATGCGCCCGCCTTCGGCTGGAGAGCGAGCGCGCGTGCGACGACGAAGTGTTGAGCCGCGGCGTCGAGGGCCCCGCCTACGCAACCTATCTCGTTGCCCTCGCCCGCGACCTCGGCGGCCGCCGCGCGTGGGTGCCCGCTTCCACGATGGCCAGGCCATCGACGCTTCACAGGAGAGTTGCCGCCATGCTGAATGACCGCCTCGATCGAAATCCGATTCGTCCGCGCGCCCGCATCTCGACGGTCGCGCTCATGCTCGTAGCCGCGGCCGCGATCGCCGCCGCGCAGACGTTCAACACGTTCTCCGGATCGCTCGTCGACCCGCAGGGGGGCACGCTGCCCGGCGCGCGCGTGACGGTGTCGAACGAGCAGCGCCAGATCAAGTACGAAGTCCAGACGACCAGTACCGGCGAGTTCACCCTCCCCGGACTGTCGCCGGGAGACTACGTCGTCGAGGCGCAGCTGCCGGGATTCCAGGCCTATCGCGGGACGGTGGCGATTCGCGGGGAGGACGTGCGCCGGGACGTCACGCTGCAGGTCGGGACACTCACAGAAAGCATCACTGTGGACGACGCGATCGCCGACGGCAGCAGCAGCTCCGCGCGATCGGCAGCCGCACCGCGGCCGAACCCGGCCTGCGGCGCGAAACCGGCCGGGTCCGGGACGCGCGTCGGCGGAAACCTGCGCCCGCCGCACAAGTTGAAGGACGTCAGGCCGATCTACCCGGCGGAGCTGCGCGGAACCGGGACGACCAGCGAAGTAATCCTCGATGCCGTGATCGGCCTGGACGGGTTCATCAAGGATATCCGGCCGCGCGAGGGGGCCCAGCCAGCGTTCGTCGATGCCATGATCACGGCAGTCAGACAGTGGCAGTTCGATTCGACGCTGCTCAACTGCGTTCCGATCGAAGTGGAGATCACGATCAACGGCCACTTCGCACCGCAGCGCTGAGTCGCCGGCCTACATCGCCTTCTTGAGATACGGGACGCCGTCGGTGAGCCACTTCGGCGCCGGGGCGTCCTTCAGGTAGTGATCGAAGAACTCGAAGTAGCGGACGGTGAGGTCCTTCCGGTTCGCCATGCCGCGCAGGCCGTGCCCTTCGCCGGGATACGCGAGCAGCACGGCCTGCTTGTTGTTGTAGCGCAGCGCGTTGTAGAACGCGAGGCCGTTGGTGAACGAGACGGTCGGGTCCGCCGTGCCGTGCATGATGAGAATCGGCGCCGTCACCTCGGGCACGTGCATCAGGGCCGACTCGAAGTTGTACAGCTCCGGTTTATCCCACGGTGAAACCGCCTCACGGCCCTGGCTATAGAGGTAGTAGTCGAAACCGTTCGCGCCGCTGCCACCGGTGACCTGATAGGACCAGCCCCAGTTCTGGTTGAAGTCGAAGAAGAGATCCGTGACCCCCGCACCAACGCCGACCGCGGCGAAGAGGCGGGACCGGGTGGCGATGAATGCCGCCCCTTCTCCGCCGTAGCTGTGCCCGTTGATGCCGATCCGCTTCGGATCGACGTAGCCCAGCTCGATCACCTTGCGGGTCGCGGACTCTACGGCGTCGAGCATGTCGCTGTGCGAGGCACCGGTGTGGAAGTAGACGTCCGGCACCATGGTGACATAGCCGTTGCTCACCGCCTGGATCGGCGACGCTCCCATGCCGGTCAAGTACGACGGCGAGTTGTAGCGATACAGGTTCTGCGAGTTCTTCTCGTAGAAGTTGACCAGCATCGGCCGTTTCTCACCCGGCTTGTAGTCGTCCGGGATGGTCAGGATGCCCTGCAGCCGATGGTTGTCCTTGTCCTTGAATTCGAAGAGGATCCGGTGGCCCCACAGGAACTCCGCCTGCTGGGGATTCGCATTCGTGATCCTCTTCGACTCCTTGAAGTTCGGACCGGAAACGCGTAGATCCGGGAACTCCGTGAACGTCTGGCGCGTGAAGAGAAATCGGTCGGCCTTGGCTGCCTTCACGGGATTGCTGAACGAGGCCTCCTCGAACGCGATTTCCCGCAACTGACCGTTCGCGAGCTCGTAGAATCCTGCCTTCTTCGTCCACTCCCCATACGCGGAGAGCGTCATCGGCTTCGTCAGGTCGATCTTGGTGGAGCGCGGGGCGTTGCCGCGGCCGCCGAAACCGGGCACCGCGGGAGCAGTCGGCGTCGGCGCGGCGGGTTCGTCGAGCGGTTCGGTTCGCACGTAGCGCAGCCGGATCTCGTTTTTTGCACCGAAACCGTTCGTCAGATTGCGCGCCGCCGATCCGTCGAACGGCAGCACCCACAAGTCGTAGCGCTGCTGCACGATCACCGCTTTGCCGTCCGTCGTGTAGCCCATGATCCCGTAAGCCGGCTTCGGGCCCGGGTGATCGAACTCTGCATCGACGAAGTTGACGTTACTGCTGCCGCCGAGCGGGCGCGACGTCCCCGCGTCGAGGTCGTACGCGTGGTACTTGTTCTCCTTCCAATAGAGGAAGTAGCGCCCGTCGGGAGAAATGCCGAAGGTGTGGCTGCCGGTGGACGTGTTGATCATCTGGTTCTTCAGCATCAACGTGCGCTCGCCGGTCGACGTGTTGACCCGGTAGATGTCGGCAGCCGCCCGCTTGTAGTCGTGGACATATCCGCGCGTATCGCGTCCCACGGACCAGCGCCCGTCTTCCGCGACGTCGAGGTCGCGCATCGTCTCGTCCGCCAGCTTCACGAAGCGCGAGGCCGGAATGTCGAACGCCTCGCGGAACGTGAAGTTGCGATCCTGGTCGGCGCGGATCATCTGCACCGACTGGATGCGCTCGTCGCGCGTGTTCCAGACGTCGACGTCGGCAACTTCGTCCGTGCTCTTGCGCCCGTTCGGATCGGGCGCGGCCGTCTGTTCCTTCATGCCGAAGAAGACGCGATTGTCATCGGCGCTCCACGTCAGCGGCGCCCGATCGCTGATCACCCAACCCTTGGGGAAGCCGTCGGCCTTCGCGGGATCGAGCTTGACCGCCGTCGCAGGTCCGGCGTCCTCGCCGAGACAATCCGCCACGGCGGGAAACGCCACGAGGACGTTGTCGCGCTCGCGCATCTTCTCGACGTCGGCCCCCTTGAGCACCGCCACCGCCGTGCCATCCTCGTTCCACGCGAGTCGGTTGTAGCTCCGCGCATCGTTGTCGAGCGGCACGGCCCGTCCGGTGCGGGTGTCGAAGAGGAAAAGTCCGTTGCCGTCCTTCACGCTCGAGTCGACCGTGTACGCGAGGAGATCTCCTTTTTTGTTGAACGCGATGTCGCCGACGCTGCCGAGCAGCTGGTGACGTGCCGTGCGGAGGTCGACGAGGATCACATCGGCACCACGCGGGGCCGACTGGGTCTCGGCGCCCGTACCACCAGCGGGCGCGGCGCCAGGAGCCGGCGTGGCCGGCGAAGGATTCGCGCCCCCCCGCCCCGGTGCCGCGTTTGCTGTCGTCGGCGGGCGGCGGCGCAGGACCAGATGGCTGGCGGATGCTGAAAACGTGAAGGACTGGATGTCCTGCCACGATTGCGTTGCCCCGGTGGCAAGGTTCCGCAGTTCGACACGGCGTGGCGGTGCGGGAGGCGTGGTAGTTCCGCGTCCCTGGGGTGGCGTCGCAGGGGGTGTCTGCGGAGCGTCGGGCGGGGGCGCCACCGAGTCAGCCGGCGGTTGAGGCGCGCTGCCTGCTGCGCCGCCGCGGCCCCGGTTGCCGCGGCCCGGATTCGGATCCACAGAGTATGCGAGCCACTTGGAGTCCGACGAGAACGTGCCGCTCGTGGCGTTTGCGAACTCGATGTCCTCGTTCGTGTCGAGATTCACCAGGTGCTGCACGGGCTTCGTCTCCGCCTGCGGCACGTTGGTGAGCTGCAGCACGTAGGTGACCCACTTGCCGTCGCCGGAGATTTCCTGTCCGGAGATGCTCCGCCATTTCGTGTAATCGCCAATTTCCAGGGGCTTTCTGGCCGCCGTTTGGGCGCTCGGCCAGGCGTAGCTCAGCACGACGGCAAAGGTGATCGCCAGCGCTCGTTTCATGTCTGTAATCCTCCGCGCCGCGGCGGGAATATCGAGGAAAGAGCCGCAATTATAGCCAAAGGTCTCGTGATAAGCTGAGATTGAACACCGGCTCGGCCATTACCTGCGAAATGGCTCGGAGGCGACGAAGTCCGTGCGATCCGAGACTGGTAATGGCGGGGCGCCGCGTGGGTTTACGCTCATCGCCCTGAGCCTCCTCTGGGCCGGCGTCGCCGCGTGGGTCGAATGGCTGATCGCCCGCTCTCCTGCCCCTCCCGGTCCCGTCCTCGTCGTCTTCTGCGCCGGATGGATTCTCTTCTCCCTGGCCGTGGTGCGCATCCATCGCCGGGCCGAGCGCGATCGGCGCGAGCGGCAGGCGGCGCACTACGCACGTTCGCAGGCCGAACGCGTCGCGCAGCTGACCGACGCGCTGTCGCGGGCGCGCACCCCGGAAAGCGTCATCGAGGCCGCCGTACAGGAGCCGTTGCACGCGCTCGCCGCCGACGCGGCGTTGCTGCTGATCGCCGCCGCAGAGGATCAGCCGGTCCGCATGGCGCGCGCGGTCGGCTATCGAACCGCGGAACGTGAAGCTCGCGACGGCGCGGCGCTTGCCGGCCACACGCCCGCGATGGACGCTGTGACCCGCGGCGCGCTCGTCACCATCGAGACGGCGGACGTCTATCAGCGGGAGTATCCCGGACACCTCCAGACACCCGCGGCGGCCGGCTTCCATGCGATTGCCGTGGTGCCGCTGCTCGTCGGCAACCGGCCGGTCGCCGCCGTGCAGCTCGAGTTCCGGATGCCGCGGCATCTCACGAAAGACGATCGCCACTATCTCTCTACGCTCGGGGTTCGAGCCGCACAGGCGCTCGATCGCGCGTGGCAGCTCGAAGCCGCGGTGCGCGCCCGCGAAGAGGCCGACGCACTGCGCGCCCGCTCGGACGAGCAACTCAACGAACGCCAGTCGATCGAGCAGGCGCTGCGCGCCAGCGAAACCCGCTATCGGTCGCTTGCCGTACGGACCGGGCGCCTTCACGCTCTCGCCGCCGCGCTGTCCGAAGCCGTCACGCTCGATGCCGTGGCACACGCGATCGTCACTCATGGCCGCAACGTGACCGGTGCCACCAGCGGCGAGGTGGCCGGACTGTCGCAAGACGGCAAGGTCTTCGAGACCTTGTATTCCGACGCGCCGTCGCACGGCCACCACCCGTGGTCGCGCTACGAGGCGGAGCCGGGACTGTGTGCCACCCATGCCGTAGAGACGCGACAACCCGTCCTGATCTCGTCGTTCGAGGAATGGCAGGAGCGCTACAGCCAGTCGGCCGCGGTCGCCGCCGATGGCGGCTTCGTTTCAGCGGCCACGCTGCCTCTGCTCGCCGAAGGGCGCGCGATCGGGATCGTCGCCCTCTACTTCACGGCGCCGGTGAACTTCGACGACGAATACCGCGGCCTGCTCATTTCGGTCGCGCAGCACTGCGCCCAGGCGCTCGATCGCGCACGCCTCTACGAGGCGGCCCAGCAGGCAAAATCAGAAGCGGAGACGGCGAACCGGCTGAAAGACGACTTCGTGTCGATCATCTCGCACGAGCTGAGGACGCCGCTGAACGCGATGCTGGGCTGGACGGCGATGTTGCGCAAAGGATCGCTCGACGCGACGACCTCGACGCGCGCCCTGCAATCCATTCACGACAACGCGACGCGCCAGGCCCGTCTCGTCGACGAGCTGCTCGACTTCTCGCGCCTGCAATCGGGCCGGCTCACGCTCGACGTCGAACCGTTCGACCTGCGCCGGCTGCTGCGCGGCGTCGTCGAGTCGCTGATTCCATCGGCGGCCGCGCGCGGCATCGATCTCGATCTGGAGCCGATCCCCACGGTTCAGCTTCGTGGCGATCCCCGGCGTCTGGAACAGGTATTCTTCAATGTGTTGGGAAACGCGTTGAAGTTCAGCGACAACGGCGGACGCGTGGCGATTCGCGCGACGACCGACGACGACAGGGTGGAGGTGCAGATCACCGACACCGGCGCGGGGATCGACCCGAGCTTTCTGCCGTTCGTGTTCGACCGATTTCGTCAGGGAGAGCGGGCCTCCTCGCGTCGCCACGGCGGCGTCGGATTGGGCCTGTCGATCGCGCGCGAGCTGGTCGAAGCGCACGGCGGGCGGATTACCGCCGAGAGCGAAGGACCGGGCCACGGCGCGACATTCGTCATCACGTTGCCGCTCGCCTCAGCGCTCGACGAACGGCCTGCGAACGGGCATGATCCGGGTCCGTCGCACCCGTCGCCAAGGATTCACTGAGGAGTCGAGATCATGCGAATCGTGATGGCTCTCGCGTCGTCGCTGCTGATTGCAGCGACGGGCGCGGCGCAAACCGGCGCGCCGCAAACGGGCGCGCCGCAGACGGGGGCGGCGCAGGCACCACCACGGCGGCCGGCAGCCACCAGCGCCACGCTGGTCATCATGGTGACCGACCCCGGTGGTGCACCGCTCGGAAACGTGAAGGTGAGCGTCACCGCGCTCGCAGCCCGCGGCGCTACCGCGGCCCGCGACTCGCGCACGGAAGCGGGCCGGCTGACGTTCGAGAATCTTCCGCCGGGAGGCTACCGGCTGCGCTTCGATCGCGAAGGGTTCATCCCGCTCGAACGCGAGCTGACGGCGCGCGGCGGCGCCCCGATTGACGTCAGCGTCACGTTGACGCCTGCTCCGCCGCCACCTGCTCCGCCGCCGGCGCCGGCGCCAGCGCCTCCTCCTGCGCCCGAGCCGGCGTTGAGTCCCGATCCGATATCGATCGACATGACGGCGTTCATCGAGAAGAACTACATCCGGCGCGGCGAGAGCAAGGTGTCGCAGCTGACGTGTACGACCGGTGGTCCCGCCTTACTGTTGCAGGTGAAGGAAGGGATTGCGGACGCGGCACGGCCGGATGCCGATGAATTCCTCTACGTCATTGCCGGCGAGGGGATCGCGCGTGTCGCGGGGCACGATCAGTCGCTGCGTGCCGGAACGTTCATGATGGTCCCACGCGGCGTCGCGCGCACGCTTGCCGCGGCGGGGAAATCACCGCTCATGCTCCTCTCGGTGCGCGCGGGAGAAAAATGCTCGCGCTAACGGATGGCCGACGGGTTCCACCGGCCGAGCGTGGCGACCGCCGCAATGAGCGATCCCGCGTCGACTGGTTTGGCCAGGTGCAGCTGGAAACCGGCACGGAACGCCTGCTGGCGATCCTCTTCGCGCGCGAACGCGGTCAGCGCAGCGGCGGGAACTGACGCCGCCGCGGCCTCCAGCGAGCGCAGCTTCCGGATCAGCGAATAGCCATCCTCGCCCGGCATCGCAATATCCGCCAGCAGCACGTCGACGGGTTCCCGGTTCAGGACCTCGAGTGCCTCGGAGGCAGACGACGCGGTCAGCACCCTCGCTCCGGAGCCCTCCAGATGCTCGGTCAGCACGTGCCGGCTGTCGTGATCGTCGTCCACGACCAGCACTCGCAAGCCGGCGAGCGAGACCTCGGCGACCGTGCGTCCGGATTGAATCGCTTCCGCCGTACGCGGCGCGACTCCCACGCCCCTGGGCAGGCGCACGGTAAAGACGGCGCCCTGTCCCTCGCCGCGACTTTCCGCCGAGACGGTTCCTCCGTGCGCCTCGACGAGGTGCTTCACGATCGAGAGGCCGAGCCCAAGGCCCGAATGCGGCCGCGTCGTGGAACCATCCGCTTGGCGGAACGGCTCGAACACCGACGGCAGGAAATCCTGGGGAATCCCCTCGCCGCTGTCGGTGATGATCATTTCCGCGGCATTGTTGCGGGCGCGCAGCGCGACGTGAACGGTTCCCCCTTCGGGCGTGAACTTCACCGCGTTGGAAAGCAGGTTCCAGGCAATCTGCTGCAGCCGCGCCGTGTCGCCGTAGACCGTGCCCATCTGATCGTCTGCTTCGACCACCATCTTGATGTGCTTGGCTTCGACCGCGGGCTGGACCACTTCGATCGCCGCGCTGACGATGGTCGTGAGATCGATCGGATTGCGCTCGAGACGCAGCTTCCCGGACATGATACGGGCGACGTCCAGCAGCTCGTCGATGAGATGCGACTGCCGCTTCGCGCTGTCGAAGATTGCCTGCGAGGCGCGGTCGCGCTTCGTCGGATCGAGCTTCCCCGCGCGCAGCAGATCGGCCCAGCCCAGGATTGCATTCAGCGGCGTGCGCAGCTCGTGCGACACGACCGCGAGGAATTCATCCTTCAGTCGGTTCGCCTGCTCGGCGGAGGCACGCGCCGCGTGCTCGCGCTCCAGCAGCTGTTTTCGCGCGTTTTCGAGCCGGGTCATGTCTGCCAGGGCGATCGCGAGCCGCTCTTTTTCGTCCGCCAGCGCCCGCTCCGCGCTCAAGGCCTGCCGCAGCGCGCCCAGCGCTTCGGCGTGCAGTTGCTGCGTTTCCGCGACGTGCCGCTTCTGATCCTCGAGGCGCCCTACGACGATCTGGTAGGTGCGATACGTGAGGTACACCGGGGCGATCATCAGCAGCGCGAGCCAGTGTTCGCCCCGCTGGATCACTACCGCGGCAAAGGCGCCGGCGCTCCCCGCGACCATGAAGCTCGAAGCCGTCCAGAGGAATTCCTGCCGCCAGACCTGCCACCACGTGCGCCCGGTCGAGACCGCAATGACGCCGGCGATCAGTCCCGTATTGACGACGAAATACGTCGCGATGGCGCCGACGACCGGCTTGGCAATCGGGGTGATCTCGGTCGGACCGCTGACCCCGCCAAGCGCGACGTAAGCCAGTCCCGTCGCGACCATCGTCATCGCCTCTTCCGCCATGTTGAAGGCGTTGCGGTATGCGGGATATCGCTGTTTGACGTTCACCGTTCCCTGCATCAACGCGCCGGCAACGGCGACGACCACGGCCGCCCTCGGACCGAGCAGCAGGAGCGCGGTCAGGTCGGCGGCATAGGACACCGACAGCGACGATCCGCTGAGCAACGAGAGCGGCAGCGTGACCTTCCATGCGGAGGTGAGGCACGAGAGCGCAACCAGCGAGAGGAACAGGAATGGATGCGGATACGAGAGGGGAATAGAGAAGAAGAACAGCGACGCTCCCGCGCCGATCACCGCGGCGACGTACAACTGCGCCTTCCGCGGCAGCGTCTCCCATGCCAGCGGGTTCGGAACGCGGTCTTCCCCCTTCGGAGCGTTCGCCAGGGAACCGCCGGCGTCGCCGCGAATCGCGCCTCGGAGCGATTCGAGGCGGCCGAGCGGCAACCACTGTGTCGTGCTATGCGTAGTCATCGTCAGCGCGGCCAGATGACCGGCTCGCACGCCGGATCGCTGCAACTCGTCCCCCAGACGACGGTGCCGTCGCCGCCGTCCGCCGTGCCCCACACCACGGTTCCGTCGCCCTCGTCAGTCCCCCACACGACGGTTCCGTCGCCCTCGTCCGTCCCCCACACGACGGTGCCATCTCCGTCGCTGGTGCCCCACACCACCGTTGTGCTCCACACCGTGCCGTCGCAGTTACTGCCGCCGCAGACCGTCCCCCACACGACATTGAACGGGTTGCCCTGACCGAATCGCCATGGGCGGTTGCCATCGCAGTTATCCGGGGAACACAGGATGCCGAAGTCCACCGGTGTCCCGGCAGGGGTGCTCGACGCACCCCACATGACATCCGCGGCCCACGCACTGGCCGCGCTCGTCAAGCGCCCACCTTTGAGGAGGCGATTGCCCCACACGATCCGCGCCGTCCAAGTGTCGCTGGCCGGATACGCGACGGTGCCGGGGGACGCGAGGTAGCGCGCCAGCTCGACGGAGCCTTTCGTGTTCAGGAATCCCGTGCCTTCGGTGAGCCGATCGTAGCCCTGGTAGAACTGCGCGGTGTACTGCAGGATCGCTTTCACCTGGTTGGGTGTGAGCGAGGGGTTCGCCTGCAGCATCAGCGCCACAGTGCCGCTGACCACCGGGGCGGACATGCTCGTGCCGCTGAGGCTGAGATACGGAAAATACGACATCGGGACCGTACCTTTCAGGAGGTACGGTGCCTGTGTCGTGTAGAGCGTGCTCGCCGGCGCGCTCAGCGACTCGATCCCCACACCAGGCGCGACGAGGTCCGGCTTTGCCGCGTAATCGATCGCGCTCGGTCCGCGCGAAGTGAAGGACGCGACCGTGTCGTCGGATCGATCGACCGTTCCCATGTGGCTGGACGCTCCGACCGTCACCACCCACGGCGCGTTGCCGGGAGCGGTGGTGCCGCCGTATTGGGTGAGCCCTTCAGCGTTCCTTCCGTTGTTGCCGGCGGCCGCGACCACCACGATGCCGGCGCGAACCGCCCGCTGCGTCGCCAGGGTGAGCGGATCGGTGTTGTAGGACTCGTACACACCGGTCGCCACCGACAGGTTCACGACGCGGATGTTCAGCGCGTCCTTGTTCTCGACGACGAAGTCGATCGCCGCGATGACGTCGCTGATGTGCCCCGTTCCGGATCCGTCGAGCACTTTCAGGACGGTCAGCCGCACGCCGGGCGCCACGCCGGCGCGCGCGCCGCTGGAGTCGAAGCCATTGCCCGCGATGATTCCCGCGACGTGCGTGCCGTGCCCGTAATCGTCGTAGGCCGTCGTGCCGCCGTTGATGAAATCGACGAAGCGGTCGACGCGCTGCGCCGTTCCCTGCGATAGGTCGTCGAGCGCCGGGGCGACGCCGGAATCGAGGATCGCGACGCCGATGCCGGATCCGTCATAGCCGTAATCGTGCCGCACCGATGTCGATCCAACCGTGGCGCCGGTGCGCTCGTTGGCGCCGACGATCAGCCGGTCGAGGGAAAGACCTGCAACATACGGACTGCGCGCGAGCGCCACGAGCGCCGCGTTCGGCACTTCGGCGACGCGGCCGCGAATGACGTTGACCCTCCGGCCGACGACGCCGCCGGCCTGTTGAATCAGATCGGCGAGTGTGCCCGCGGCGAGCGGCTCGATGCCGCGGACGATCACGCGCGACGTGCCCGCGTTGGACGCCGCACGCTGCCGGAGCATGGGATCGAGCTTGTCGAGCGAATCCTCACTGACCGCGAGGGTCGTCGACGCCGTCGGGACGGCGCCGCAGATCAGGAGAAACGCCGCAAGCAGCCGGACCACGGTGGCGGGTTTGGACATGTGACACCCTGGGGATAAGCGACCCGAACCATAAGCGCATTAAGCAACGGGTGTACCGAACACGCCCGACGCCCTCACATCCGGTGCAACCCGCGACGACGCGTCACTTGGCCGCAATTCGTCGGGTAATCGCGCACCGGTCTGCCATGCGCCCCCCACAAAACTGAAAGTCACTGAATGTAGACACGTTAGGGGATCGCACGATTGGTATCAAGCTCGACTGAATTGAAAACGGACAACCAGCTCGTCCGTAGCGTCAAGTTTTCACGGCTTCGGGGCTTCGGGGCTTGGGCCTTCGGGGCTTCGGGGCTTCGGGGCTTCGGGGAACCATCCATCACATCCCCGTTGACGCGAGTCATACTTCTGAGCAATATGTCGCTATGAAGTATATAGACCGGATCCTCGATCGCGAGTTGAAGAAGGGCAGCGCGGAGCTGCTCGTGCTGGCGCTCGTCGAGCACCGCGCGCGGCACGGCTACGAAATCAGCCAGGTGATCGAGGACCGCTCGGAGGGCGCCGTACGGTTCCGCGTCGCCTCGCTCTACCCGCTGTTGTACCGGCTGGAGCAGCGCGGCTGGATGACCGGGAAATGGGTGGAGAAACCCGGCCAGCGCCGGCGGCGCTACTACAAGATCACGGCGCAAGGCCGCAAGGTGCTCGCCCAGCAGCGATCGGGATGGGGGCGGTTCGTCGCCGCGGTCAACCGCATCGCGGAGGTGTGACATGTACGACTGGAAATCGGAAGTCCGGCTCCGTCTGCGCGATGTCCAGATCGACCCGGCGCGCCACGTGCAGATCGTCGAGGAACTGAGCGGGCATCTGGCCGATCGCCATCGCGCGTTGCTCGCGCGCGGAATGAGCGTGGAAGAGGCCAATCAGGCCGTCCTGCAGGAACTCAGCGACAGCGACACGCTGGCGCGGGAGATCCGGCGGGTGAACGGCCACGTCGACCTCGAACCACCCATCCCCGGGGGCGTCCCGCGCCGCCCCTGGCTCGAGTCGCTGTGGCAGGACGTGCGCTACGCCGCGCGCGCGTTGCGCCGCAGTCCGGGATTCACCGCGATAGCCGTCCTGACGCTCGCCCTCGGAGTCGGCGCCAACACCGCCATCTTCACCGTCGTCAACGCGGTGGTGCTGCGTCCGCTTCCATTCGATCAACCCGACAGGCTCATTCGCGTGTGGGAAAGCAATCCCGAAAAGGGATGGCCGCAGTTCTCCGCATCGCATCCGACGTTTCTCGATTGGCGCGCCCGGGCGCAGAGCTTTGAGCGGCTCGCGGCACAGACCGGCGCCGGGTTCACGCTGACGTCGGGCGGCGACGCCCAGATCGTCCGCGGCGCGGCGGTCACCGCCGACCTGCTCCCGGTGCTCGGCGTCGCTCCGGCGCTCGGCCGCAATTTCCGTCCCGATGAGGACCGCCCCGGTGGACGGACAACCGTGGCGATCGTCACGCACCGCTTCTGGGAACAGAAGCTCGCCTCGAATCCCTCGGTACTTGGCACGACGCTGACGCTGGACAACACGCCGTTCGAAGTGATCGGCGTGCTTCCGAAATCGTTCGCGTGGGGCCCGCCCACCCTCGACCTGCTCGTGCCGCTCGCGCCGGATCCGGCGCGGGGGCGCGGTGATCATCGGCTGGTCGTGATCGGGCGGCTGCGTCCCGGCGTCTCGCTGCGGCAGGCGCAGAGCGAGATGGATGGAATCGCGGCGCAGATTGCCAAGCAGTTTCCGGACTCGAACGGCGGCTGGGGAATCCGGATGCGCACGTTCTACGACTGGATCGTGCCGGCGGAAACGAAACAGTCGCTGCTGATCTTCCTGGGGGCCGTCGGGCTCGTGCTGCTCATCGCGTGCGGCAACGTCGCGAGCCTGATGCTGGCGCGCACGGCGGCGCGACAGAAAGAGCTCTCGGTCCGCGTCGCGCTCGGAGCGGAACGATCCCGGATCGTTCGTCAGCTGCTCGTCGAAGCGGTGTTCCTCTCGCTGGTCGCGGGGCTGCCGGCGCTCTTCGCCGCATGGCTCAGCACACGCTGGCTCACCGCCGCTGGACCCGCGGCGGGCGTTCCGAGACTCGACGAAGTATCCATGGATCTCCGGGTCTTTCTCTTCGCGCTCGCCGTGGCGCTGACCGCGGGCGTGCTCTTCGGCCTGCTGCCGGCGCTGCAAGCGTCACGGCCGCAGGTGAGCGAGACACTGAAGGAAGGCGGCCGTGCCGCGAGCGCGGGACCCGGAGGCCACCGGCTCCGCAGCGCGCTCGTCGTCGGCGAGGTGGCGCTGTCGGTCGCGCTGCTGATCGGCGCGGGACTCCTCGTCCGCAGTTTCCTGCGCGTGCAGGGCGTGCAGCCAGGCTTCCGCGCCGACGGGCTCCTGACGATGCGCGTGAACCTGCCGCGGACGACCTACAACAACGGCTCGAAGTCGCGAGCCTTCTACGAGCGGCTTCTGCCAGAGCTCGCGGCACTCCCCGGCGTGCACGCCGTCGCCACGTCCAGCGGCGTGCCGTTGACGCCAGGCAGCACAGGCACTGAGCTCGTGTTTCCCGGCCGCACGCTGCCGGCCGGAACGCCGTCGACGGCCGATTGGCGGGCTGTGTGGCCGGGGTACTTTCGCACGATGGGCATCCCGCTTCGTGGGCGCGACTTCGAAGCGCGCGATGCGCCCCAGCAGCCTGGCACCCCGACTCCCGCGGTCATCATCATCAGCGAGGCCTTCGCCCGGCGGTATTGGCCGAACGAGGACGCGATCGGCAAGACCGTGGTGATCACCAGCTTCGGACGCGCGGTGCAGACGATCATCGGCGTCGCCGGCGACGTGCGCAGCTTCGGCCTGGACGTCGAGCCCGGACCGATGGTCTATGGATCGGCGATGGTGTTTTCCGGATGGAACCCGATGAGCCTCGTCATCCGGAGCAGCGGCAACCCGGATTCGCATCTCGCGGATGTGCGGTCCGTCGTCCGCCAGATCGATCCGCAGGTGCCGCTCTATGACGTGACGGTCCTGACCGACGCGCTCTCGGCCTCGCTCGGTGCACGCCGCTTCAATATGTACCTGCTCGGAACGTTCGCGGCGATTGCGTTGACGCTTGCCGCGGTGGGATTGTTCGGGGTGCTTGCCTACCTGGTGTCGCAGCGCACGCGCGATATCGGCATCCGGCTGGCACTCGGCGCCGGGCCGTCGGACGTCTTCAGGCTGATCGTCGGTCAGGGAATGCTGCTGGCGTTCGGTGGGGCGGCGGTCGGCGTCGGCGTCGCGCTGGCTGCTGCGCGCGTGATCAAGAGCCTGCTGTTTTCGATCGAGCCGCGGGATCCCTTGACGTTCGCCGCGGTCCCGCTTTTGCTGCTGGCGGTCGCGCTCGTCGCGTGCTACCTGCCCGCGCGGCGCGCGCTGCGCGTCGACCCGCTGGTCGCGCTGCGCGCGGAGTAGGGCGGGCCTTTAGGCCCGCCGCGTGACGGCGGCCCTGAAGGGCCGCCCTACTTGTACTTACACGCGGACGGATTCGCCTTGACGATGTACGACCTGTAGTTCGTCGCCTTCGGATCCGTACAGCCTTCGAGATTCACGATCTCGATTTTGCGGAAATCGATCGGCGCGGTCTCCGCCTGAATCGAGATGTAACCGCCTGTCAACGGCGTGCCATCGACCTTCACCGCGGGGTCCGTGGGGCTCGCCTGGCCGCCGCCGATCTGGGGCTTCGTGTATTCCAGCACCGTCTGCCCCTCGACGATGTGCCGGATCATTTCGTCGCCATGTGCCAGCACTTCGACACGGACCCACTGATCGCCGTCGTAGGTCTTCGAGGTCGAGTTCGTGCAGTGCGCGGTGTGCAGCACACCCTTCATCACGACGTTGGTCCCGGGCGTGCAGAGGTTCGCGGTCGAGCGCGGCCGGCCGTTGCCCAGGCCGCCGAGCAGCTGCACCTCGATCGAGATGGGAAAGTCCTGATCCTTGAGCATCGTCTTCGGCGCCGGCGAATGGATCATCAGGCCGTTGTTGCGGATCGCCCAGCCGAGATCGGTGCGGTCGGTCTTCACCTGGTCGCCGACGAACCGGTATTCCGCCGCGAGCAGGTAGTAGGAAAACGGATCCTTGTAAAAGAGGTGGCCGAATTCGTCCTTGAAGGTCGGCCACTTGTCGTAACGGACCTTCAGTAGTCCATCTTCGACGCGAAAGGTATCGTTGACGTTTTCGCCGAGATCGTGGTGCGCGAATTTCGGCGTCCACCCGTCGAGGTTGCGTCCGTTGAATAGCTCGACCCAGTCCTTCTGATCCGGCTTCGGCATCGACCCAGCGGGAGGTGTCTGCGCGGTGAGTGCGACGGCCGCGGCGCCGCAGAACATGATGACCAGCAGGTTTTTCATGCCGGGCATCATAAACCCATTGCGCAGCCGCGCGCACGGGCTACCGCAGCTGCGCCATCAACTGCAGCTCGTCGCTGGGCAGTCCGCGGTAGCCGAGCACTTCACGGCGGACCATGTCTTCGGTCAGGCGCGCTGCCGCCGAGTCGTAATGGCGAGGATCCTTCATGCTGGAGCCGAGATGAAGATACAGTGTGGCCATCGACTGCGGATCGCGGACACGGGACGAGCCCGCCACTTCCGCCGCGTGCTGCAGTTCGTGCGCGATGAGCGCGATCATGTCGGCACGCCCGCCGAGCCGGGTGATCTCGATCCGTAGATATCGGACAGTCGGAGTCGCGGCGACGAACGACAACTGCCCGTTGACGCCTCCCCCGATTCGATCCACTAGCACGATATGCACGATGACGTCGCTGGCGGTGAGGTCCGCGAGGAGCCCGTTCAACGTCGGCGACTCGGAGGCGCCGTTCCTGATCCACGCACGCACGAGCGGGTCGGCGGCGCGCACGTGGTAGTCGAGCGTGGCAGTGATCCTCGGTCTCTCGGGGGACGGCGTTGCGGGTCCCATCGCAACCGTGCACATCAGGAGCGGGAGACCGAAGGACATCGTGCACTCTCCTTCCGCGTTTGATCGTTAGACGCGAGCGGAGAGTGGATGTTTATCGAATCCGACATCACACCGAAGATAGGTGGGATGAGCAGAGACGTGAAGGAAGAAGGAAAAGGTAAAAGGAAAAGCTGTGACGAGCGGAGGTGCGAACGGTCAGCGCGCGGGTGCGGTGACGAGTTTTTCCGGCAGCGTCCACGCGTACAGCACGCCGCCACCGGCGACCACCATGTATTGCTTTCCATCGAGCTCGTAGGTGATCGGGCCATTGCCGACGTTGCCGATGCTGGCGTGCCATAACGTCGCGCCGTCGCTGGTGCGCAGCGCGAAGACATTGCTGCCGGCATCACCGGAGAACGTGACGCCGGTCTCGGTCGTGAGCACGCCCGCGCCGCCGCCGCCGCCCATCAGGTCGTGCTCCCACTTCACCTTGCCGGTCTGGTACTCGATCGCGCGCAGGAAGCCTTTCCCGTACACGCCGTAATCGGCTCCCGCCCAGCCGTAGGCGCCGTGCTCCGGCTTGAAGAAATAAACGCCCCACGCATCGCGCGCGCTGACGATGAAGAGGCCCGTGCGGCGATCGAAGCTCGGCGAGCGATAGTT
>JBKPLP010000003.1:0-10528 GCA_046731735.1 Acidobacteriota bacterium
CGACGCGCCTGTTCAAAGTGGCGCGCACGCCGCGGACGATCGTCAAGCTTCGCACCAGGGAGATCGAGCGGCTGATCTATCCCGTCAGCTTCTATCGCCACAAGGCGGTGCACGTCCGCGAGACCTGCAGGCAGCTGATAGAGCGCTACAACGGCCGCGTGCCCGACACGATGGAGGAGCTGCTGACGCTGCCGGGCGTTGGCCGCAAGACCGCGAACCTCGTGCTGATTCTCGCCCACGCGAGTCCCGACAACATCTGTGTCGACACACACGTCCATCGGATCTCGAACCGGTTGGGATGGATTCTGACGCGTACGCCCGAGGAAACGGAACAGGCGCTGTATGCTGCCGCCGACCGGCGCTGGTGGCCGGTGATCAATCTGTATCTCGTGACGTGGGGCCAGAACGTGTGCCGTCCGGTCTATCCCCTGTGCGGCACTTGCGTGCTCTTCGACCTTTGCCCGAAAATCGGCGTCACGCGCGTGGGCAAGGCTCGGCGGGAGGCTGATCAGGCTGTCTCTTAGGAAGGATGCAATGCGAACTCGAATATTCGTCGCTGTCTGTGTACTCGCTGTCTGCGCCGCCGCCTTTGCCCAGAAACCCTCGCCAGGGGCGGGGCCGATCGTCGTGCTGGAAACCGAAAAGGGCGTCATAGAATTCGAGACCTACCCGGAAGAGGCACCGAAGACGGTCGCGCAGATTGTCGGCCTGGTGAAGAAGAACTTCTACAATATGCAGCGCTTTCACCGCGCCGAGATGGGGCTGATCCAGATTGGCGATCCACAGTCCAAGAACGTGTTGATGAAGGATTGGTGGGGCCGGAACGATACCGGCAAGCCGGTCGGGGTCGCCGAAATCACGAAGAAACGTCGCCACGTCCGCGGTGCGGTCGGCCTCGCGTATGCCGGCACTGATCCGCGCAACGGCACCAGCCAGTTCTACATCACGACGCGCGAGCACCCGCAGCTCGACGCGAAGTATGCGGTGTTCGGCAAAGTGATCAAAGGGATGGAGGTCGTCGACAAGATCAAGGTTGGCGACCAGGTCAAGAAGGCTTACGTAAAAGAGAATCCTCTCCCAGAACCCTGACGAGGCCCTTCAGATCGGGATAGGTGTCGACGAACTCCCGCGGATACTCGCCACCGAGCGGCTGACCGAGTTCATGCTTCAGGATGGCCGCGTTGGCGACCGACTTCGCGGAGAAGTGATTGTTGGCGTAGAGATACGCCTTTTTGACTTCCCGTGATGCTTCCTTTGCCGCTTCGGCGAACGGCTGCAGTTCCTCCGCCGAATAGAAATAGTTGTACCGATCTTCGGAGCTGTCGTGTTTCCACCACTGGGCGGCATTGCGCCCGTGCAGCCGCAGGTAATAAAACGTGCGCACGTTGGGCAGCAGGTTCTGGCGAATCGAGAATCGGAACTTCGGCTCGTCGATTTGCGTCCAGGCCGCACCGTAAGCGGCGAGCATCTGCAGCGTGTCAACCGGATTGTCGCTCCAGCTGCGGTGGCGCAGCTCCACCGCGACCGGGTAGTCCCTGAAGCTCGCGAGCAGCCACTCCAGGTACGTGCGGGACTCGGGCTGGTTCGTGAAGCTTGCCGGGAACTGCGCGAGCAGCGCGCCAAGCTTGCCGGCCGACGCGAGCGGATCGATGGCGATGCGGAACTCGTCCACGTCCTTCTTGCCGAGATCGGCGGGGTCCGCGCCGGTCGACTTCTCGTACATCGAAGGGTGGGTAAACTTCTGATAGAGCTTCAGCGAGAACTCGAAACCGTCCGGCGTCCGTTCCGCCCAGCTGCGCGCGGCGGCGACGGCCGGTACGCGATAGAACGTCGAATTGATCTCGACGGTGTCGAAGTGCTCGGCGTAGAAACGCAGGTCGTCGAACCGGCTGCTTCGCGACCGCCGACCCGGCGGAACCGGATAGAAGATTCCGTTCCACGTGCCCTGGCCCGTCGGATAGCTCCAGCCCGACGTGCCGATGCGAACCTCGCCCATCGAATTACAGGTACTCCTCCTTATTGAACCCGAACGTTACCTTGGATCCACGGACCAGGATAGGCCGCCGGATCAGGTTCGGCTGCTCCATCATCAGATCGATCGCTTCCTTCTTCGACTTCGGGAGCGGCCGCTGCTTGAACACCGGGCTGCGCGTGCTCACGAAATCGAGAAAGCGATCCTTCTCGATGTGCTTCTCGAGAAAGGCGCGATCGGGCGGACTGCGATTGATGTCGCGCTCTTCGACCTCCACGCCCCGCTGCCCCAGATAACTTCTGGCGTTACGGCAGGTGGTTCACGTCGGCTTCCAGAAGAAGGTCGGCTTGGCCATGGGGGTCATTCTAGCGCTCATCATTGCCGAGTGCCGGTTCCCAATTGCCGGTTGTTGTTGTCGATTCCACTGAGTCGTCCGACCGCAGTCGGTCAATCCCAATCGACAATCCAACCGTCAATCGACAATCCCGATCGTCAATCAGCAATCTCAACCGTCAATCGGCAATCAAAACGTCGGCACTCGGCAGCCGGCAATCGGCAACCGGTGCAGTGCCTTAAAATAGGAAGTTCCAGCCGCGATGCTGACGATCAACGAGATCTTCCACTCGATCCAGGGAGAGTCGACGCATACCGGCCGGCCGTGCGTGTTCGTCCGGCTGACGGCGTGCGACCTCAGGTGTTCCTGGTGCGATACACCTTACGCGTTCACCGAAGGGCGCAAAATGCCCGTGGACGACGTAGTGGCGCAGGTGGAGAGTTTCGGCTGCGACCTGGTGGAAATCACCGGCGGCGAACCGCTGCTTCAGCGCGACGTATACCCGCTGATGCATCGCCTCCTCGAGGCCGGACGCTCCGTCATGCTCGAGACAGGCGGTCATCTGAGCATCGCCGACGTTCCCCCCGGGGTCATCCGCATCGTCGACGTCAAGTGTCCAGCCAGCGGTGAATCGGCGAAGAACCACTGGGCCAACCTCGATCTGCTCACGAAGGCAGACGAGGTGAAGTTCGTGATCCAGGACCGCGCCGACTACGAGTTCGCGCGCGGTGTGGTCGCGGCGCACGACCTCGTGGAACGGACAGGCGCCGTGCTCTTCTCGCCCGTGCATGGTGGCCTCCCCGCGAAGGAGCTTGCGGCGTGGATCCTAGCCGACAAGCTCAAGGTACGACTCCAGCTGCAAGCTCACAAGTACATCTGGGGCGCGGACGTCCGTGGCGTCTAGGGCGGTTCTGCTCCTGAGCGGCGGCCTCGATTCGTACACGGCAGGCGCAATCGCACGCCGCGACGGGTATGAGCTGTACGCCCTGACGGTGCGCTACGGCCAGGTACACGCGGCCGAAGTCGCCGCCGCGCGTGAAGTCGCGACGAATCTTGGCGTGCGCCGCCACGTGGAGCTCGCCGTCGACCTCGCCGCGTTCGGCGGGTCGGCGCTCCTTGGCGACGGTGAGATTCCAAAGGATCGCGATCTCGCCGCATCCGACATTCCCGTCACCTACGTGCCGGCGCGCAACACCGTTTTTCTGTCGCTCGCGCTTGCCTGGGCGGAGGTGGTCCGTGCGGACGCGATCGTGATTGGGGTCAACGTGCTCGACTACTCCGGCTATCCAGACTGTCGTCCGGAGTATCTCGAGGTATTCGAACGTCTTGCCGCGCTCGCGACGAAGACGGGGGTCGAGGGACACCCGCTGAAGCTTCTGGCGCCGCTCGTGCACCTGACGAAGGCGGAAATCATTCGCCAGGGGCTCGCGCTGGGTCTTGACTACGGGCTGACGCGGAGCTGCTACGATCCCGATCCCTCCGGCACGCCGTGCGGTCGCTGCGACAGCTGCCGGCTGCGCGCGCGCGGCTTTCAGGACGCGGGCGCTGCGGATCCCGCGCTCCGAGGCCGTGGAGCGCGTTCGTGACCGAGCGTCTGTACTACACCGATCCATACCTCACCGAGTTCGACGCGAACTTCCTTCGGATCGAGCAGCATGAGGGCCGCCGTGCCGCCGTTCTGGACCGCACGGCGTTTTACCCCACGTCAGGGGGGCAGCCGTTCGACGTCGGTCGGCTCGGCGGTGCCGCCGTGGTTGACGTGGTGGATCGGGACGACGGCGTGATTCTGCACGTCCTGGAGGGAGAGATCGAGACCTCCAACGTGGCCCGCCGTCAGCTCGTGCACGGCGTCGTCGACTGGCCGCGCCGCTTCGAGCACATGCAGCAGCACACCGGCCAGCATGTGCTGTCCGCCGCCTTCGATCGACTCGCCGGAGCGCGCACCGAAAGCTTCCATCTCGGATCGGTCTCGTCGACGATCGACCTGAATCGTACGGTCCCGTCACCGGAGATCGATCGCGTCGAGGATGAAGCCAATCGCATTGTTTGGGAAGATCGGCCCGTAGCGATCCGCTTCGTCGACGCCGAGGAGGCCGCGCGGCTGCCGCTGCGCAAGGAACCGGCGCGGGCGGGAACGCTGCGCATCATCGAGGTGGAGGATTTCGACGTCTCGGCCTGTGGCGGCACGCACGTCGCGCGCACCGGCGCGATTGGTTCGATCCTCGTTCGCTCGACGGAGAAGTTCCGCGGCGGCACGCGCGTGGAGTTCGTCTGCGGCGTTCGTGCGCTGCGCGGCTATCGGCAGCTCCGTGCCGCGGTAGACGGGAGCATCAGGCTGCTGTCGGTATTGCCCGCCGAACTACCTGCCGGCATCGAGCGTCTGCAGGCAGAGATGAAGGAGACGAAGGGCACCGTCAAGGATCTTCAGATCAAGCTGGCGACGTTCGAGGGGCTGTATCTGGCGGACCGTGCCGAAGCCGTGGGTTCAATTCGTGCCGTCGTGACATTCGCCGGCGGCTGGGATCAGAACGGCCTGAAGTCCGTTGCCACTGCGATCACCAGCCGTCGTCCCGGCTACGTCGTCGCGCTGTTCAGCGCTACCTCACCTTTCTCCGCCGTCATTGCCCGTGCCTCCGATCTGACGATTGACTGCGCGGCCCTGCTCAAGCAGCTCATCGAGCGATTCGGCGGCAAAGGCGGAGGACGCCCCGACCTCGCACAGGGCGGCGGCCTCCAGGGCACACCCGAAGAACTCGCCACGTTCGCCCGCAGTCTGATTCGGTAGTGCCTGGGCGCAGCTTCTTATTGTGCGCTCAGCTTGACGAGCGCGACCCCGGCTTCCCGGGCGACGTCTTCATCGGGATCGGCTGATGCCTTGCGCAACGCGGCAATTGCGGGCTGCGCGTCGGATGCGAACGATCCGAGCGCGATCGCGGCGGCACGCCGTACATCCGGAAGCGGATCTTTCAAGCCTTCGATCAGCGCGGTCACCGCATCCGCGCCCCCTTCGTGGATGATCCCCAGATAGGTGGCGGCGACGGCACGCACGCCGGGGTCCGGGTCGCTCATCCGGTCGATCAACAGCGGGACCACCGCGCCCGCATCGAGCGGTGCGCGATCCTTCAGCTTTCCGATCGAGCGCAGCGCCTCGCGGCGCACTACCGCGTCGTCGCTCGAGAGGGAATCGCGCAGCGGCGGAAACGCATTCGGCCCCATGAAGCTGAGCGCCATTGCGGCATCGGCCGTCAGCGTCGAGTCCGGAAGCTGCTCCGCGACCTCGCCAATCGCCGGGGCGGCGATCAACCCGAGGACAGCGCAGGCCTTGATCGCGCCCTTGACCTGCCCGGGCGTCGCGTTCGGGTCCTGCAGGACCTGGTGGATGACCGGAACGGCATCGCGCCCGAGCCGTTCGACTTCGTGGAGGGCCTGTTCCGCTTGTGTCGGGTTCGCACTGTAGAGCTGATCGACCCACGCGTTCTTCGGCGGCGGAGTCTCTGCGGCCACGGCCGCGTGCGCGCGGCGCTCTTTCAGGTAATACCACCCTCCCGCGCCGGCAAGACCCGCCAGCAGGACGACCACGGCCACGATCCGCACCACCAAGCCATTGTACCGGTGTCACGGCCCTTCGCCCTGCTACCTCCCGTCTCTTGCGTTCTGTCTCCTGTCTTCTGTCTTCTTCTCTTCTATTTTCGCGTGAAGTTCGCGAGCGTCTCGACCGCGAGATCGGCGATGTAGGTGATCGTCGCGGATGGAATGATGAAGTCGTTCGAGAGGATCGAGAAGACGAACATCTCGCCGTCACGAGTCTTGACGTAACCGGAAAGCGATCGCGCGTTCGAGATGGAGCCGGTCTTGGCAACGGCGTTCCCTTCCGCCCGGGTACCGCGCATGCGTGATGCGATGGTGCCGTCCTTTCCCGCGATCGGCAGCGTCGCAATGAACGCGTCTCGATGACGGGGATCCCGATACATATGCTCGAGGATGGCCGTCACGGTCGAGGCCGTGACGTAGTTGTAGCGCGACAGGCCCGAGCCGTCGTACATCACGTAGCCGTCACCCGCCACGCCCCACGACATCAGCGTGTTGCGTGCGGCGATGCGGCCGCCTTCGGTCGTGCCCAGCCCGTTCTTCGACGCCCCGAGCGCCTTCAGGAACGTCTCCGCGTAGAGATTCTGACTGACCTTCATCAGCACCGTCGCGATATCGCGAAGCGGCGGCGACTGCGTGGTCACGACCACGCGACGGTCGGTCGAGGCCATTTCCGCCGCGATGTCGTCGAAATCCACCGCATCGCCGCTGACCGGCATGCCGCGGGCGACGAGCCCATCCTTCAGCGACTGCACGAAGAATGTCGTGGGATTGACCACCGCCACGCTGCGATTGATTGTTTGGGCGCCGGCCGGAATCGATCCCGTAATCTCGAGAATTGGACGTTCGAGATGCCGCCGGTAGTCGAGCGTGCTCGGCGACCCTGCGGCGCCCGTCATCGCATGACTGAAGAGCTCGAGACCCGAGCCCCTCGACAACGTGACGACCGGCGGCGATCCCTCCGTCGGTCCGGGCGAGATCGACAGCGTCGCGACGTTCTCGTTGAACTCGAGGGCGCCAACCGGCGCGGCGTAATCGTACTGGAGGTAATCCCAGGCCCACCCGGCGCCAATCCACTCGTCGTCGAACGACTGGTCGTCGCCGACGAGACGGCCGTCGATCGCGGTGATGCCAGCGGCCTGAAGTGCTCGAACCCATTCGACCAGGACGGCATCCGCGCGGTTCTCGCGGGAATTGATCGACGGATCGCCGTTGCTGCGGACGACGAGATCTCCGTGCAGCACGCCATTGCTGATCGTGCCGCTGGTTTCGAGCGTCGTCGTGAACCGGTAATCCCAGCCAAGCGCGTCCGCGGTAGCGGCCAGCGTCAGGATCTTCATGTTCGAGGCGGGCATCATCAACTTGCCCGCGTTCAACTCGAAGAGTCGCTCCCCGGTGTCGAGCGAGCGGATGTCGACGGCCCACACACCCCGCCGGTTGATGGGCGCGCCAAAGACGCGCGAGAGGTCGGACTGCAGTTCGCGCACCGAGGCGGAGATTGGCGCCGGTGACGCGGCCGCCGCGCGGTGCGAACCGCACCCTGCCGCCGCGACCACGCACGCGAGTGCGACCGCACGAAGGCCGGCGAGGCGCAGGGCTATTTCACGTCCTCGAGCGCTTTGATGATGGAATCGATGGTCGAGCCGTCCACCTTCGCCGCCCCAGGGCTGCCGGCACGCGATGCATAGGCGTTCTCTCCCGTACGTGCGAACGTGACGCGCTCCTGCTTGCCGTCGTCGTAGGTGAAGCTGACGGTCAACTCCGGCTTGTCGAGACCGGTCTTCGCGGTGGAGTCGACGAACCCGGTCGCTCGCGCGGCGGACGCAGCGGAGATGAACGCTTCGACTTTCGAGGCATCCACGTCTTTTGCCGCCGGCGCAGTCTGCCGCCACTTCTCCTGCTCCTTGCCGTCCTTGTCCTTTGTCTTTGTCTTCTCGAACGTCGAGGTCTGGCCGTTACGGGCGATCTCGGCCCGCGTCGTGTTGAACGACCGCGCGTCGAACAGATCCTTCAACCGATAATCCGAAACGTCCTTCTTGAGGTCGTCCACGAGCGTCGACTCGATCGTGAAAACCGCGGGTCGGGCCGCGTCCTTGGCATAGACACTGGCCGATTCCGTGTTCTTCCCGATGAGGAGCGTTGCCAGTGAAGAGCCCGATCCGACCCGCACGGTCGCCGTTGGTTTGTCGAGCCCGTAGGTGCTGAGATCCGCGGCATCGTTGACGATCGACTTCATCTGCAGGGAGCTGATGCGGGACACGAGGTTGTCGACCGCGCTGAACTCCGCCTTACCGACCGCCGGCTCCACGATCATCCAGTCGCCGTTCTTCTTCTCGAAGCGTTCGGTGCGCTTGTCGGTGACCAATTCGAGCCTGTCCAGCTGCTCGCGATCCACCTTGAGTACCGTCTTGTCGCGGAGATCGAACGTGCCGTGATTGAACGTCGACTCGAGGTAGGCCGGGATCAGGAAGACCCGGTCGTTGTCGGCGAGCTTGGCGTAGAGGTCGCTGCCGGTGGGCGTCTTGTCGCCGATCTGCAGGCGGCGCTGCTGGCCGCCGGATTTGTACGCCACCTCGATACGCGGCGACGCGAGCCCGAACTCCTTCAAGTTTGCCGGCTTCTCGTCGATCACACGCTGAATCTCGAGGGAGGCGAGACTCGAGGCGATGCTGGAAACCGCCGGCTGGTCCGACGCTCCAACGACCGGCTGCACGATCTCCCAGTTGGTCCCTTTCTTCCTCAGCGCCGTCCGATCGCCGGACTCGGACTTGATCTCCACCTCATCGATCTTGTCCGCCTCGACGCTGAAGACTTTGTCTTTCTTCGGCGTGTCGTCGCCGGGAGTTTTCTTCGAGTCGCGATAGGCGTACCAGCCCAGCGGGATCGCGATCAGCAGCAGAATCAGCAAACGGACGCCGCGCATTTACCGCCTCCGCCACCAGGCCTGGACACCGGCCGCGAAGATGAAGCCGGGAATGATCACGATCGACAGCCAGAAGATCAGCGTCGCCTGGTCCGCCGTCAGAGACACGCGACGGTCCTCGGGGTCCTTCGGCCTGATGGCGATCAGGTTTTCCTGCTGTGCGAGCCAGTTGACCGTGTTGAGAAACAGGTCGCGGTTGCCCGGAATTCCCAGGAATCCGTTGGAGACGAAATCGGAGTCACCGAATACCGCCAGGCGTGATTCGGGTTTGGGCGCGTCCGCCGCCTTCGGATCCTTCGAATCGGTTGCCGGCGCCGGCGCATCGGTCGCTGGCGAGGACACGACCGCGGCCAGCGATACCGGCCCGGGCTTGTCGCCCTTGTCGGGTTCGCGCTCGACCTGACCCGACGTCGTCAGCCGCTTGATGTCGGTCTCCGCCCAGCTGTTCCTGCTCGTGCTCACCAGGTTCTGCGCGCTGTGCCCGTTGGCGCCACCCTCGATCGCGCCAACCGATCGCGCGAGCGGGTATGCGGTCAGCAGGTTGAACCGTTCCGTGATCGGATGCATCTCGTACTTGGCCGCAACCGGAACCGAGACGTCAGTGCCGAGCAGCTGACCCATGCCACTGACGTCGACGACAATGTTGGTGCCGACGTCGATGTCCCAGTCTTTGATCAGCGCGAGAAGGTTCGTCATCGGCGGCGTGTCTGCCCGCTCCGGCGGGTCGAGCAGGAAGAAGATCTTGCCCCCCTTGGCGAGATACTTCTTGACCATGTCGATTTCCGCCGGGAAGAAATCGGTTTTCGGACCGGCCACGACAAGGATCGACGCGTCGTCCGGCACGGCCTTCTGCTGTGCCAGCACCAGCGAATCGGTCTCGAAGTTGTCGGTCTTCAGCGCGGATCCGATGCTGCTGTAGCCGCCGCGGTCGGTCGTGTCGGTCGAGTGTTCCCCGTGGCCCTGCACGAAGTACACCTTGTGCTGCTTGCCTTGAATCACCTTGATCAGGCCGTTCGTCAACTCCTGCTCTCCGTTCGAGCTCACGCGCTCGGTCCGTCCCTCGTACTCGAAGACGACGGTGCCGGAGACGGTAATCGGCGGCTTGTACTCGTTCGCCCTGGTCGGATTCCGCACCATGTCGATGTACTCGATGTTGAGCTGCTTCGACTGGTACTGATACTCGTCGAGTCGGTCATGGAAGCGCGTGAAATCGTCCGGCTCGCCGAAGACCCGAACCCGAACGGGCTTCTGCAGCCCTTGCAGCACCTTCTTGGTCTGGTCCGACAGCGAGAATTGCTTCGCCGCGGTGAGGTCCCAGCGCTTGTTGTGCCGCGACGACAGGTAATTGATCGCGAACAGGATCGCGAGGACGACGACCACGCTCGCGGCGAGCAGCGACCCGAGGCGTGCCTGGCGTCCCGAGAACGACCGCGCGACTTCGCGCCATTGGCTGAGGATATAGAGCAGCGTGCAGGCCAGCCCCGCGAACGCGAGCCCGGTGTACCAATGCTGCCATTCCGACTTGGTGAAGCGGATGGCGAGCGCCGCAAAAACCAGGGCGACGCCGAGCCACCCGAGAAGCCCGAGAACTCGTTTCAACATAAGACCGCTACCCGCGCCACCGTTCGCTGTCGACCGACTTGGCCGTCAGGAACAGTCCGAACGTGATGAAGCTGAGGTAATACACCACGTGCTTCGTATCGATGATGCC
>JBKPLP010000004.1:0-52126 GCA_046731735.1 Acidobacteriota bacterium
ACACCGTCGAGGCCCGCGCAGCCGATGCCGCCCGCAGCAGCTCTACGAGAGCTGCCTCTTCGGACGGCGCCGCCTCGGACGGTGCCGCCGGCGGGGACGGGAGCTGGTGCAACCTGAAGGCGGGGCGCGCGTGTGGCACTACGACGGGAATCGCTTCGAGCTCGGGGTCACGGGTCGTGGCTTCAGTGCGCTCGCTCTCTGCTGCACGCGCCTGTTCCGCGGCCGCTGACATCTTCTGTTCCGCAACCTCGGCAACCTTCTGTTCCGCAATCTCGGCGACCCTCCGCGCGGCGATCTCGGCAACCCGCTGTTCGGCGATGTCGCCGATGCTCTGCGCCGCCAGTGCGGCGACGGTTCGTTCCGCGATCTCCGCGATTCTCTGTTGTGCGACTTCCGTGACCTTCTGTCCCGCTATCTCGGCGACCTGTTGTGCTGCGACGTCGGCGACCGTCTGACCTGCAATCTCTGCGACCCGCTGCTCCGCTGCCGCGGCAACCGCCTGGTCCGCGATCTCACGGATCCTCTGTCCCGCGAGCTCGGCAACCGTCTGCCCGGCAATCTCTGCGACGCGGCGTTCGGCAACCGCCGTGACCTTCTGTTCCGCGATCTTGCCGACTTTCTCGTCCGCGACATCGGCGACCGTGTGACCCGCTAGCTCGGTGACCTTCTGCTCCGCGACTTCGGTGACCCTCTGTTCTGCAAGTTCGCCGACCTGCTGTTTCGCGACCTCCGTAACCGTTTGTCCTGCAATCTCGGCAATCCGCTGCTCCGCGATCTCGCTCACCCTTCGTCCCGCGATCTCGCCTACCTGCTGTACAGCGACCTCGGTCACCCTCTGTGCCGCAATCTCAGCGACCTTCTGTTCCGCGGCCCGGATGACCTCCTGTTCCGCGATCGCATTGACCTTCCGTTCGGCGATGTCGACGACCTTCTCTTCTGCGATTTCGCTGACCCTCAGTTCCGCGATCTCGCTGACCTTCTGTGCCGCGATTTCGCCGACCTTCTGTTCGGCGATTTCGCTCACCTTCTGTTCCGCGAGTTCCCCGATCCTCTGCGCCGCGGCGCGGCCGGCCTCCGCCAGGTCAATCGCGGCGGCGGGTTCCTGTAGGACTGGCCGTACCTCGGTGCGCTCGGCGGTGAGTTGCGGGTGTTCGGGAGCAATCCCGCGTTCCGATTCAGCGGCGGAGGGTTTCTCAGCGGGCGTGCGGTGTTGCGCGATCTCGAACACCGGCGCGGAGTTCAGGTCGAGCTCAGTGCCGGACGCGCTGTCCGCACGTATGTCGAAGACTTCGGCCTCGTGTTCGTCCTCGTCCGCAACGCGCGAGGCTTCGGTCTGGATCGCGAAGCCGGGCGTCGAGGCAATCTCAAAGATTGGCGCCGATCCGGTGGCCTCGTCCACGATTGCGGTGAGGTCTTCTTCGATCGCGTGGATCTCGTGGACGTCCTCGGGTTCCTCGAGCGCGATTTCATGGACGTCGCCTTCGGCGACCACCTCAATGAGCGGTTGCCCGTGAGGTTCGCCCACGGGTTCCGGCTCCGCGGCGTGGGCAACCGCCGACTCCACGGCTACGGGCTCGGGTTCGGTGGCGGCAACCGATGGCTGCTGCTGTACTTGCTCTTGCGGCGCCGCCGGCGCGGCAACTGTGGTAATGCGCCTTCGTACCTCCACCCAGACGTCATCTCCGCCGCGCGCGGCGGTGACGACGAATCGCTCGCCCGAGTCTCCGGGCGCGTCGATTTCCTGCTCGATTGCGCCGAACTCGTCGAGCTCGTGGCTTTGCTCGGCCGAGAGCATCTGCGCAAGCATGCCGAGAACTGCATCCGTCGTCAGGGGGCGGGACGACAACTCCACCTGTCCCCACGAGAGCGGACCGCGGAACGTGCCCATCGACGCAGAGCTCAGGACGACGTACGGCTTTTCGCCGGCGTGCATCACCAGCGCTTCGCCGTCCAGGCGAAGAATCGCGTCGAGGAGCGAATCGAGAAGAGTCACCTGTCGCTTATGTTTCGGTCGCTCGAAAGCCGCGCATTAATTGGGGAGGGGAGACCCCAAGTCCGGTCAAACCCCGGGTCGGGGGTCGGACCCCGCCGCTTCGTAGATGCGGACGAGTTCTACCAGTTTAATCCCTCGCGTCTGGTACGGGGGAATGATGCGCTGGGTTCGAAGGTATTGCAGCATTCCGTGGTCGGAATAATCGGGCGCGCCGACGTCCTCGATCGACGCCAGCACCGCCTCGAGCTGCGGCAGCGTCATGTTCTTCTCGGTCAGCACCCTCGAGACCGGGATGACGCGAAATCTGCGGCTGCGCACCCGGTGTTCGGTAGTCGTGAACGCGACGAAGAGTTCGTTGCTGATGAAGCTGAACGACGACTCCGCACGCGTCGCTGGCGCATCTTCCACCTTCAATAGCGCCACCTCCGGCAAGTTGCGGATGACTTCAATCAATCGCGCCGTGAGGTCGCCGTCACCCGACCAGTTCGCGGTGTCGACACGCGTCGATGATGAATGTTCATTTGTCATTGGCGCGTGTCGCGCGGTGTATTGCCATCAACCCGCCGAGCACGGGAATGTACTCGCTCGATGAGAATCCTGCCGCGCGAATCATCTCATTGACCGCGAGAGCGCCGGGGTAACGACGAATCGATTCAGGAATGTAGCGATACGTATCCGGATCGCGATGAAGCAGGAATCCAAGCGTCGAGCCCACCACCGTCAGGTAGGTCAGATACACTCCCCGGACCACTGCGCTCGACGGCCGATTGAAGTCAAGCGATACGAATACCCCGCCGGGCATCAGCACTCGCGCAATTTCCGCAAGGGCCGTCTCGATGTCGGGGACGTTACGCAGGCCGTAGCCCGTGGTGACGATGTCGAACGTCCGGGCTGGAAAAGGCAGTGCGGTCATGTCCCCCGTGATGAACTCCACGTCACGCCGCTTCGCGGCTGCGAGCACGAGCATCCGATGGGTGATGTCCAGACCGACGACGTTCACGGCACGGGAGGCGAGCGCGAAGGCGATGTCGCCGGTTCCACTGGCCAGGTCGAGACCTCTCGCCCGGCGGTCGTCGCGCGTTAGCCCGGAGCAGGCCAGAGTGACGACTCTCTGCTTCCAATGCCGATCCTGTCCGTAGGACAGGAGGCGCGTGATGAGGTCGTAGCGATCGGCAATCGTCGAGAACAGCGTGCGTACGTAGCGGCGTTTTCCGTCAGGGGAAGCCAGCGCGGTACGCAGCGACGGGCTCATTCAATCTGTATGGTACCGCGCATCATGGCCCCATGCGGTGTGCACGAGTAGGTAACGAAGCCGGCCGCCGATGGCGCGACGAATTCCAGGCGAGCCTCGCCGACGCCGTCGATCGGCCTCGTGCGCTGCTGCCAATCGTCGATGCCGAAATCATGCTTCATCCCCGAATCCTCGTTCCTGACGACGATGCGTACGCGCTCGCCGCGCCGGATATGAAGCGTGGGATTCGGATCGGTGTGTCCGTTCACGTAATACGTCATCTGACGTACCACGAGATGGATGACCCGTGTCTCTTCAGAGCTCGTCGCGACGCTGCGTGGGATCACAAACACGAGCGCGAGACAGGCGGCCACGAGTAAAGCTGTTCCGGCGATTGAAGCGGCGCGCGCGGTGCGTGACATGGGGTTATCCGACGAGCATCCCGGTGGCATACATGATGACGAACCCGGCCAGCAGACCGCCGGCGATTGGCGCGGATGAAAAATGCGCCAGCACTGGACGGGAACCCGCCATCTGCCGCGCCACCTGCTGAATGACCTGCGCGATCGCTCCGGCGCCGAGCCCGAGACAGAGCACCGCGGCGACCGGGGAATAGACGAGACCGCCGAACCACGCGCCGAGAACCGTCGGCACGCCGCCAATGAGGCCCAGGCGCGCGAGAGTCGCCAGCGATGGACGTTCCTTCGCCAGCGGCGCGACGATCGCCAGTCCTTCCGTCGTATTGTGCAGCGTAAAGCCGATGATCAGCAGCGATCCGAGCGCGGCCTCGCCAAGCGCGAAGGCGGCGCCAATCGCCAGCCCCTCGCCGAGGTTGTGCAGCCCGATGCCGACCGCTACGAGCAGTGCGATTACCGCCGCCGGCGTGCGGTCGCCGGCCTGCCCGCGCGAGCGCCGGCGCCGGAGCGCGGTTCCGATCACGTCGAGCAGCAGCCACGCCCCGGCCGCTGCGGCGGCAAACAACGTCAGCCCTTGATAGGACGACGGCAGCGACAGGCTGCCTTCGAGACCCTCGCCAATGGTGTCGATCAGCAGGAACGCGAGAAGGCCGAGGGTGATCGCGAGCAGGACGTCGAGGCCGATCGGCCCGATTCGTGACGCGAGCGGAAACCAGAGCAGACCCAGCGCAACCGGAATCACGCCGACATACAGGCCGATCAGCGCGAACGTCAGGAAGTAGCCCACGCCGGGAGTGGGTGTCGCGACCGCAACCGGGATTTCGTGTTCGAAGGTCGTGCCGGTCGCCGATACGACTTTGACGAGATGCGCTTCCCCCTCGACCCAGGGGTAGGGAATCGTCAGCGTCGTGCGCTCGAGATGCCGCAGCATGCTGCCGTTCGACGAGGTAAATGCCCAGTACGCATCGTCCACGGTGACTTGCGCGATCGTGACCGCATCGGGGCCGTCGTTGAGCACCGACAGCTTGATCGTCCCCGGCGTCAGCTGAGCGCGAACGACGGCGAGCCGTTCTACCGGCGGGACCCCGTCGCCGCGGAGTGAATCGCCCGGCTTCGTCTTCACGATGACTGCGATGAGCAGCGCGAGCAGCAAGAGGGGACCCAGCGCCGCCAGCCACAGACGTGGACGCGAGAACGTGGATCGTACCTGCACGTCAGGTATCACGGCGCGCCTCTACGGCTTCGAACAATCCCATCCAGCCGAGCTCCGCAAACTCGCTCTGGTGCGCATGGAACATGAACTGCCCCGGATAGCGGAAACGCGTCTCGAGAATCGCCCGCTCCCCCTGGCAAAGCATGAGCGTGTCGGTGGACTCAGAGGGTGTCATCGACGTGCCGGTGCGGAACACGTCGAAGAACATTCCGTGGAGGTGCAGGCTGTTGATCAGATCGAATTCGGTCAGGTTGACGACATAAAGGCGCGTGAGCCGCCCCACTTCGACACGAATCGGTTCGTGCATGAAGTGATGCGCGATCGTGTTGACCGCATACACTTCGTTGTCGGCATCGAAGTTCGTATCGAAGCCGTTCATGACCATCACGAGCTCGTCGGCCGGGGGCCGCGGTTCACGGGGGTCGACGATGAAGACGCCGTAGAGGCCCTTGTGAATGTGACGCTTCAGCGGTGAGGCGTGGCAGTGATACAAGTGCATTCCGGCGGGGGCGGCGTCGAACTCATACACGAAGGTGCTGCCCGGCTTCACTTCGTGCGCTGCGAGCGACCCATCCATCTCCGGCGGGTGCCAGCCGTGGAAATGAATCGTGTGCGGGTGCGATCCCTGGTTGAGAAACGTGACGCGGACACGGTCCCCTTCCGTCGCGCGCAGCGTCGGCCCGGGGACCTGGCCGTTGTAGGTCCACGCTGGAAAGAACACCCCGGGCGCAATCTCGATTTCACGATCCACGGCGAAGAGCTGGTACTCGCGCAGCAGAGAGCCGTCGCGCTGCGGGGTCTCGCGATAGAAGCTCGCGCGCCGTTCCGGCTGCAGGTCGGAGAAATTGGACGCGCGCAGGAATGTCATTGGGTCGAAGCCGCTCGAGGTGACCCGTCCGACCACTCCCATGTTGTGGCCGGCGACGTGACCGGTGTCGTGGGCGGTCTGGGCGGCTGCCGACAGGTTGCGAGCTGCTTGCGTCGTCGCCGCGGCCGTGGCCCCCAGTCCGGCGATGTGAAAGAACGAGCGACGTGATAAGTTCATGAGACTAATGCCATAAATTTTGGCTACTCAAAGTATATTCTACGAACTATAGAAGTCAAGGTATGGTTCCCTCTCAAACCGTCGAAAACTATCTAAAGACGATTTTTCAGGCCCAAATCGCGCTGCCCGAGCCCGACGCGCTGGTTCCGATGGGACAGCTGGCGACGGCAATCGGCGTGGTTCCCGGAACCGCCACGACGATGGTGAAGGCGCTTGCGGACAGCGGGCTCGCGCATTACGAGCCGTACGCCGGCGTGCGTCTCACGCCTGCCGGGGAGAAGCTTGCCGCGCTCGTGCTGCGACGGCATCGACTGATCGAACTGTTCCTCGTGAAAGTGATGGGCATGAGCTGGATTGACGTGCACGACGAAGCGGAGAATCTCGAACACGCCATGTCGGATCGGCTCGTCGATCGCATCGACGAGATGCTCGGCCGGCCGGACGTCGATCCGCACGGGGATCCCATTCCGGACTCCGATGGTGTCGTGCCCACGCCCGTGTACGACAGCCTCCTCACCTGTCCACTCGATGCCCCCATGACGATCTCCCGCGTCTCGGATCAGGATCGCGAGTTTCTCGAGTTCGCCGAAAAACACGACCTCCGCCCGGGCGACATCGTCCGCGTCGAGAACCGGAGCGCGGCTGGCGACAGCGTGCGGCTGCGCGCACGCGACGACCGTCCGGTGACGATCGGCGCGCGCGCGGCATCCAAGGTGCTCGTGAAAGCGGCTCAGGCCGTGCTGTTGTTCTTCGCGATCGCGGCGAGCGCCTACGCGCAGACGGCGCCGCCGGCCGAGCCGAAGCCGTTCGACATCACCGACAACTCGTTCCTGGTCGAGGAAGCGCTCAATCAGGAGAAGGGAATCTTTCAGAACATCTTCGGTGCCGTGCGATCCAACGGCGGGTGGACGTCGACGTTCACTCAGGAATGGCCGCTTGGAGGACAGACGCACCAGTTCTCTTACACCGCTGCCTTTCTGGACGCCAGCGATCACGCCGGGATTGGCGACACGTTGATCAACTACCGCTACCAGGCGCTGGTCGAAGGACCGGGCCGCCCCGCGTTTTCACCCCGGCTCAGCCTCGTCGTGCCTTCGGGCGATTCCGACACTGATCTGGGAGACGGATCGTGGGGACTCCAGGTCAACCTCCCCTTCAGCAAACAACGGGGCGACTGGTATCTGCACTGGAATGCCGGCTTCACATGGCTGGCGGATGCGACCCGGACGCTTCATGTCTCGAACGACATGGCAGTTGTGCGCCACTCAAGCCTGACCTCTCCGTTCGTCGCCGGCAGCGCGATTTATCGGCTGCGCCCGATGTTCAATCTGATGCTGGAATCGGTGATGCTGTTCGACCAGTCGCTCGACGCCGTCGGTACGAGCCGCACGACGACGTTCACCCTGTCGCCGGGGTTCCGCGGCGGCTGGAATGTCGGAGAGAAACAGCTGATCGCCGGCTTCGCGCTCCCGGTGTCGTGGACCAGCGGCGAGTCGGACACGGGAGCGTTTCTATATCTTTCCTACGAGTTGCCGTTCACGAAGAACAGATAGTCCTGGCGGCTGGCTACTATTGGCGGCTGGCAGCTGGTAGCTGATTTACTCCCCATCGTACGTCGCAAACGACGTCGGCGTTTCCCACACGCGGACGTTGACGATATCGACCCCGAGCTCGCGTCCCTTGTCGAAGATCAACCGCGCGATCCGCTCGACGGTCGGATTGCTCTCGAGCAAGTACATCGGCTCGCCGAGCTGCCGGAGCGGCGCCACCAGCGGATCGTCCTGCCGCAGAATCATCTTGTGATCGAGCTCGCGGTCGATCCACCCTTTCACCACGCGCTTGATGTCCGAGAAGTCCGCAACCATGTTGCGGCTGTCGAGTCGATCGGTGCGCACCTCCACTTCGACGACGGCGTTGTGACCGTGCGGATGCTTGCAGATGCCATCGTAATCGAGCAGCCGATGCCCGTAGCAGAAGTCGATGCGCTTGGTGACGAGGTACATAGCGGCGATTCTACACCGCTCATAATCAGCGCTGTTCGCTGTCTCGCTGCATCCCTGTCTTAAGATCAAACAGGAGGACGGGAGGTCTCCCCTTCTCTCTTTCTCCTGTTGATCTTGACAGCGAAGATTGCGGGACATGTTTGATCTTGACAGCGAAGACTGCGGGACGGCGGCGGTCGCTGATGAGAGTGCGAGGCCCGAATTCCAGATGCCCACGACGATTGCCGTGCTCTTCTCCGCGGGTCTCGACAGCGCAGTGCTTCTCGCGCACGCGGCGCGCGAGAACGCCAACAGCGACGTCCAACCGATTTACGTCAGCGCAGGGCTCGCGTGGGAAGCCGAAGAACGCGCGATGGCCGAGCGGCTGTTGCAGTCGCCACCCTACGCGTCGCCGCAGATCCTGCCGCTGGTGTCGCTGACGGTCGACATGCGCGACGTATATCCGGCGTCGCACTGGGCGATCCGCGGCGAGCCGCCCGCGTACGATACACCGGACGAAGACGTCTACCTCGACGGCCGAAACGTCATCCTGCTGTCGAAGGGGGCGGTCTACATGGCGCGCGCCGCGATCGCGCGGGTAATGATCGGACCGCTGGCGGGGAACCCGTTCCCGGACGCGTCGCGCGAATTCTTCGACGCGATGGAGCACGCGTTGTCGATCGGGCTCGCGTCGCCGATTCAGATAGACGCGCCGTTCTCGACGCTGCACAAGGACGCGGTGATTGCCCTCGGCCGCTCGCTTGGCGTGCCGTTCGAGCTGACGCTGTCGTGTATGCAGCCTCGCGACGGGAGCCATTGCGGCCGGTGCAGCAAGTGCAGGGAGCGGATTGAGGCGTTCAGGGACGCTGGAGTTCCCGATCCGACGCAGTATTCAGGACGACGGTAACGATTTCGTCAGCTTTCCTTGATCCGAATCGAGCCGTCGCCGGTTCGGATCCGCAGCTGAGGCCCGCCCGCGCCGATCCGTCCGCGTACCGTGCGCCTGCTATTGCTGGCCGCCGGGCTGAGGGCGAGGTCGTGGCGAATCGTTCCGTCCCCGGTGTGTGCGTCGAGCTCCGCGCCGAGGCCGGCTGGCAGATACAGCGTCACGCCGCCGTCGCCTGTGGTGATGTCCCAATCGTCGTTCATCTTCGTGCCGGCCTCGGCGCGGTAGATGATCGATCCGTCGCCGGTGTGAAGGCGCACGACCGACAACCTCCCGGAAACGTTCACGCTTCCATCGCCGGTATCCAGCGCCAGCCGCCCTTCGGCATTCTCGACGGTGACGGAACCGTCGCCTGAAGACAGATTCAGATCGCCGGCGATCTCAGTCGCGCGAATGCTGCCGTCGCCGGTATGGACCTCGAGCTTTCCGTTGACGCGCTCGATGGAAATCGACCCGTCACCGCTGCGCGCGTGCACGTCCGCGCGCTTCGGCACCCACACGATCAACCGGGCGGTTGGCGTGTTGATGCCGAAGACGAGGACGGGATGGTGGCGCGGCCGGTGCGCTTCAACGGTGATGCTGTTGCCGTCCTGGGCCGCGCGCACTTCGATCTGATCCAGCGCCGCGCGCGTCGGTCCGCGCTTTTCGATTTCCACGAGCACGTCGGCGTTGTCCCACGACTGCACCTGAATCGATCCGTCAAACGTGGTCGCCGTCACCGAAGGCGTGCCGCTCACCGTGAATCGCTTTTCCTCATGGACGATCTGTCCCTGGGAGTCGACGGTTACAGTGCACCCCGCGGCGAGCAGAGCCGGGACCAACGCCGCGCCGCAGAGGGTGAATCGGTTCATGACTGGGATCTACGGGAAAAGGTTCTACGGGGTTCTACTGGGTTCTACCGGGTTCGGTTGTGCTGGGTTCTACGAGGTTCCCACCTATGAACGTGTGCGTGATGCGGAAATCGTAATCGAGGACCGCGAGGTCGGCTATCGCGTCTTTCGCGACAAATCCCGTGTCCTTCAGGCCCAGCGCGCGGGCCGGCGTCGTGGCGCAGACTGTTGCTGCGTCGAGGACACTCACCCCCATCACCGTCACCAGCTTCGCGAACGCCTGATCCATCGTCAGGACGCTTCCGGCGATCGTGCCGTCGTCCAGCGCGGCGATGTCACCGACGGTAATCCTGCGGCCGCCGATCGCGGTTTGCGTCCCGCGCGGCATGCCGGAGCCCGCAGTCCCATCGGTAATTGCCATGAATCTGGACGGGGTCTTCGCGGTCAGCGCCAGCCGCACCATGGACGGATGCACGTGAACGGCGTCGCAGACGACCTCGGTCGTGATCTCGTCCCGGTCGAGCACGGCGGCGGCGAGCCCCGGCTGGCGGTGATTGAGTGGCGTCATCCGATTGAAGAGGTGAGTCGCCTGCCGGGCGCCGGCGCCGATGCCGGCGAGTGCCTCCTCGTACGAGGCGCCCGAGTGGCCGAGCGAGATGTGATGTCCGTGCGCGGCGAGGTCCCGAATCAAGTCGATCGCACCGTCGAGCTCCGGAGCAATCGTGACGATGCCGACCTCGCTGCGTGCCGCGGCGATCACCTCGAGGATATCGGCGCCGCTGAACTCACCCTCGACCTTCCCGTGCGGGAGCCGCAGGCATTCGAGCGGCTGCGCGCCCTTGTACTCCGGACTGATGAAGTTGCTTTCGAGATGCGCCGGCAGGACGCGTGCGACGCCCGATCGGTTCGTGCGCGCCGCGCGAATCGACCTCAGCATCCGCTCGAGCACGCGCGGCGAACATGCCAGCGATGTCGGGCAGAACGCGGTGACGCCGAAACGCGGCAGCCGCGCGGCGATCGTGCGCACCGCGGTTTCGCTGTCGAGCGTATCGGTTCCCTCGACGCCGTGCACGTGCACGTCGATGAAGCCGGGGACGACGAGATGCCGGTGGAGGTCGATGTGGCGATCGCTGCCGCCGGCGCGACGCGCTCCTTCGGCGATATCGACGATGCGGTCGCTCTCGAGAATGACGGTGCCTGGACGAAGAATCCGGTCGGGCAGAACGACGTCCGCGCCGGAGAGCACGATCATGCGCGCGCGAGTGCCGCCAGCCGCGCAGCGCCGATCGCGAGCCCGTCGTCGGCGAGTGGGGAGATCGCGAAGCGGACGCGCTCGACCATCTCCGGCGGAATGCGGCGGAGGTATTCCTGACGGACGGGCTCGAACAGCAGGTCGCCCGCGGTCGCGGCATCGCCGCTCAGCACCACCATTTCCGGATCCACGCACGATGCGAGGTTGGCGATCGCCATGCCGATGTACTTGGCGGTGTCGCGCACGACCGAGATCGACACGCCGTCGCCGCCGCGCGCCCCCTCGTAGACATGCGCCGACGTGATCGCCTCCAGGTCGCCAGCCCGCTCGAGCACGGCCGAGTGGTCGCCCGCCTGGATGCGCCACGAGAGCCGCCGCGCGATCCCCTTGCTGCTGACTTCCGCGGCGAGGCTGCCGAACCTGCGGTAATCCTGACGCTCGACCGGGTTCAACGCGAGCCACGCGGCGGACCCGGCGAGTCCGTGCGCACCGCTCCACGCACGACCGTTCATCATGATGCCGGCGAGCACGCGCTCGCCGATCTTGAGGCAGACCGCGTGCTGCAGGCCGCGCGCCGCGCCGACCCACGACTCCGCGGTAACCGCGGCCGCACCCGGCATCACATACGTCGCCTCGGGCAGGCCGGCGAGCTTCAAGGACGGAACGGGCTTCGCGCCCTCGATCGCGACACCGAAGGCGGCGATCGAGAAGCCCGACGCGAGCTCACGCGCCACATCGGCACCGGCATGCGGCGCGTCGTCGCGGCGCGCGCGACGGGCGACGACGCCCTGCTCGTCGACGACCACGCCGCAGCTGCGGCGCTCCGAGATGTCGAGTCCGAGGAAGTTCATCCGCTGGGTTCGTCCTGCCAGTGCAGCTTCCTCCCTTCGAGGGGAAGCGGGCTGGCGCCTTCGGCGCGGAACAGCGTCCGATCGGCCTTCTTCAGCAGTGACCGCAGCCGCTGTTCGTCGGGCGCCCAGCAGACGATGACGCCGGCGCCTTGTTCCGGCGGAAAAGTCCGATCGTCGATGTAGTCACGATCGAGCGTCACGAGCGTCCGTCCGAGCTGCCGCGCGAGCCGGTAGTGCTCGATATCGCGGGCGCGGCGAAGGTCCTCGTGTTCGAGCACGAACAGCACGTCCCAGTGCAGACCCGCCCGCATGTAGGCCACCACGCCGGTCGGGATGTTGGCGTCGGCGTAAATGCGCGGCTCCTGCGCAATCCGCGCCGCATGCGGATTCAGTTCGCTCGAGAGTGTTCCCATCAGCGGTGCCGATCGATCTCCGCGGGCTCGGCTTCGACCGCGGCAGACTTGTTGCGCAGCGCGTCCTTGGCCTGACGGTGGAGCTCCGCGACCAGCGCATCGCGCCGGTGCACGAGCTCCTTGCGGGCGCGGCGGCCGTTCGCCGAACCGGCCGCGTACTCGCAGAACAGCGGAAACGCAATCGTCGAGTCGCAGTAGGCGACGACGGTGTCGGGGAGGACGCCCGGGTTGACCTTTCCCCAGCTGACCGCTTCGGCGGGGGTCGCGCCTGAGAGGCCGCCCCAGACGACCTGGTCGGTCGTGATCTGGATGAAGTAGTCGTTCCCTCCCTTGGGAATGCCGTAGACCTCCCACAGGGTGGGCTGGCCCTGCAGGTAGAAGTTTTTCGGCGACCCGCCGCCGAGGATGACGCAGCCGTTCTTCTTTCCCGCGAGGATAATCGCGCACACCTCGTTCACATCGCGGTTGGGATCGATCATCAACGTCGATCCGTTCATCAGTTCGTGGTAGGCGATGTTCATCCCGATCGAGCTGTCGCCGGGGGACGAGGTGTAGATCGGCACGCCGGTTTTCGCGGCGCGCGCCACGACGGAATACTCCTCGCAGCCGGGGTGCTGCTCCATCAGGTCGAGGCCGAGGCGGTAGTGGAACTCCGACGTCGCCATCGGGCCCGCCATCTTCGAGCGCACGAGGAAGTCGCGGATGTACGAGTCGGTCTCGAGGAGTACCGTTGCCGGAAACAGAACGTCGTAGATCCGGATGACCCCCTGCTCGTAGAGATCGACGTCGTCCAGAAACGGCGAGCCGCGGTGGAGCGTGAAGTTCAGCGCGTAGTGCAGATCGTGATAGAGGTTGGCGCCGGTGCTGATGATGAAGTCGATCAGTCCGCGCTCCATCAGCTCGATGGCGCAGCCCCCCAGACCCGCCGGCGTCAGCGCGCCTGCGACGGTGAGCCCGATGGTCGTATCGTGTTCCGGCGCCAGCATTTTCTCGGTGAAGATGTGGCACGCCTCCGACAGCCGTCCGGCGTTGAACGCCTGAAATCCGTTATCGATCAGCTGGCGAACCTCGGCGCTGCCGCGAGGGCGGTAATACGTGATGGCTTTTCCGGAGAGGTAATCCGACGCGCTGTGGCCCGGAGCCCCGGGCGCTCGGTGGGGCAAAGACGATCCTCCCGCGAAGACGTGCTTCAGCCTAAGATTAGCATCACATTGTGGGGTGTGCGGGCGAAATCCCTTGACAGCACAGGGTCTGACGGGCGAACGTTGATTTCCGCTCCCCATACAGTTTGTTCGAGCCTGGACCGATGAAATGATGCGTCTGGATCCCGGCGATGCTGCGCTGTGGATCGCGGCAGCGGTCGCGATTGCGGCGGCAGTCATTGCATTTTTCTGGTACAAGGGGCGCCCGGTGCCGGGAGCACACGTGTTCCGCGCCAGCCGCCTGAGCCGCAGCAACCTGCTCTTTCCGGCGCAGGTCGCCGTCACTCCCTCGAGTATCGTGTTCTACAAGCCGGAGCCCTTCGGCGGGCGCGAACAATCGATCCACCTGGCGCATGTCGCGTCGGTGATGATCGACCGAAATCTGTTCTTTGCAGATGTCATGATCGAAAGCTCCGGCGGGGTGAGTCCCGTGCGGTGCCACGGCCACCGGAAGCGTGATGCGGTCGCGATGAAGCAGTTGATCGAGCAATTCCAGTCCGACTATTACCGCGCGCACGGCTCGGCGCCGCGCGGCACCGACGAAGTCCCGCGCGCATGAGCAGCAACATGGACAACGCCTCCGTTACGTCCGGCCGCCGCGTCGAACCCTCAGAGATCGAGCCGCGGTTTCACGCGCTCGTCCAGTCGCCGTTGCGGGCCGGGCTGCTGCGCTTCCTGTGCGCGCGACCGGAGGAGTCGTTCGATATCGAGGCGCTCATGCAGACGTTCGGGCGCATGCGGCTCGACATCGAGAATTGTGTCCGCGAGCTCGTGACCTTCGGCGTTGCCGCCAAAGCGCCCGGTCCCGGAGCGGCGAAATACGCGTTCGTCCAGCCGGCCAGCGACACGGTCCGCGATCTCCTCGACGAGTTCCTCGAGCGCCGCGCCACGGTCAGTCACGAGGATCGCTCCCCCGCCGTGCAGCGCTTCCGCGAAATGATCGGCCGCGACGAGAAAATGCTCGTCGTCTTCGAATGGATCCGCACGGCGGCGAAGTCGGACATCTCCGTGCTGATCCTCGGGCCGACGGGATCGGGCAAGGAAGTCGTGGCGCGGATGATTCATGAGCTGAGCCGCCGCGGCACCAACAAGTTCCAGGGCGTGAACTGCGCGGCGCTGCCCGATACGCTGTTCGAGTCGGAGCTGTTCGGATACGAGAAGGGAGCATTCACGGGCGCGCACGATCGAAAGCCCGGGCGGCTGGAGCTCGCGAATAACGGGACCTTGTTCCTGGACGAGATCGGCGATCTCGCACTGGTCGGGCAGGCGAAGCTGCTGCGCGCGCTCGAAGAGCGGCGCTTCGAGCGGCTCGGTGGAAACGAATCGATCGAGGTCAACTTCCGGCTGATCTCCGCGACCAACCGCCCGCTCGATCAGTTCGTGCGCGACTCGCGCTTCCGCGAGGACCTCTATTACCGCGTCAACGCGTTCTCGATCCGTCTGCCGTCGCTGAAGGAGCGGGCAAGCGACATCCCCGTCCTCGCGCAGCGATTCCTCGCGCGCTACTGTGCGGCCAACGGACTGCCGCTGGACGGGAAAACGTTCGCCAAGGAAGCGGTCGACCTGTTGATGCACTACCACTGGCCGGGGAACATCCGCGAGTTGGAAAGCACGGTCGCCCGCGCGGCGCTGTCATCGCCGGGGCGCACGATTCGCGGCACGGACGTCGAGTTCCTGCACGCGTCCGAAATCCAGCCCGAAGGCGGCCAGCAGCGTCTACCCTCGCTTGCCGACGCCGAGCGTGCCCACATCGTCCGGGTTCTCGAGGCGGTCAACTGGAATAAGAAACAGGCCGCAGGTATCCTGGAGATCAGCCGCGGCACGCTGTATCGGAAAATCGTGGAATACGAGTTGGAGAACGACCAGCGGCCGGCGAAGGCAGCAGCGCGCGAGCAGTAAGCCGACGACGGATTTGTATTGCCGGCTGCAAAACGGTACGCGAAAGCCCGTATCCCCGGAATTCTCAGTGGCTTGAACGACGACCGGTACCGTAACCTAAATACAGTTTTCGCAATAGAATAGCCGGACCACTCGATCCGGCGCTTCCCCGGGCAGCCGCTTTGCAACGCGCGAAGCGGTTCGGCCTACCGGCTCCCGCGATGGTCAAACGACTTCTACTCTTCATCGCACTCCTAGCGATCGCGAGTACCCCTGTCCTCGGGGCCGGTACCCCTGCGCTCGACAGGCTGGACGGACCGTTGCGGGCGCGGGCCCTGGCCGGCCGCGGGACCTCCCGAGTCATCATCGAAACCACCGACGGCGGCCCCGCCGACGCGCTGATTCAGACGGTCGGCGGCAAGGCTGGCCGGCGTCTGGGCCTGGTACGCGGACAGGTCGCGCTCATCCCTGACGGCGCGCTGGAAATCCTGGCGGCGCGTCCTGATGTCGCATCGGTGCGTCTCGACCGCCGCGTCAGCGGCACGATGGAGCGTACCGGGGCGACCGTGGGTGCTTCGTGGGTACGGCAGACGCTCGGGTTCGACGGCGCCGGCGTAGGTGTCGCGATCATCGATTCGGGCGTTGCGTCGTGGCACGACGATCTCGGTTCGGACCGGGTGGTGCACTTCGCGGACTTCGTGGACTTCCAGCGCACTCCCTACGACGACTACGGCCATGGAACGCACGTCGCTGGAATCATCGCCGGCAACGGTTACGACTCAGGTGGCGCGAGAAAGGGGATCGCGCCTGCCGCGAACCTCGTCGTGCTCAAGGTGCTGGACGGATCCGGATACGGGTATATCAGCAACGTGATCGCCGCACTCGACTACGCCGTCGAGCATCGGAAGGCGTTCAACATCCGCGTGATCAACCTCTCGGTTGCCGCGGGTGTGTACGAGTCCTACCGCACCGACCCGTTGACCCAGGCAGCGAAGCGAGCAGTGCAGGCCGGGATCGTCGTGGTCACCGCCGGCGGTAATCTCGGCCGCGACGCGGAGGGCCACGCGCAGTACGGCGGCATCACGGCGCCGGGCAACGCGCCGTGGGTCCTGACCGTCGGTGCCTCGAGCCACAACGGAACCATCAAGCGCAACGACGACACCGTCGCGGGGTTCAGCTCGCGTGGTCCGACCTACATCGACTACGCCGCCAAGCCCGACATCGTCGCGCCCGGCGTGGGGATCGAATCGCTGACGGATCCTTCGACCCTGCTCTACGCAACGCATCCATCCATGCGCCTGTGGGGAACGATCGCGACCGCCACGGAACCGTATCTCAGCCTGAGTGGAACGAGCATGTCCGCCCCGGTCGTCACGGGCACCATCGCGCTGATGATTCAGGCGAACCCCGCGCTCACTCCGAATCTCGTGAAGGCGGTACTGCAGTTCACGGCGGAGCACAACCCGAAGTACAACGACCTCACGCAGGGCGCCGGCTTCCTGAACGCGAGAGGGGCCGTGCAGCTCGCGCGGGATTTCGCCGTCGGCGTATCGGCCTCACTCGATGGAACCGTCGAGGGGGGAGATCCGGTTGCGTGGAACCGCCACATCAACTGGGGCAACCGCCGCGTTGGCGGCGGAATGATCGACCCTGCCGCGAACGCGTGGCGCCCGAATCTCATGTGGGGCGCGGAGACGACAGAGGAAGGTGCGACGGTCGTCTGGGGCACGACTTGCCCGCCTGAGACGGAAGATTGCGACACGGTCGTGTGGGGCACCAGCGTGGCGAGCGGGATTAACTGGGGCATCGTCGGGGATTCCAGCGACAGAGTTGTCTGGGGCACCAACGTGGTGTGGGGGACCATCTGTGGCGGCGATGATTGCCGGGGCGTGAGCTGGGGCGCTTCGTGCGAACAAGATAATTCCGATCCTGACCAGTGCAGTAACGTCGTCTGGGGCACGAGCTGTGACGAGAACGAGAACGAATCCGACGAATGCAGGAACGTTGTCTGGGGGGCCGGCGATCTCGAAAGTGAAGAAGACCATGTCGTGTGGGGCGCGAAAGGGCCTCCGCCATCGCAATGAGGACGCTTCCTGTTCCCGCCAGAGCGTTCGTCTGTGCGGTCATCGGCATAGGGGCAGCCCTCGTCGTCGCCTTTTTTCCGGTCAGGTCCTTCGAGTCCCCGTGGCTGTTCCTGCTGCTGGTCATCCTTTCATCACTGGCCTCCGTGTTCAAGGTCACGCTGCCGCTGGCGCGCAGCGGATCGACCATGTCGGTTTCGTACTCGGTCGACTTCGCCTCGCTGCTGCTGCTCGGGCCGAACGAGACGATGATCGTCGCGGCGGTGAGTGCGTGGAGTCAGTGCACCTTCCGGATCAAGGAGAGGAACCCGGCCTACCGCACGCTGTTCAGCATGGCGTGCCTCGTGGTCACGGTGCAGGCCGCCGGGCAGATCTATGACTGGCTCGGCGGATCGCACGGACGTTTCGACCTGTGGACGCTGCCGAAGCCTCTGGTCGGCGCGGCGACCTCGTATTTCCTGATCAACACCGCGATGGTCGCCACCGCCATCGCGCTGTCGACGCGTCAGAGCATCGTGCACGTCTGGAACGAGAACTTCCTCTGGACGGCGTCCAGCTACTTTGTCGGGGCTGGCGTGTCCGCGGTCGCGGTGCTGGTGCTGGACGCGGTTTCTTTCCGGTGGATTCTGCCGCTGGCCGCCGCGCCGCTCTATTTCACGTACCAGGGCTACCGCATGTACCTGGGGCGCATCGACGACGAGCAGCGCCACGTGCGCGAGATGGCGGATCTGCACCTGGCGACCATCGAAGCGCTGGCCCTCGCGATCGACGCCAAGGATCAGACGTCGCAGTCGCACATCCGGCGCGTGCAGCTCTACGCCGCGGCGCTGGCGCGTGCGCTCGACATGAGCGAGAACGAGATTCAGGGCGTCAAGACCGCGGCGCTGCTGCACGACATCGGCAAGCTCGCGGTCCCCGAGCATATTCTCTCGAAGCCAGGGCCGCTCACGCCGGAAGAGTTCCAGAAGATTCGCGCGCACCCGAAGGTCGGCGCCGACATCATCAGCGCGGTCCCCTTCCCCTATCCCGTATCCCCGCTGATCCTCAGCCATCACGAACGTTGGGACGGCAAGGGGTATCCGTCGGGACTGAAGGGCGAGGAGATCCCGCTCGGCGCCCGCATCCTGTCGGTCGTCGACTACTTCGACGCGCTGATGGCGGAACGGCCGTATCACAAGGCCATGAGCTTCGACGCGGCGATTGGGCTGTTGCAGCAGGAAGCCGGCAAGGGATTGGATCCGACCGTCGTCGACAAGTTCGTCGCGCTGTTGCCGGTCCTGCAGGTGGAAGCTGGCGCGCTCGAGCAGGCGATCAGGCGTCCGGCGCCGGAAGATCACGGGCAGGCGATCGGGCGGCCGGCAACGGGGCTCACCCCGGAACCGGGCAAAAAGAACGTATTCGACGACATCGCGCTCGCACACCGTGAAATCTACGCCCTGTACGAGATCGCGCAGGCCATGGGCACGAGCCTTGGCGTCTCGGACACGATGGCGCTGATTTCGGCGAAGCTGAGCAATCTGGTGCCGTTCTCATGCGCCGCGCTGTTTCTGTACGACGAGGAGACCGAGACGCTGCGCTGCCGGTTCGCGACCGGCACTGACGCGGAGATCGTCCAGCAAATCGCCGTTCACACGGGCGAGGGGTTGACGGGCTGGGTCGCGCGCAACCGGCGCGCGCTGGTCAATGCCCGTCCGAGCGCCGACCTCGAGGCCGCCGGGCTCGCGTCGCTGCACACCAACCTGCAGTCCGCGCTCGTCTGCCCGCTGCTCTTCAACGAACGCTTCATCGGGACCTTGTCGGTGTACCACGTCGACGCCGCCTTCTACCGCGACGATCACCGCCGGCTGCTCGATCGGGTTTCCGAGCAGGCGGCCGCGGTCATCAACAACTCGATGCTGTTCGAGCAGACGCAGGAAGATTCGCTGACGGATCCGCTGACCGGTCTCCCGAACACGCGTTTCCTATTCATGCATCTGACGCGGGAGCTGGCGCGCGCCGAACGACTGAAGTCCGAAGTCTCGCTGATGGTCATGGACCTGGACAACTTCAAGGAGATCAACGACACCCACGGCCACCACGTCGGCGATCGTGCGCTCTGCGAGGTGGCGCGCGTGCTGCGCACCGCGATTCGGCCCTATGACATCTGCGTGCGCTACGCGGGAGATGAATTCATCGTCGTGTTGTCGGGATGCGGCGCGGACGAGGCGGAGCACAAGCGCGCGGAGCTGCAGCAGAGCATCGACGAAGTCGTGTTCGAGGCGCGGCCAGGCAGGCGCGTCGAGCTCGGGGTCAGCGTCGGCGCTGCGGTCTTCCCGCAGGACGGCGAATCGTACGAATCGCTGCTGGCGACGGCCGACAGCCGCATGTATCAGGACAAGTCGCGACGAAAGCGTCGCGCCGGCCGCGACGCGGCGCACCCCGAAGCGCTGGTCACGTCTCCGTTCCCGGACCTCACGGACGTCGATATTCAACGCGCGGCGGCGGGAATCATCTAGGGAATTGCCACAATCGGCGGAATTGGCAGAATCGCCGGAATTGGCAGAATCGCCGGAATTGCCAGAATTTCGTTCCCTGAATTTCAAAAATTCAGCGAAGAAAATTCCGGCGATTCTGTCAATTTTGGCAATTCTGGCAATTCTTCGTCACCAGTCTTCCAGCAGGATTCTCGACTTGTCGACCCCGAGCTGCTGGAGCTGCAGCGGGATATCTTCCACCATCGACGCGGGTCCGCACACGAAACACAGCGTCGCCGGGTCGTCGACGAGCAGCGCCAGCTGCGGCGCCACTATCCTTCCCTTCGATCCGCGCCACCGCGGAGACATCTGTCGCGTGGCGGTGAGCGACAGGTCGATCTCTCCCCTCCGCGCCATGCCGCGCAGCTCCGGCAGGTAGGCGAAATCGCGTGGCGTGCGCGCGCTGTACAGCATGCGAATCCTGCCCGGCACGCGTGCAGCGATCGCGTGGCGGGTCATCGAGCGCACCGGCGCGATGCCGGTTCCGCCGGCGATGAAGACGAACCGGCACTCGCGCGGCGACTCGGGAAACACGAACTTCCCGGACGGCGCGCCGATGCCGAGCCGCGTGCCTCGCTGCAACGGCTCGAACTCTTCACCCCAACGGCCGGCCGCATCGACCTTGATGAGGAATTCGAGGGAGTCATCCCGCACCACATCCTCGGGCGCGGACGCAAGGGAATAGGGGACGCGCGCCGGCTGTTCCGGCGGCCCCAGCGTCACGCTCTGTCCGGGACGGAAAGGAAATGCGGCTCCGCCGAGATGCAGGCGCACGATGCGCGACGACGCGGTCGCGGTGCGAACGCTGCTGACGCGCAGGACGCGCTCAGACACTCAGAACTTCCGCTACGGCTGTATTTCGAGCTTCGACTTGACGTCTGTGACGCCGCGGATGGTTCGCGCCGCCGCGATCGCCTTGGTCTCCTCGTCCTTTGACTTCACCTTGCCGGACAGCGTCACGACTCCCTGGGCCGTCTCCACGTCGATCGTGGATGAGACATCCTGCGCGTTGAGCAGCGCCGTCTTGACGCGTAGCGTGATCGTCGGGTCGTCTGGAGGCGCGTTCGCAGCGTTCCGGGGCGGCGAGATGACGCCGCCGCCGCAGGCAACCGAACCGAGCGGCGCGGCGAGCGCAAGGATGAGCAGGACGGTCTGTAGCTTCTTCATGAGCAAACCTCTCCTGCCTATTCTAACGAAGTGTCGCGCGCTCTCTTCCGCATTACGCGGGAAGCGCACCCGACCCGTCAATGGGGATAGGTGATGCGCAGGCGCAGAGCCATGCTCGCCCGAAGCTGCTGTGAGGATCCGAGCGCGAATGTCGCAGGAGCGCCCGAGATGAGCAGCGTGCTGCTGGGCGCCGTCGGAGTGGTGCTGCCGCCGCAGCCGCCAATCAGGGTGATGACAGGCACGAGGGCGCGCAGGACCGGGTCTCGCAGTGGGCCCACTTCTCTGCGCGGAATTATAGAGTGAACTTACATCCCGGTCGCGTGGTAACCACCATCGACCATGAGAACCTCGGCCGTCACTCCGCGCCCGGCCGAACCCAGCAGAAACATGGCGGCATCCGCCACGTCTGACGTGTCCACCGTGCGCCGCAGCGGCGCACGGTCGCGGTAGTGCTGAAGGATGCTGGTGAATCCGGAAATACCCGACGCCGCGAGCGTCTTGATTGGACCCGCGGAGATGGCGTTCACCCGAATTCCTTTTGGTCCAAGATCGGCGGCGAGATAACGCACGCACGATTCGAGCGCAGCTTTCGCCACTCCCATGACGTTGTAGTTCTGGAATACGCGCTCGCTGCCGAGATAGGTCAGCGTGAGGATGCTGCCGCCGCCGCGCCGCTCCATGAGCGGCACCGCGCCGCGCGCGAGCGCCACGAGCGAATACGCGCTGATGTCGAGCGACACACGGAACCCTTCGCGCGACGTCTGCACGAACGGCGCCGCGAGCTCCTCGCGCGGCGCGTACGCCGCGCCGTGTACGAGAAAGTCGAGCCCGCCGAATTCGCGATCGATTTCCGCGAAGACATGCTCGATTTGCGCATCGTCTGTTACGTCGCATGGGAGGATCAGCGGATTAGCCAGACCGGCGGAGAGCTCGCGGACATTTTCTTCGAGACGCTCGCCCTGGTAGGTCACGGCGAGACGGGCGCCGGCTGCGGATGCGGCCTGCGCGATGGCCCACGAGATCGAGCGCTTGTTGGCAACCCCGACGATGAGGCCGGTCTTGTTCTGGAGAGTCATACGGCACAGGGTACAGGCTACAAGGGGACAGGGTACAGGTAGGAATTGGAGAGAAGCTTCAGCGTGTCGCAGGGGCCTGTACCCTGCGACCTGTACCCTGCGACCTGTAGGCCTACCGCGATCGCTTGCGTCCGCCGCCGGATCGGAACCCTCCGCCGGCACCGCGGCCTCCCGCCTGGCTGCGGCCGGAGCTGGACGATCGCGAACCCGCGAAGCGCGATCCGCCATGGGTGCGGTTGCCGTTCGCGCCGTTCGGGTTGCCTTGCCCGCTGGGCCGGTGCGCTTTCATGCCGCGGAAATGACCGTTCCCCGCCCCGCGCTGTCGAATCGTGAATTCGGGCAGACGCCGCTCTTCCTTCTGCCCTTCGATGCGCGGCAGCTGCGCGCGGATGAGGGGGCGATGAACGGGACCTTCTTCGACGGGAAGCGGTCCGCCCTGCTCGGCCTGCTCGGCGCCGGACTGGCCCTGACCTTCATCGTCTACAGGAGTCGCCGCGATCGTCGCCGGCGCCGGCTCGGGAACACTGACAGCTGGCGGCGCTGCCGCAACCGGCACGGCCGGAACGTCGGGAATCTCAGGGGCGACTTCGGAAGCGATCGGGATGCCATCGGGCGACGGGTGGCCGGCAAGCACTTCCTTGAAGAGCGCAGACGGCGTTTCCTTCTTGCGACGCCGCGGAAGCTTGCCCCCCTTGTAAGCGTGCTCCGCGTCGCACGTCGTGCAGCGGGTCTGCTTGACATCCTCTTCGATCATCGCGACGACGGCATGGTTGGTCAGCCTCCGTTCGCGCGGACAGTAGTCGTCCAATATGTCACCGAGACGCAGCCGGCGCTGCTCCATTCAAACACTCCCGAAATAACCGTTTTGGGCTGGAAGAGAAACGATTGGCGTAGGTGATGCTCAGTCTATCAGACGGCTCGCGCAAGCGCAACAATAGTTCCCGCAAGTGCCGTCTTTCAAGGATGTTAAGGCTGTCTAGCGGCAGTGCGGTCGATCCACGCGAGGGCGGCGTCCAGTGTGCGGTCCTTCCCCGTCAACAACTCCTCGCGCCTGAGCGGCACGATTTCGTCGGGAATGACGCCGCGTCCCTCGAGCCTGGTGCCGGTGGCGGTGACGAAATCGCCATACGCATGAATCAGCACGTCTCCGTTCGGCAGACGGTCGAACAACGCCGGCAGCGCCTGGCCCATCGAAACCTGTCCGAAAACGCGGGCGCGCCCGATCGACTGCATGCCGCCGGTGAAGCACTCGGACGCGCTTCCGGACATCGCGTCGACGAGAATCGCGAGCGGGCCGGCGTACGGCTGCACGCGTTCTCCGGTCGCGCTGAGGATGCGCGGGTTCGCCGCGAACTTGAGTTCGGTGTCGCGCATTTTCATGACCCCAAGGGTCTTTCGCTCGGTGACGAATTGCCCCGAAATCCCCATCAGCATGGCAGCGAGCCCGCCGGGATTCCCGCGCAGGTCAATCACGATCCCGTCGGCCCCGCGGAATTGATCCATCGCCTGCTGGAATTGCGCGTCGACGGTAGCCATCCACACATTGAAGCCAATCACGCCGACGGTGTGGCCACCGGCCGTCGTTTTCTTCTCCTTCTCGACCCGCACGTGCATCGTGGGCAGGTGACCGACCGTGACCGCCTCACCCTGCTCGGGATGGCGTTCGAGCGCGAGCGCGACCGGCGTGCCGTCACCTTTCTCGAACGTCACGTTGACCCTCGACCCCGCAGGCCCGCGCAGGCGCGTCTGCGCGATGCGCCAGGCCTCGACGTTCAGCAGACGCTCGTTTGCGCCCTCCGGAAGGGCCTTCAGGAGATCCGCCGTCGCGGCGGACTCGATTGTGAGAATGCGCCAGCCGGGACGGACCAGCGATGCGGCATCGTGGCTTACCCTCGTGACGACGAGATCGCCTCCAATCAACCGGACGTCGAAGCCGGCGTCGGCGTCAGCGCCGCCGGATCGCGGGCCTCCCCCCGGTGCCTCGGCGGTCGACGGAATCAAGGCGAAGTGCGACAGTCCAAGGCGTCCGAGCATGTCCCGGATGATCGCGCGCAGCTCCGACTCCGACTTCGCGGCCGCGGCGCGCGGCTTCAGCTCCGCGCGCACGGCGTCCCAGTCGAGACCATTCATGGTCTTGTCGAAATGCGTGTCGCGGATGATCGTCCAGGCGGCGTCGAACGTGTCCGCGGCAAGCGGGACCTGCGCGGCAGCGCCCGGCGTTCCAGCGATCGCGGCAACGACACAGGCCGCGAGCCAACCACGCGCAAGCGTCACTTGATGAGCGCCTTGATCTTTTCGGGGATCTCGAACATCGACGCGGGCACGTTGTCCCACTCGACGGCAGTGATGGTGATCACGTTGTTCACGCCCGAGAAGCTCTGCTTCAGCGTCGTCGGCACCATCACGTCGCCGAACTTCTTGTAGTCGGACTGTGTCGCCGTGATCGTCATCGGGCCCATCGGGCCTTCGCGCGTGCCCGTGGTCCCGAGCTTGAGACCGGTTTCGGCGTCGTAGTACTCGATGTCCTCGCCACCGATTTTCTTGGCCATGCTGAGTTTGTAGACGGGACGTCCCTCGAACGTGGTTTTCTCCAGCACTTTCATGGAGGTGTACTTCGCATCGTCGTGGAGATCGCCGTAGAAGTCGGCGTCGAACTGCTTCTGGGCGAGCTCCGCGCCTTCAGCGAGGGTTGGGCCGGTCATGGGGCTCAGCCCCCACGCGTGCGTGCCGTCGAATCCCTCCATGATGTCGCCGATACCGCCAATGCTGGTCCTCACCAGCGATTTCGCCGGTTTCGCGTTGTAGATGTGCACGGTACCGGTGATGCCGGCACCGCCAACGGTAAAGGTTCCAGTCGCGTGAGAGGAGGAGTGCGCCATGATCGCTTTGCGACCGCCGATAGCCTCCAAGTACTTGTCGATGATCGATCGAACGGACGGCAGCGAGGCGTCGCGCGGAGAAACATCGCGTGACGGGTTTCCCTGCGCGGGCGCCTGCGGAGTCGGCGGAGCGGGCTTCACAGGCGCCGCCGCCTGCGCGTGGAGAAGCGAAGCGGAGCACAGCGCTAGTGCGAATGCGGAAAGCCAGTTACGCATGGGTCAAGAACTCCTGGAAGGGGGGGCTTTGGTGATCTTAGCAAGGGAAAAGGAAAAAGGTAAAAGGTAAAAGGTAAAAGGTAAAAGGTAAAAGGTAAAAGGCGAGACCGGCTAACGCTTCGTGATACTGGTCACCACGCCGAGCATGTAATGGAGGTCCACGTTGTCGCCCGGCTCGAGGTTCCGCGGCACGGCCTCCGGCCCTACGCGCGCGAGCCTGACCTGCCCCTGCGGATCGTCGGGTTCGATGAAGTAGATGTCGAGCGAAATCTGGCCGTGCACGCTCACCGGCTGTACCTTGGTGACCTGCGCGGACCGCGTACCTTTCAGCATCTTTGTGACATCGGCGTTGCCGGCCGGCAGTTCGGCTTCGACGATCCTACGTCAGTTGACGGCCCCGCGTCTCCGGTATCCAGATCCAGAACACGGCGGCGGCGAGAAACGCCAACGATGAGATGGAGAGCGCGGCGCTGAACCCATGAGTCTGCGCGAGGGTGCCGACGGTGAACGGCGCCGCGGCGGACACGATGCGGCCGGTGTTGTAGGTGAAGCCCTGGGCGGTTCCGCGGATCGCGGTCGGGAAGATCTCGGCGGTCACAGCGCCGAACCCGCTGTAGTACCCGGTCGCGAAGAACGCGACGAAAGGCCCGAGTACGAGCAGCGCCATCGGCTCGCGGACCGACACGTAGGCAAACAGCAGGACCGCCGCGGCCACAAGGTACGTGACGTACGTCCGCTTGCGTCCGATGCGATCGCTGACGTATCCAAACGTGACGTAGCCCAGCCACATGCCCGCCTGCATGACGACGATCAATGTGGAACTCGAAAGCATCTGCAGGCCGAGTCCGCCGCGCGACGCCGGCTCCTGGAGGTAGCTCGGGAGCCAGAGATTGAAGCTCCACCATCCGAACAGCGTGCACGCGTTCATTGCCGTCAAGGCAATCGTGAGCGGCGCGAGTCCCCGGGCAAAAAGATGGCTGATCCGCGGGCGTGCGCCGCCACGCACACTACGCTGCCAGATGTCGGGCTCACGCACGTTGCGCCGCACCCAGATGGTCAGAAACGCCGGGAGGATGCCGACGAAGAACACGGCGCGCCATCCGAACCTGGGCTGTACCAGGTAGTTGACGGCTGCGGCCAGCCCGTAGCCGATCGCCCAGCCGCTCTGCATCAGCGCGAGCGCCTTGCCGCGGTCTTCCGCGTTCCACGTCTCCGAGACGAGCGAGGCGCCGCTCGCCCACTCGCCGCCCATACCCAACCCGAGCAAGACCCTGAAGACGACGAACTGCGCGAAGTTCGCTGCGAATCCGCACGCTGCCGTGAATACCGAGTAAAGGATCACACTCAGCATCAAGGCGCGCGTCCGTCCAAACCGGTCAGAGATCCATCCGAACGCAACCCCGCCGGCCGCTGCCGCAACGAGCGCGACGGATCCAAGCATCCCGCCAGCCGCAGGGGAAAGCCCGAGCTCCCTCCGGATCGCTGGCAACGCCAGCGCGAACAGCGTGACGTCGAATGCGTCCAGCATCCAACCGAGGCCCGCGGCGACGATCGCGCGGCGCCCGTCGGGCGTCCCGCGGTGCCACCACGCGAGCATCGACGTCAACGCGCGATCCCGGAAATGGGCGCGACCGTCACACCGGCCCGCTCGAGTCCGGCGCGGATTTCCCGCGCCAGCTGCGGCGCGCCGGGCGTATCACCATGTATGCAGATCGTCTGTACCCGCATGACGATCTTGGACCCGTCAGAGGCGGTGATCCTGCCGTCGATGGCCATGCGTACCGCGCGGGCGACCGCGGATGGCACGTCGTGAATGACCGCGCCTTCTCGCGAGCGTGGGGTGAGCGAGCCGTCGGGCTCGTACGACCGATCGGCGAAACCCTCCACGGCGACGGCGAGCCCGCACGCTTCGGCGGCACGCACCAGCTCCGACCCGGGTAGAGCAAAGAGGATGAGCGATGGATCGAAGGCGTGAACCGCGCGGGCGATCGACTCGGCGAGCGCTCCGTCGCGGACGGCCATGTTGTAGAGCGCGCCGTGCGGCTTCACGTGGCGCAGCCGCACGCCTTCGGACGTGGCGATCCCCGCAAGGGCGCCGATCTGGTAGATGACCATGTCCTCGGCTTCTTGGGGCGTCATGCGGACCTCGCGGCGCCCGAAGCCCGCCAGATCCTGGAACCCCGGGTGGGCGCCGACCGAGACGCCCGCGTCGCGCGCCATGCGCACCGTGCGCCGCATCACGCCCGGATCGCCGCCGTGGAAGCCGCAGGCGATGTTTGCCGACGTGACGCTGGACATGACCTGCTCGTCAGCGCCAATCGTGTACGCGCCGAACGACTCGCCCATGTCGCAGTTGAGATCTATTCGCATCTTCTTGCCAGGTGTGAAGGGCGTTCACTGTCACGCAGTCTTCGCTGTCTTCAGATCAAACAGGAGGAAGGGAGAAAAGGAGAATATTTTTGTTTTCTCCCTTCTCTCCTCCTCCTGTTTGAACTTCCGGCGAAAGTTGCCGGTATTAGAACTCAATCAGGATCCCCGCCGACGGCACGATCGGGATCATCGATTCGAACAGGTTCGACACCCTCCGTGTCGCGACACTTACCCCCGGCGGATTGAACCGCACGTTGTCCCGATCGAAGAGGTTGATCACCTCCGCGAACAGCGTCAGCCGCTTGTGCGACCAGTTGAAGGTGCGGTTTGCGCGCACGTCGAGGCGCGCGTAAGTGGGGAGGCGCAGCGTGTTGCGGGACGTCGTCAGGAAGTACTCGCTGCCTTCCTTCGTGTAGTAGCCGGGCGCGGGCACGTTCGTTCCGACGCGCGCCTTCGCGCTCACGCTCGTCCGATCCGAGACGCGATACGACACGTAGAGGTTGACCGCGTGCCGTTGATCCAGGTCGCTCCAGAACGTCTCGTTCGTCGCGGCATCGGTGCTGCGAATACGGCCGTACGAGTATGCGAGCCAGCCCGACACGCCGTTGGCGCTGCGTCTCTGGAGCAGTACCTCGACGCCACGGGCAAACCCTTCCAGGCTCGCTACGTAGGGCGCCGTGATCGATCCGCGGACGACGACGTTGTTGACGAGGCGCGTCTCCGCACCAGCGCGGCGAAAGAAGCCGGTCTCTTCGCGATCGAATGCGGTGACCTGCCAGCGGAACGACTCGCCGAGGCGCTGCTCGAAGCCGACATCGTACTGCTCCGCGCGCTGGGCGCGCGCGTCGCGCGAACCGAGCGTGCCAATCACCTGGTCGAATTCAGGAAACTGCCGGTAAATCCCTATGCCGCCGCGCACCGCGGCGCGAAGCGGCAGCTTGAGCTCTCCCTGAAACCATGGTGACGCGGTCGCTTCCCCGGTCAGTGTCCATCGATCGGCGCGGAGACCCGGGATCAGCGTCGCCCGGCCCGCCGTCACACGGACCTGGGCATACCCGCCCACTCGGTTCGCATCGTCGTTGAAGTCGTTGATGACGCGGTATTGATTGATCGGGCGGCTGAATCGCTGGCGGAAGCGCGTCTCGCCGGTCCACTCCCCCTGCACGCCGGACTCCAGTTGCAGGTGGGCGGAAAGCGCCGCCACCGTATCGACGCGGCCCGCCACCTGATTGTCGCGCCCTTTGTCGAGCTTCACCCGATCGGCGGCGTCGTTACTGAATTGATTCATGGCGGACATCACACGCGCCGTGACGATCGCGCGCGGCTTTGTCATCCGCCACGTACCAATGCCGATGAGCGACGCGTTGCGTCCGGTCCAGAAGTCGCGCGAATCGAGATCGTCGCGCTGCTCCTCTAGCTTCGAGTGGCCGGCCAGCATCGTGAATTCGACGCGTTGCGACGCGGTGAGATCGAAGACGATCTTGCCCTGCGTGTCCGAGAAGCTGAAGTTGAATCCTTCTCCTTCCGGGTACATCCGCTCGACGATCAGCTGCAGATAGCTCTGACGGCCGGTGAGCAGCCACGAGCCGCGCCTGGAGCGGCCAATCGGGCCTTCGCCGACGACCGACGCGCTCGTCCCGCTGACGGCAACGCGCGCCTGCGTCCGCTCGCGCGAGCCGTCGCGCAGCCGGAAATCGAGCTCCGATCCGGTCCGATCGCCATATCGCTGCGCATAGCCGCCGTTCAAGAGCGTCACGTCTTCGAGAATGTCGCTGTTGATCATCGCCACCGAACCTGACGACGACCGATCCTCGACCGCGCGCACCGTGTGAAGCAGGTACGGCGTCGAGAATCCGTCGACGGTCATGTTCATGTGCATGAAGTCGCTGCCGCGCACGCTGAACTCGCTCCGGAAGTCGTCGCCGGTGGCAACACCCGGCAGCACCTGCACCGCACGCAATGGATCGTCGGCGAGCACGCCACGCAGGTTCTGAATGTCGGCGCTGCCGAGCACCTGCTGGGCGGCGACCGCCGGCTCCGCTTGGCGAAATCGATCGGCGGCGACAGTAACCGCCTCACTGTAGGTGCCGGTGCCCTCGCTCAGGCGGATGGTGACGTCCAGGCTCGTGCCCGCGATCACCTGCACATCGCGCCGGACGAGGATGTACCCGACGACGGAGACGAACAGCCGGCGCATCCCGGCCGCCACCTCCGGCAGCACGAACGCGCCGGCGTCGTCGGTCTGCGTCGACAGCGGCAGTCCCTCGACAACGACCAGCACTTTCGATAGTGGGGCACCGGTGCGGGCATCCACGATGTGGCCGCTAACAAGCCCGGTATTCTGGGCGTGTGCAACCGCGGGAATTGTGAGGAAGGCGACAAAAAGCGTGGCCGCAAACGCGGAGATTGCGGGCCGGCCGAATCGGCGATCAGAATTGTAATCGAGTGCACAGTTCCGTGGTGCGAGCAGCCGCGGAATTGCCGGTAAACGCATAAAACTCTAGGAAATTCAGCGGTACACCACTTGCTCTATAGGGAGGTGCAGGCGGCCTGATATTTACGGCAGGGAGCCGTGAGTTGCTGGGGAGCCGGGTCGCCCGCAAACAACCGCAAAGGGCATCGCCAATATATGGCGGTGCCCTTTTTTATTCGCGAACGCGAATCGCGAGCGATTAGCAGTGCGCGAATGCACGCCTAGGCCCCTAGGCACCTGAGCACCCTCAGCACCTACACCGCGGCGCCTTCAGGATACTGCAGCGCCAACCGTAGTTCCTTCGCCAGCGAATCCACCGTCGTTCCCGAGCGCTTCCAGGCGCCTTCGGTCTCGAATCGCAAGTCTCCGATTCGACGTCCCCACGGCGCGATGACACGGCCGATCGCTCGAAAATCCGTACGGTCCGCGTGCTCCTGATCGAGCCGCCGCACGACGTCGGGGGCCACGCGGATGAACGCCCGCAGCGCGGTCGCGCTCTTGATGCTGTACTTGCGGCCGTTCCACGCGGCATTGAACACCTGCGCTGCCTGCTTCAGATAGTTGACGAAGAATCGCTTCGATTCTTCACGAAAGGCCTCGCCTTTTCTTCCCGCTCCGAACGCGTCCGACGCGAGAAGCTTCTTGAGCTCCTGGGCGAGCGGTGCCTGCGCGACGCGTCCCTTGCCGACACCGAGCAGCTTGATTTCTCCATGAAGCGGAGAATCTTCCCGATCGTTGAGCGCGCGGACGACGTCGTGCGCGGCGGCGAGCGCTTCGTCGCTGTACAGCTGCCGCCCGGACAGCGACACGAGGTGAGAGGCGTTCAAGCGCGTGTGCTTCGCGTTGATCGTGACGAACATCTGGACGACGTGATCGTCGGGCAGACGGTCGAAGATCACCGCCGGAACCGTGAACGGCTCGCTGCCGAACCGCTCGATATCGGCGTGCAGCGCGAGCAGGCGATGCTGCCCGTCGATCGCGCGCAGGATCCCTTCGCGCTCCGGCACCTTGAGGGTGCCGACCGACGAGCCCGACTCCGCCGGTTCGAATTTCAGAGTTTCGTCGCAGGAGATGATGACCGCGCCGGGGATCGACGGCAGATCCCGCGCCTGACGGCACTGCTCGTAGTACTGAACCAGTTCGTCGATCTTCTTTCGAATGATTTGCCGCTGATACGCCTTCTCGTTGGCCGCGATCCGCCGCTCCAGCAGGTCCCAGTTCACTTTGGATGGCGCCGGGGCCTTTTTTTTGCCGCGGACCGGCTGGGCCTGCTCACCGTAACTCAGGACTTCGAAGCGGACGAGCTTGTCGATGTCGCTGGCGCTGAGCGACGCTTGGTAGAACTGGACGCCAAACTGCTGCATCCGGATGGCGGCGACGCTGATCATAGGCGACCCATCTTATATTGTGTTGGCCGCATATTCTCAAGCCACCGGCCGGTTGCCCTACAGCTGGGCATAAATGCCGCCTCAACAACGGTTTACGCCGGTGTAGGATGGACCTTTCGACCCGCGCATCCTCCCGACCACTCTGTCCTTGAAGAGTGAGCAGAACAGCATACAAACGGCGAAAGCGGCAAAAGCCGCCCAGGCCTGCCCATGCGTCATCGACTTGTGCAGCTTCAGCGAAATCAACCCATAGACCATCTCGACATGAATCCAGTAGATGAACAGCGAGTTCCGCCCAAATTGCTGCATCGGGCTCCATCCGCCGCGGACAACGATCTGGTTCCACAGGTACGCCACGGGGATCAGGGCGGTCAGAATTCCGGTGCGAATGAAGAAGAACGACGGAGAGCCGACCCAGAACTCTGAAGGACCGACCACGCTCGGGAGAAACGACGCACCGAAGGCGAGCAGAGTGATCGCAATCCCGGCGCCGGCAACCCAGACATTGAGCCGCGACTCCTCGTCAGGCGACTGGATGTCGTTCAGAAGCACGCCGGCGCTTGCGCCCGCGAAGACGAAGCCGGTCCACGGAAAGATGCTGAACCAGCCGGAGCCGCGCGGCGGGCGCAGGTAATTCTCGAGGGGGTCGGGCAGGAAATCGAACAGCGGGGTCGCATGAACCACTGGGCTTGCGAAGGCGACGAGCGCGGCCGCCACGGCAAACGCCGCGCACCGGGCGCGGCGCTCGCGAAACAGGCCCCACACCGCTGCGGCGGCGACGATCGACGGGCCCATCACGTTCAGGATGTCGACCTTCAACAGCGAACGGGGATCGTGCGACCAGCCGAGAATCCACGCCTGGAGGCGAAACACGAACGCGAGAAGGAAGAGCCACCAGCCGCGGCGCATCACCACGCGCGCGGCCGCAGCCGTGTTGCCGAGGCGCCGAAGCTGCGAGCCGGCCGACAGCGCAACGGAGATGCCCGCGCAGAAGAGAAAGAGCGGCGCGGCGAATCCTCCGACGAGCAGGGCCAGTGAAAACTGCCACGTGCCGCGCGCATCCCATCGTGTCCAGCTGTCGAGCACGTGCGTCTGGATCATGATCAGGACCGCGAGGCCCCGGATCCAATCCAGATAGCCGCGGCGTGGCCTTCGCTGAAGCTGCGGCGGACTCGCCGCGGCCTTGCCCGGGGCGGTCAGGCGGACCTGAACATCAGCCAGAAACCACCTGATATGTGACCGTCAGGTCGATATCTTGGCGCATCGAGTGCCACACCGAGCAGTACTTCTCGCGCGAGAGCTTGATGGCGCGCTCCACCTTCTCGGGCGGCACATCCCCCGTAATGGTGTAGTGCAGGGTGATCGCGGTGAATCGCCGCGGCTCCTCTGGCGCGCGCTGTCCCACGAGACTCGCACGCAGGCCATGGAGCGGCAAGCGCCCCTTCGTGATGACGTGGACCACGTCCATCGCCATGCAGGCGGCCAATCCGAACGCCAGCGCCTGCATCGGTGACGGGCCGGCCTTCGACGCGCTATCCAGAACGAGATCGATGGCGCCCGACTTGCCGCTGAGAACAAGGTCGTGTTCCCAGGTCAGCTCGACGAGGGTAGGAGGCTTGTCCGCGCTCATTGGCGCATTGTACGCCCCTTCGAATTAGTATTCGCGTATGCGTCAACTGCTTCTGGTCGCGCTCGTGCTGGGCGGCATGGCGACCGCCCCGACCCAGTCCGCCGATGCGCTGCTCGCGCACGCGCGAAAGCTTCACAAGGAAGTTCCGCTCATCGATGGACACAACGACTATCCGTGGGAGCTTCGTACGAAAGCGAAGCGCGACTTCAGAAATCTGGACATCGCGAAGCCGCAACCGGCGGTGATGACCGACATCGCGCGGCTGCGCGCCGGCGGCGTCGGAGCGCAGTTCTGGTCGGTGTACGTGCCGGTGGAGCTCGCCGGCCAGTCCGCGGTGACGGCGACGCTCGAGGAGATCGACACTGTTCACCGCATGGTGAAGCAGTACTCGGAGACCTTCGAACTGGCGTCGACCGCCGACGACATCGAACGCATCTTCAAAGCCGGGAAGATTGCGTCGCTCATCGGCATGGAGGGGGGCCACTCGATCGACAACTCGATCGCGGCGCTGCGCATGTTCTATCGCCTCGGCGCGCGCTACATGACGTTGACGCATGCGAAGAACACCGGCTGGGCTGACAGCGCCACCGACGATCCGAGATTCGGCGGGCTGTCGCCATTCGGCGAAGAAATCGTCCGCGAGATGAACTGGCTGGGAATGCTCGTCGATCTGAGTCACGTGTCCCCCGACACGATGGAGGACGCGATTCGGGTGAGCGCCGCGCCGGTGATCTTCTCGCACTCATCCGCGCGCGCCGTGACCGATGTTCCGCGCAACGTCCCCGACCAGGTGCTGCAGCTGCTGCCGAAGAACGGCGGCGTGGTGATGGTCACGTTCGTGCCGGGCTTCCTCTCCGCGAAAGTCGCGGCGTGGACCAAGTTGCAGACGGCGGAGGAGACCCGCCTCAAACAGCTCTCTCCAAACGACGACGCGGCGATCAGGCGCGGCGTCGAAGCGTGGACGAAAGCGAATCCGGCGCCGCGGGCCCTCGTCTCGGACGCCGCCGATCACATCGATCACATCCGCAAGGTCGCCGGCGTCGATCACATCGGGCTCGGCGGCGACTTCGACGGGATCACGAGCGTGCCGGAGGGTCTCGAGGACGTGTCGAAGTATCCGGTGCTCACCGCCGAGCTGCTGCGGCGCGGCTACACGGACGATGAGATCAAGAAGATTCTTGGCTTGAACGTCCTGCGCGTGATGCGGCAGGTCGAGAGCGTCTCGAGAAAACTGCACGCCGAACGCGGTCCGTCGACGGTGTTGTTCGAAGGCAAGTGACGATCCGAATCGTCGCGCTCGGCGATTCGACGACGGCGGGGACGCCGGGGTTCCAGTCGCCAGTCGAGGCGCCGCCACGCGGCCGCGGCGACGAGACCAGCCAGTACGCGTACTGGCTGATGCAGGCGCATCCTGAATGGGAGGTGCTCAACTGCGGCGTCAACGGTGAGCGCAGCGATCACATTCGGGCGCGCTTCGACCGGGACGCGATCGCGGCGGCGCCGCGCGCGGTGGTCATCATCGCCGGCGTCAACGACGTGTACCAAGGTCTGCCGGTCGAGCACGTCACCGGCAACCTCGCCGCGATGTACGCGCATGCCTCGCGCGCGGGCATTGCCGTCGTGGCGGGCTCGATCATTCCCTACAACACCGCCACCCCGGAGCACAACGCGCGGATGCAGCAGATCAACGACTGGATCCGCGGCCAGGCCGGTCTGGCGTTCGTCGATACGCGGGCCGCGGTCGCGGCGTCCAATGATCCGGACAGACTGTTAGATTCAACAGACGGCCTCCACCCCACCGCGGCCGGCTACCGGCGCATGGCCGACGCAATTCAGCCCGTTCTGGAGCGCGTGGTACGGGATAATCGATAGGAACGCTTCCTGCACCGAAAGAAGGCGATGACCCGAACCCTGGTTCCCATGGCCCTGGCCGTGGTGCTCCTGCTCGCATCCGTACGGGCGCACGAGACACCACAGCAACCGATTCGAACCGTCACGCGCACGGTCGCCCTCTACGCGACCGTGACCGATTCAGAAAAGCGGCTCGTCCCGGATCTCACGCTGGAGGATTTCGAGGTCTACGACAACGGCAAGCTCCAGACCGTGTCGCTGTTCGACAACAAGCCGCAGCCAATCAACGTGGTCGTCATGCTCGACACGAGCGGCAGCATGACGCTCGCGCTCGATCTGGTGAAGCGCGCCGCCGAGCAGTTCCTCATCCGGTTGCTGCCCGACGATCAGGGGATGGTGGGCGCGTTCAACGACAAGATCGAGTTCCATCCCGAGGGATTCACCGGCGACCGCGACCGGCTCGTGTCGCTGCTGAAGGAGCTGGACTTCGGCTATCCGACACGGCTGTACGACGCCGTGAATCAGAGCATGGCGCAGCTCAAGGGCATCCCCGGACGAAAAGTGGTGCTGGTGTTCACCGACGGCGACGACAATGCCAGCAAATTCGGGTCCGGTGATGTGACCGACCGCGGGCGTCTCGAGGACGTGATGGTGTACTCGATCGGTCTCGAGAACGAGTACTTCGACGGCACGCGGAAGGTCCGTTCGAGTCCAGACCGTGGGCTGAAACGCCTGTCAGAGGAGACAGGCGGCGGGTTTTTCCTGTTGAAGAAGACCGATGAACTGACGTCGACGTTCACGCGCGTGGCGCAGGAGCTGCACAGCCAGTATGTCCTCGGCTTCTCGCCGCAGCTGCTCGATGGCAAAGTGCACAAACTCGAAGTGAGAGTGAAGAAGCCCGGAATGCTGGTACGCGCGCGGAAGAGCTACATGGCCAGCACCGAGAGTACGACAGATCGGTGACAGGTAAACTTCCCACACCGGTGGGCCGTCTAACACTGTGAAAGGACGGAACACCATGATCGACTACGATTTTTCCAGCAACGCGGAGGCGCTCGTCGCCATTCTGCTCGCGGTGGCGATTCTCGCGATGACCTTCGTATAACACGCGCGGCGGAGCAAGGGGTCCGACCTGCCACGAACCACGCATCACGCATTGCCATAATTGCCATAATTGCCAAAATCGCCGTAATTAAGTTCAAGGAACGAAATTATGGCAATTGTGGCAATTCCGGCGATCATGGCAATGCCTCATGCCCCTCCTGCTTTCGGAAAAGGATGTCCGCGCCGTCGTCACGATGGACGATTTGATCGCGGCAATGGAGACCGCGCTGATCGCGTTCTCGACCGGCGCGGTCGCACAACCGGTGCGCACGGTCGTCGACGCTGGCGGGCGCGGAATGCTTGGCGTGATGCCGGCATATCTCCCTGTGCCCGGCGCGCTCGGTGCAAAGCTGGTGACCGTGTTCCACGGCAACACCGCGGCGGGTTTGCCGACGCACCTGGCGACCATTCTGCTGCTCGACCCCGCGAGCGGCGAGCTCGTTGCGATCCTCGACGGGCGCTACCTCACTGAAGCGCGCACGGCCGCTGTCTCCGCCGTATCGGTGGATCTCCTCGCGCACGAGCACGCCGCGACGCTCGCGATCATCGGCACCGGCGTGCAGGGCCGCAGTCACCTCGAGGCGATCACGAGGGTGCGCGCGATTCGTGAGATCCGCGTCTGGAGTCCGACCGCGAGCAGCCGCGCCGGCTTCCTCCGCGACATGCAGCCGCGCACGACCGCCGCCATCGTCGACTCCCCGTCGGCACGCGAAGCGGTTGCGGGGATGGAGATCGTGGTGCTCGCCACCGCGGCGCGTGAACCGGTCATTCGCAGCGAGTGGATCGCCGACGGTACGCATGTCTGCGCGGTCGGCGCGTGCCGTCCGGATCAGCGCGAGATGGATTCGCCACTCGTTGCGCGCGCACGAGTGTTCGTCGATTCGAGAGCGGGCGCGACTGCGGAGGCGGGCGACCTGATCATTCCCATGCAGGAAGGCTGCTTCGACACGTCACACATCCACGGCGAGCTCGGAGAACTCGCAGCCGGGAGCACGCCGGGACGGACGTCGCCGCACGAGATCACGATCTTCAAATCGCTGGGAATGGCGGTGGAGGATGTGGCGGCCGCGCACCTGGCTTTCGTGAAAGCATCGGAGCGCGGCCTGGGGCGCGGGTTCGTTCTCTAGCCTTACCTGCCTTTCCGCCGCTCGGCCCAGCGCTTTTTCATCATTTCGGAGATCCGCTTGCGGGCTTCCGGCGACATGGTGCGGCGGCGACGCTTCCGTCCGCCACCGGCGGTCCCCTCGTTGGCCGTCGACCCTGTCGTCGACGTCGCGCCGCTGGAGCCTCGCACGCCCGCGCGCGCGCGCAGCTTCGTCACTTGGGTCGTCAATGCAGAGAGCCTTTCGCGCGTGAGCACGATCTCACGCTCCAGCCCTCCGATCGCCCACCCGATCATCTCGGCGGACTTGAACAACACGTCGGCATTCTTTCTCGGTCGCCCTGGGGGCATGCACTTCCTCCTCTACGTTCGCGTTCGCCGGTCGCAAAGGACTGCCACTATTGTCATCGTGGTCAGCCCGGCCCCGGCGTGCAGCGTCAGACGGCTATCATAGTCCCATGAAATTGCGACCGCCAGCTTTAGTAGTCCGAATGGCGATCGCGATACTTCTCGTCGTCGGTAGTATCGGGGTTCAGGCGGAACAAACTACCTCCGACCTGCGAGCGACCGCGTTAGACCTCGCCTACAACCTGGACCACGATCAAGCCCTCGAACTGCTGCGGCGGGCGGTGCGCGAGGCTCCTGACAATCCTGCGCCGCATCGCTCGCTCGCCAGCGTCCTGTGGTTGAACCTCTTGTTCCGCCGCGGCGCCGTGACGGTCGACCACTACCTCGGGTCGATTTCACGCGCCAAGGTGGATCTCGCCAAACCTCCCGCTGAGATCGATCGTGAGTTCCGCGCCGAGGTCGAACAGGCGATCGCGCTTGCGGAGAAGCGGACGTCCGCCAATCCGAACGATGCCCAGGCACACTACGATTTGGGAGCGGCGCTCGGGTTGAAGGCGTCGTATGTGGCAACGGTCGAGGGCCACCTGCTCGCCGGTTTTCGTGCGGCCCGAGAGTGTTACGACGAGCACGAGAAAGTCCTGTCGCTCGCTCCGTGGCGCAAGGACGCCGGACTCATTGTCGGCACCTACCGCTATGTCGTCGCCAGTCTGTCCCTGCCGATGCGGATGATGGCGTACGTCGCGGGGTTCGGCGGCGGCCGCGAGCGCGGCATCCACATGCTCGAGGAAACCGCGTCGACGAGGGTTCTTGCCGGCGGATCCGGGCGCATCGAGAACGACGCCCAGGCCGACGCGCTGTTCGCCCTGGTCCTGGTATACAACCGTGAACGCCGATTCGACGACGCCCTCCGGGCGTTGCAGGAACTGCGGCGTTTGTATCCGCGTAATCGCCTATTGCTGCTGGAAGCGGGGGCCACGGCGCTCCGAGCCGGACGCCCGCAGCAGGCGGAAGGTCTCCTGACTGAGGGCTTGAACGCGCTCGAGAAGGATGGCCGAGCCCGGATTCCCGGCGAGGAAGGTTTGTGGCACTACAAACGAGGGGCGGCACGCGCGGCACTCGCCCAGACCGACCCGGCGCTGGCGGATCTGCGGGTCGCTGCGGCGCCGGCGTCGCAGCCCTGGGTGAACGGGCGGGCGCGCGTCGAACTCGGTCGGCTGGCGATCAAGCGCGGCGACCGCACGGCGGCAGCCGGCTACGCGCGCGAGGCCGAGACGCTCTGCGGGCAGGGTAACGATACGGTGTGCGTGCAGGATGCGAAGAGCCTCCTGAGGAGTGCCAATGGCCGGTAAGGTGAAGACGTGGGTCTGGGTGGTGCTCGGGATTGTCGTGGTGGGGGTTCTGTGCGTCATCGCGGTTGCGGGGGTTGGACTGTATTTCTTTTCTCAACACGTGCAGACCCGCGCGGCCTCCCCCACGAACGCAGCGCACGAATTCGAACTGGTCGAGAAGCGATTCGTGGGTCAAAAACCGCTCATCGAGCTCGATAACCGCGGACATTACCTGCGCGCCAACACGGACCGCACGCCTCCCGCGAACCCGACAATGCCCGACGCGCTGAACGTCCTGGCCTTCGACCCCGACGACGGGCGCATCGTCCGGATCACGATCCCGTTCTGGCTGCTGCGGATGAAGATGCACGGCGCGACCGTCGATTTCAACGGCAACAAAATGGATCTCGAAGATCTGAAGCTGACGGTTGAAGATCTCGAGCGGTTCGGCCCCACCCTGATCGTCGACCACCGGAACGTGCACGGCGAGCGCGTCCTCGTCTGGTCGCAGTAAGTGTCATCAGAATGCGACTTCCCTGCTGAAACCCGCGGATTTCTGGCCTGATCTCATGGGCGCGGCTTTTGCGGAATCCCCCGGCAGTCTGCCTTCCTTTGGCCGGCGGACCAGGAGTTCCACGGAGGTCGCTCATGAAACGTTCATTGTTCTTCTCCGTCGTCGCGCTCGCGGCGTTCGCTCTCTCGACGTCGGCACAGGCTCAGACCCGCGGATGGCTCGATAACAGCCCGGCCTATTCAGCACCGGATCGCCAGTCCTACTACGACGCGCGGCGTGTCGCGTACGACAACGGCTTCCGCGAAGGCATCAAGCAGGGCGAGAAGGACGGGCGCAAGAACCGGCCGTTCGCCTACGAGGACGAGAAGACGTTCCAGCGGGCGGACAAGGGATACCACCGCGAGTACGGCACGCTCGACCGTTATCGTCAGAGCTTCCGCACCGGCTACGCCGCCGGTTACTCGGACAGTTATCAGCGCTACGGTCCGGCCGCCGCATATGGCGGCTACGGAAACGGCCGGTACGGTCGGGGGCGCGCGGTCCCGCGCGGCGACGGCGGCGTGTGGGGCGGCACTGCCGGCGGATATCCACAGCAGTATCCGCAATATCCGCAATACCCCCAATATCCCAGTTCGTCGGGGCAGTACGGCCGTTACGGCAGTCTCAGGGACGTGGCCGCCGACAACGGCTTCCAGGACGGGATCGAAAAGGGTTCTGAAGACGCCCGCAAGAACCGGTCATTCGATCCACTGCGGCACGAGTGGTATCGATCCGGCGATCGTCATTACGAGTCGCGCTACGGCTCACGCGAGCAGTACAAGGATTTCTATCGCGAGGGCTTCAAGGCCGGATACGACCGCGGCTACCGTGACGGCCGGTATCGGTGATCGCCGAGTGACGCGGTAGGGCGGGGTCTTAAGACCCCGCCCCTACAACCGCAGAAACTTCTTCATCCGCGCGATGAACGTCGCAGGGGCTTCGGCGACCGCCGTCCCCTGCGACGCGTTCTTGATCTGATCCAGCTCGGTCCGCCGCGTGACAGCGGCGACGCCGATCTGTTCGATGGCGTACGGCTGCGTGGCGCCGAGCGTGCGGAAAAGCTCCGAGTCGATCTCGATCACGACTACGTCGCCGCGGGCAACGACCGTCGCGGTTCGCGGCTCTCCGGTAAGGAGCGACATCTCTCCGAAGTAGCCACCACGATCGATTGTCGCGACCTCGCGTTTCTCGGGCTCCAGAATCACGACCGCCTGCCCCGAGCCGACGATGAACATCGAGTGGCCGGCATCGCCCTGACGCACGATGGCCTCGCCGTTTCCATACACCCGTGACGTCGTCGCCGCGGCGATCTCGCGGCGCTGCTCCGGGCTGAGCGTCGAGAGGAGATCCACGTGGCCAAGGAGCCGCTCGCGCTCCTGGACCTGCGCATCGGGATCCGCATCCTTCCAGTCTTTTTCGTACTGCACCTGGATGGGCCACGGGATCTCGATCCCGTAGCGCTGGAACGCGTAGTAGATGGCCGTCCTGACCTGGTCGCGCGCTGCCTCGTCGCGCTCGTAGTCGTCGATCCAGAAGCGCGCGCGATACGTGATCGCGGAATCGGCGAACCCGACGAGGAGGATGTCGGGGGCGGGGGCCTTCAGCACTCGCGGTGCATTCGCCAGCGCCTCCGCCACTGCCGCCTTGACCGCATTCGGCGACGCCAGATAGCTTGCGCCAACTTCCACCTCGAGCCGCGTCGGCGCCGCAGGCTCCGAGTAATTCGTGATTGCTTCCTTCGATACGATGTTGTTCGGCAGGACGACGAAGTTTCCCGATTTTGTGCGGAGCTTGGTCGCGCGCCAGGTGACTTCTGCAACCCGCCCCTCGAACTCGCCGACCCGCACCCAATGGCCGATGTTGAACGGCTTCTCGCTTTGAATGGCGAGACCTGCGAATGCGTTCCCCAGCGTGTCCTGCAGCGCGAACCCGATCACGACCGCGCTGACCGCGGATGTCGTCAGCAGCTTGTCGTGAAACACGAAGGTCGCCACCAGGAGGAGCAGCCCGATGACGATGAACTCCTGCAGGATGGTGGGAAACCTGTCGGGAACCGTGTCGACGCGCAGCGGATTGATGAAAGAAACGACGACCGCGTTGATGATCCCTGCCGCGAAGGCAAGCTTCGCCAGCGACGTAAGATCCTGGCGCACCTCCGCATCCAGGTTGAACGCGAGGATCAGATGGATGATGACGTAGCCGGCGAGCAGGAACAGTGAGAGGCGCAGCTTGCGGCGGATGAAACGATTCAGCGTGAGCCCCGACAGCACGAGCGTCGCCGCAAACGCGGCGACGCCCATGATGATTCCGGCGTAGCTCATGACGAGTGGGGCCTACGCGATCCCTTTCTTGAACGACTCGAGCTCTGCGGCCGACACGGTGACGACGACCCGGCTCGGGTTCGATCCGCCCTTTGCGTCGCGATCAGGCCGGACGCCGCGGGCGCCTGCTGAAGCAACCGTCTGAGTGTTTTGTGACTGGGAACCGCTCGTCAAACCGACCTTGCCGAAGAGACCGCCTTTCTTTTTAGGCTCTTCTTCTTTCTTGGCGCTCTTATCGTCCTTCTTGTCCGCCGGCTTGGCCTCGTCGCCGGCCAGCCCCGCGGCGCCGGCAGTGTTCAGCGCAAGTTCGGTCACCGGCTTCGCTTCCAAGGTGATCTTCGATGCGTAGCGTTCCTGCACCGTCGCCTTCCCCGCGAGCTTCTCGGTCGCAATCTGCTTTTCGACCTTCGCGATGCGATCCTTGGTCGCCGGATGCGACGCGAACAGCCCGTTCCGCTCATCGCGGCCGGTATTGCGGGCGTCCAGCCTTTTGAGGACGTCTACGAGACCGTGGGGGTCGTAGCCGAGTTTGTTCGCCAGCCTCACGCCTTTCTCGTCCGCCTCGTTTTCGTCGTCGCGGCTGAATTCACCGTCCAGGATCAGGTGATAACCCTTCTCTGCCACCTTCGCGATCAGTTCGTCCCTCAGACCGCTGCTGCCGACCGCATCCGTCCCGAGAGAGATGGCCTGTCCCTGCTGAATCGCGCGGACGGTGTGCTTGACGTCGACGTGGGTGATTTCATGGCCGAGTACGCCGGCCAGCTCCGCCTCGTTCCGGACCAGACCAAGCAACCCTTTCGTGACGTGGACGAGTCCCCCCGGCGCCGCGAACGCGTTGACGCCGTCGGTGTCGAGGACGATGAAGGTCCAATTCAGGTTGGGATGTCCGGATTCCTTGGCCAGGACGGTCCCGACGAGCGTCACGTACTTTGTGACTTCCTTGTCCTGGTAAACGCCGTAGTTGGCCACCAGGTTTGCGCTGATCTTTTCTCCGAGCTGCCGCTCCTCTTTGTCCGAGAAGTCCAGCGCATCGGCCTTGTCCTTCATCTCCTTGGCCTTCTGGGCCTTGTTGATCAGGCCGCCGAACTGCGCGTGCGCGGGTACCGCCGCGCACGCCAACGCCGTAATGACAAGCGCCGACCGGGCGAATGCTGCTTTCATAGGGTTTGTTCCTTAATGGTCGCGAAGGGAGCCGGAACCTGTAGTTCGTAGATTGCCACAGCTTTGCTCTTTCCCTTCACCGTCACGTTCCCGAGCGGCCGAAGGTCATACAGATTTGTAAGTCGGGAGCGAGTGGCGTCGCTGATGATTATCCGGGTCTGGTATTCCTTGTTCAACGACTCGAGCCGCGAACCGAGGTTCACGTTGTCGCCGATCACGGTGTAGCTCATGATCGCGGACGAGCCGATATTGCCGGCGATCATCTCGCCTGAGTTCACGCCGACCCCGATATCGAGCTGCGCCATTCCGCGCGCCGCCCAACTTTTGTTCAATTCGCCAAGCTCCCGCACCATGTCGATCGCGGCCTGGACCGCGTGCTCGGCGTGATCAACGTCGTCCAGGGGCGCACCGAACAGCGCCATGACCATATCGCCAACGAATTTATCGACCGTACCCTGGTGCCGGAACACCGTTTCGACCATGCGCGAGAAGTACTCGTTCAACTGCGCTACGAGCTCCTCCGGATTGCCTTTCTCGGTGACGGTCGTGAAGCCGCGGATGTCCGAGAAGAGCACCGTCATCTCGCGCCGTTTGCCACCGAGCTCCGCGAGCTCGGGATGCGCGACCAGTTGCGCGTACACGTCTCGCGACACATAGCGGCCGAACAAGCGCTTCATCTTCCGCTTCTCGCGGTCCTCGACGAAGTACTGATACGCGGTTCCCATGAACAACGCGATGCTGCCGGTAGCCAGTGGCTGAATCAGGTTGAGCCACAATCCGCCTTTGAAGGCATGCACGCTGAACCACGTCCACGCACCCAGCATCAGCGCAGTGACGGCGGCCGCGGCGGCAAACGGCAGGAACGCCGAGACGAACCCCACCGCGAGCGCCCCGACTACCACGGATGCGATACGCGTCCGTGGTGCCGCCATGTGAATGAACCGGTTCGCGAGCAGGCTGTCCGCCATGCTCGCGTGCAGCTGAATCCCAGGCATCGTGGCGTCGGAACCGAAGGGGGTGCCGAACACGTCCAGCAGGCCGGCCGCATTCAGCCCGACAAATACGATTTTGTCCTTGAACACTGCGGGATCCACGAGCGGCTTCACATCCGACGCAAGTTGATCCTCTGAGATCAACAGATGACGCGCCTCGTAGGTCTTGTAGGGACGTTCGCCGTTCGGAAGCGTCGTCGGGGCCCGAAAGTTGATCAGCGTGGTGAGCTGATCGTGCGTGGCTGCTCCTTCGAAAGAATCGCGAACCGTGGTGGCGACGAGTGGAATCGCCCGATCGCGCACCCGAATAGCGTCGCCCACCAGCGCCACTTCCTCAGGCTTGAACCCACCGGCCTGCAACGCTGCGGCGATACCGAGCGACGGCAAGTATCGGTCGCCCGAGCGTACGAACGGTGCCATGCGCCGAGCCGGCCCATCGGGATCGAAGGCGAGAAAGTTGTGGCCCAGCCCCGCGGCCGCGTCGGACAGCGTCGCATACGGTGGAACAATCAACGGTCGCTGTTCGATGGTGGGGCCGAGCTTGTACTCAGGGCCGGGCCAGCGCGCGCTGTTCGGTTCCTGCCTGTCACCCGTACCGGGATCAACCGAATTCGCCAGCAGAATCACGTTCCCTGCGTTCCGTACCGACTTGACGAGCGCAGTATCGGACTCCAGCCCTGTCCAGTCGTGATCCAGGAAAGGGAAAGTGCCTTTGGTCTGCTCGGTAAGGATGACGTCGTACGCGATGACGCGCGGCTTTCCTCGCGCGATGAAGTCGATCAGATTCGACTGGAGAACTCGTGGCCAAGGCCATCGGCCCGCGACGGGCTCGAGATCACGAATACTGAGATCGTTGATCTCGACGAGGACGATGTCGTGGTTGACGACGGCAGGATCGGCGGCGAGCCGCATCCGCCAGTCGTAGAGTTTCAGCTCCGCGGTGTCGAACAGCCCGGCTTGCGCGAGCGCGAGCACGATCACGGCCGCACCGATACCGATGACCACTCCGGCGAGGGCTTTGCGCACGTGTCCGGAGAGTTTAAATGATAGGTTCGGCGGGGTTCTACAAGGTTCTTCGCTTCAGTTGGTGGATCGTTTCTTCGCCGCGTTCTCCAGCGTTCTCGCGGTGTCGAGGTGCTTCTGGGTGACGGGGTAGGTGTCGGCCGCCCACTGATTGACTTTCATGGTGAGCGAATTGTCGCTCTTTTCGGGACGAACTCCGACGTCTCCCATCTCGACTTTGGGTTCCGGCATCGCCTTGTCTTGCGTGCGCCCGGCCGCGGCCGCCTTCCAGTCCGACACCGACTTCAGGTCGAGGCGGGACTCGAGCCTCGCGGCGAGATCCTGGTGGCCGTGGACCATCGCTTCGGCGTAGTCGCGATCGAAATCGGTGCCCTGCTTCTTCGCGAGCTCATCGACGGCCTTCCTGTGCTTGTCGTCGAGCTGGGCTGGCCACGCGATCTGCGATCCACTGACCGCGCTCTTCAGTTTGTCACCCGCTGCGCCATGGTCATCGACCATCCGTTGCGCGAATGACTTGACGTCAGAGCTGACCCCCTTGGAGAGAGCGATCTTGCTGAGCTCGATTGCCGCCATGTTCATGATCGCGACGTCATGCACGAAGTCGTCGTCACTCTTGACGTCGTTCGAGGCGGCCCCGCCCGTGCCGATGGCGGCGGGTCGCTGCTCCGGCGCTTGCGTCTTCGGAGTCTCGCTCTTGGAACAGCTGACGGTAACGAGCGCGATGACCGCCGTGCACAACAGACCAGTCCGTTTCATCCGAGCCTCCCATCAAGCCGAGCGCCGCTGCCCACCAAGTCGCTTGCAAGAGAGCTGACGTGAGCCGGGGAAGCTCCGGCGGGCTTCCTTCTCCTCATCACGTATGCTGCAGTGGTGCGGGGTGTGTCAGTCCCGACCCTCATGACCGCGGTGGGCGCGGGGATTGCGATCTGGTTGTCCTTGGGTTCGCTCGGCGTGATGGACGCCCTCAGCGGCCGCAGAATCGGATTGCTCGCGCCGGTGTGGGTGCTGGCGCTCTCTACCGCGGCCACCGTCGCGCTCTTTTCTGTCGTCGCGAGAGTCAAGCACGCCGCGCGCGCGGTCAGGTGGTCGCTCCTCATCCTGCTGCCGTGGCTGCCGTTACCGATTCCTGACCTGTTTCTCATATGGACAGGCCCTATCGTCGGTCTGACATGGTTGGCAATCGCCTTGTGTGCGTTGCCCGGGTTGCTCGGGCAGGTCGATCGACGCCGCGTTCGTTTCCTCTTCGAACCACGCATCGCAGCGCGCGTCGCGTGCGCTCTCGCGTTCGTCGCCTGTGTTGCGGTCCATTACAAGCAACAATTGCCGCCGGCTGGAGACGAGCCGCACTACCTGCTCATCGCGCACAGCCTGCTCGTTGATCACGATCTCAAGGTGGCGAACAACTACGAACGCGGTGATTACCTGGCCTATTACCCGGGGCGAATCTGGCCTCATTACGCACCCCCCGCACGCGATGGCTCGCTGTACTCGCTGCATGCGCCAGGTCTGCCCGTGCTCATCGCACCAGCGCTCGCCGTCGGCGGTTATCGCGCCGTCGTGCTGTGGATTGCCGCTATAGGCGCACTCGGGACGCTGTTCGTGTGGAAAGCCGCCTATGCGCTGACGTCAGACGGCACCGCGGCATGGGTCGCGTGGGCTGGCGCTGCGTTGACGGCACCCGCCGTGCTGCAAAGCACGCTGATATATCCCGACTCCGTTGCGGGAACGGTGCTCAGCGCTGGCGTGCTGGCGATGCTCACGGCCGCCTCTCTCTCGATCCAGCGCGCCGTGGCGCTGGGCGTCGGAATCGGCGTCCTGCCTTGGTTGCACACGAGATTCACGCCGGTTGCAGCCATCCTGGCTGTCGCGGTGGCCTTTCGGGTCATTGGAAGTCCGGGCGGCTGGCGGCGACGGTGGCGCACCCTGCTTGGATTGGTCAGTCCGATCGTGGTCAGTATGACCGCGTGGCTGCTCTTCTTCGGCTACGTGTACGGCACCCTCGATCCATTGGCGGCCTACGACGCCCAATCGCCGTTGCAGCCCCAACGCGTGGTCAGCGGCGTGCTTGGTCTAGTAGCCGATCAGGAGTACGGGTTGATCCCCAATGCTCCGGTGCATCTGCTCTGGATCGGTGGAGCGCTGGCGCTCTCGCGGCACCACAAACGGCTCCTCGTCGAACTCGCATGCGTGGCGATCCCATACGCCCTGGCCGTGGCCGCCTTTCCAAACTGGTTTGGCGGGTCGACGCCCGGGCGGTATCTTGCGCCGCTGGTGCTCCCGCTCGCGGTGACGGTAGCGGCCCTCTGGTCCAGGCAAGACGCCTTCGGTCGGTCTCTCAGCGTCGCACTGCTGACAGTGAGCGTGCTCATCGCGTGCGCATTCGGCTTCGGAGCGAGCGGCACACTCGCGTATAACGCAGGCGAGGGCCGCTCGGCCTTTCTTGACTGGGTCTCTCCGATGGTCAATCTGCCGGCCGGTTTTCCCAGCTATTTTCGCGCGATTCCCGCGGAAGGGCCGGTCCGCGGGAGTGTTTCGCGCGAGTTGGCTCTCCCCGCTGCCATCTGGGCCATTGCCGCAATCGCGATGTGGTCCTTGTCACGCTGGCTTCACAACCGTCTCGCTCCTCATGCGGTCAGCCGGTCCACGCTCGCAGCGGGATCCCTTGTCGCGGTACTTTCGATCGGCGTGGTGGGCACCTGGCAGATCGGCAAGGCGCCGCATCTCATCGCCACACGCACCCAGCTCGGTCTCGTCGCGCGCGAGGACCCCGCTGCGACTCCGCTCGGCGTCCAGTTGGATCCCTTTCAAGTCCTATCCTCGGCAGACGCGTTGCGACGCCTCGAGATAACGACGTCGCCACTCGATACGCCCGCCACCGCAGTGATGTTGAACCTTTCTGAAGTCCCGCCGGGTGATTATCGGCTCCGCCTCGCGTTTGCCGGCGAGCCGCGCGGGGAAATTCGCCTTCTGATAGGCCGCGTTGGGGGGCCGCTGACGACGTGGCACGTGTCCGAAGCTGACAACGCCTACCGCTTTCGCCTACCCATTCAGGCGTCGACGCTGACCATCGTCGGTGACGCCGCGGCGGCGGAGTCGATTCGCAGCGTCGCGCTGGTCCCGGTCCGACATATCACGACACCATGGGCCGGCGTGACCCGCGCGCGCGCCGCGGCACGGTACGGCCCAACCGTCGTCTATGCGATCGACAATCGCGTCATCATTGAACAGGACGGATTCTGGGTGCTCGGCGGACGCCAGCCCGATGTCGTGATTACCACAGATCGTTGGCAGCCGGAACTCACACTGCAAATCGCGAACGTCGCGGTCCAAAACCGCGTTCGCGTCTCAATTGCCGGGTGGTCGGCAACCCGCGAGCTCGCACCCGATGAACGCTGGCTGGTCACCGTACCGTTGCCTGCTTCGCTTCAACCCGCGATCGTGAATGTTCGAGTCGAGCGAGGGGCTGTGACGGCCGGGCAGTTGCTGGGTTGCCGCGTCAGCATCGTTCAGTGATCCTGGCGCGAGCGCCGCTGGCTTGCCATCCGTAGCTCGATCACGAATGAGGCAAGCGAACCCTGCAATCGCCCACCCCGCCGATTAGCGATGTAGTATCCCTATTTCGAGTGGCTGCTCCTCCATGATTGGCTCGTCACTTTCTCACTACGAAATCTACGGAAGGCTTGGCGCCGGCGGGATGGGTGAGGTCTACCTGGCCAGGGACACCAACTTGGATCGGGTCGTCGCGTTGAAGATCCTACCCGGAGAACTCGCCGTCGACCGCGACCGGCTGCGCCGATTCGCGCTGGAGGCGAAGGCCGCATCGGCTGTGAGCCACTCCAACGTAGCCCATATCTACGAGATGGGTGAGGCCGGCGGCGTCCATTTCATTGCAATGGAGTACGTCGAGGGCGAGACTCTTGCCGACAGATTGAAAGCCGGGCCGCTCCCGCCGGCTGAGGCCGCCCGCATCGGTCAAGACATCGCCGCCGCTCTGGAGCACGCTCACGCCCACCGCATCATCCATCGCGACTTGAAGCCGGCCAACATCATGCTCACACCGCGCGGCCAGGTGAAGCTGCTCGACTTCGGCATAGCGAAGAGGTCCCACCCGCTCGAGGAAATGGGCGACCTCGCAACGGTCACGAGGAGTCTCACCCAGACCGAGATCGGAATGGTCATGGGAACTCTGCCCTACATGAGCCCGGAGCAGCTGCGCGGCGGGCGGATCGATCACAGAACGGATTTTTTCTCGCTAGGCGTAGTCCTTTATCAGATGTTGACGGGAGTGCGGCCGTTCGGGGGCAATACGGCGATCGCGGTGGCGGATGCGATCCTGCACGAGGAATGTCCCCCCGTGCACCAGCTCAATCGGAGCGTCACGCCGGAACTCGCGCAGGTGGTGGCGAAGCTGACCGCCAAGGATCCGGCAGCGCGCTATCAAAACGCACGCGACATCGTCGTCGCGCTCCAGCCTTTTCAGGCAGGGTCGGGCCCCGGGACGTGGGTGCGCTCGGTGCGCCGCTGGCCGCTCGCGACGGTCATCGTAGCGATCGCCGCGCTTCTGAGCTTCGCGGCATGGTTCTCCTATCGCACCGCGAAAGAGCGGTGGGCGAGAGAGCAGGCCCTGCCGCAAGCGCTGGACCTGACCGATCAGGCCAATTACCGCGACGCTTTTGCGCTCGCCGTGCAGTCAGAGCGGTATATCCCAGACGACCCAATCCTGGCCAGGTTATGGCCGAAAATCTCGAGGACTCTCTCCATTCGCAGCGAGCCCGCCGGCGCCGATGTCTCGATCAAGTCATACCGAGGGACCGATACGGACTGGCGGCTCGTTGGACGTACGCCGATTGACAGTATGCGGATTCCCAGAGACATTCTCCGCGTCAAGCTCACCAAGCCTGGTTACGACACCGCCTTGATGGTTGCTCCGACCGCGTGGTTCCCCGACAGGATTGAGCTCATCGTCCGTCTCGTAGCGGACGCGGACGTTCCTCGCGGCATGGTTCTCGTTCAAGGCGGCACCGATACCGCAATCGTAGCGCCGCGTTCTGTCGGCGATTTCTGGATCGACCGCTACGAGGTCACCAATCGGGAGTTCAAACGGTTCGTGGATGCCGGCGGCTACGACGAGCAAAAATATTGGAAGCAACCCTTCCTCCGCGATGGACGCGAACTCTCTTGGGCACACGCCCTCCAGGACTTTCGGGATACAACCGGCCGGCCGGGACCGGCAGGCTGGGAGCTGGGGCACTACCCGGAAGGAGAAGATGATCTTCCGGTCACTGGCGTCAGCTGGTACGAAGCGGCAGCTTACGCCGAGTTCGTGGGTAAGACGTTGCCGACGCTTCATCATTGGCGGCATGCCGCCGGTATCGGTATCGGCTTCGAGATCGTCCCCCTCAGCAACTTCGGCGGGCGGAAACCGCATCCAATCGGAAACGATCGCTCCCTCAGCCCGTACGGAACCTTCGACATGGCGGGAAACGTGAAGGAATGGTGCTGGAACGAGACCCTGCACGGAGAGCGCTACATCGCCGGCGGCGCCTACGGCGACCCGGAATACTTGTTCAGCGAAGCGGAACGCCGGCCGCCTTTCCAGCGCGAGCGAACGTTCGGCTTTCGCTGCGCCAAGTACATTGAACAACCCCATGCCTCCCTGATCGAGCCGTTCGATCGCAAGTGGCGTGATTTCCGGCGCGAAACTCCGATTCCAGACAGCGCGTTCGCGCTAGTGAAGAGTCTGTATGGGTACGAGAAGACCGACCCGCACGCCGAAATCGTGTCACGAGATACGACCGACCGTGACTGGACGAAGGAGAGGGTCACCATCGCTGCCGCCTATGGCGGCGAAAGAGTGATCCTCCATCTCTTTCTGCCCACCGCGTCCCGGCCGCCGTACCAGACAGTCGTCTTCTTCCCTGGCGCGTGGGCGCGCATGAACCGTTCGAGCGAAAACATCGAGGAGAACATCGACTTCACCAACTACCTTGACTTCGTGATCAAGAGCGGACGGGCCGCCGTTTTTCCCGTGTACAAGGGAACCTTCGAACGCGGCGGCGGGCCCGCCCCAGGCGCATTGAGCGCGGACGCTTTCCGGGACTGGACGCTTCAATACATCAAGGATCTCCGGCGCACCGTCGACTATCTGGAAACTCGGAGCGACATCGATCGAGAGAAGCTGGGCTTTTATGGCTACAGCTGGGGCGGAAGGATCGGCGCGATCGTTGGAGCGGTGGAACAGCGGTTCAGAGTCCTGATCCTCGCGCATGCCGGATTACCTGCCGAGCATGTGCGCCCTGAAGTCGACGAGCTCAATTTCCTGCCGCGGGTCAGTGTTCCAGTCGTGATGATCAACGGCCGGTACGACCACGTCTTTCCCGTCGAGCTCTCTCAGAAACCGTTCTTCGAACGTCTGGGGACTCCTCCGGCCGACAAAACGTACCTCGTTCTGGGCGGAGGACATAGCAGCCCGAGGAATGAGCTGATTCAGGCTGTATTGGCGGGGCTGGACCGCTACCTAGGACCAGTGGAGAAACGCTAGCGGTTCCAATCGGCCGACGCGGAAACGCCCGCCGCGAAAAGTGATTGTGGAGGTGATCCGTGCGAAAGTCCTTTGCTCTTCTGTTTCTGGCGGTGGGTGCACTCGTCGGATATTCATTGCACACGGTTCCCGTGAAGGCACAGGTCCAAGCGGGTGACTGGTTCGCGTTCAACGTCGGTCAAACTGTGAGACTGAGTGCCGATCTGCCTCAGAGCGAAATCACCTGCAAGGTGACACGAGTCGAGAACGGATTCATCGGATGCGCTGGGGAGGATCTTCAGCGCCAGTCAGCGCGGTGGATCAATCTGCGGTACGTCAAGGTCATCATGCCGCGAGACCGCTGAACATCGATCGTGGGTCTAACCCCCGTGCTGCTTCCGGATGGCCTCGATTTGTTTGAAGTGATTGAGGTCATGGCCAGCGTAGTACATCGCGATGTCACGGATGGACTCAGCGCCGCGTTCGGCGTGGATTCCGTACAGATTCCACTCCGCAGGCGCAAGCGAGCGCAGGAGTGCAAGGTTCGCCTGTCTCAGGATACGGAACATCTCCACGGATGCTTTTGTATCGGTACTGGCGTACTTTCCAGTGCGTGCCCAGATGTCCTGATCGAACGCCTGAATCGCGGTTCCGGGAGATGACAGGATCATGCGGATCCGATAGGCACCGACGAGTTCGTCATCAGCGAGGTGAGCCGCGAGTTCTTGAATTGACCATTTGTCCGGCGCGGGTCGTCGGGCAAGCTCCTCCGCTGACA
>JBKPLP010000005.1:0-9512 GCA_046731735.1 Acidobacteriota bacterium
GTGTGCCCGCGACGCGGCTCGGCCTGTTCGATGATGTCCGGAATACTGTGTCGCGCCATTCAAAGCGCGGCGGGTATGTGCGCGGTCTGGCTAATTGCCGAAGCTCTTAATTGCATCCGGTTCGGATTCGTAAGTCTCGAACACGGTCAGCAGCTTCGTGATGGCGAGCAGATCCTGAATGCGCTTGGTGAGATTCAGGAGCTTCAGCTTCCCTCCCTGCCGGCTCACCGTGGTGTACGTGCGAACAATCTCGCCCAGGCCCGCGCTATCGATGTAGGGGACGCCTTCGAGGTTGAGCAGCAGCTTCTTCTTGTCCTGCTGAATCAGCGAGTTGATCTTGTCCTTCAGGAGCTCGTCGCCTTCGCCGAGCGTCATCTTTCCCTTCAGGTCGAGAATAATCACCCCGTCGACGATTCGTTCGTCGATCTGCATCGCCGCTCCTCCAAGCCCGACCGCGCCGACGGGAACGCCGGCCCCCGCCGGTGGCCTCCGTTCAACCGCCCTGAGCGCCTGCCTCAGGCCCTACGGTTCAAGAAATAGACCGGGCAGCGTACTACGCCCCCGAGAGAAGTGTCAATTGCCCGCCCACTCGATTGGACACCGCATTTATCCGGCTGGACAGCCTGTTTGATCTCTTCTGGCGTTCGACCGACCGTCAGTGCTCCGGCTGTTGCACGGTCTCGTGGTGCCGAGTACTTCCGCCTCGCAGCGTCTGGACAACGACGTACAGAATCGGGATGAAGACGATGTTCAGAAAGGTCGAGAGCAGCATGCCGCCGGCGACCGCGGTCCCGACCGAATGCCGCGCGCCTTCGCCGGCGCCGCTGGCGAAGACGAGCGGCAGCACGCCGAGAATGAAGGCGAGCGAGGTCATGAGAATCGGACGCAGCCGGATGCGGGCCGCCTCGATCGCCGCCTCGATGATGCTGAGCCCGCGCTCGCGCAGCTGCTCGGCGAACTCGACGATCAGGATGGCGTTCTTCGCCGCCAAACCGATGAGCATGACGAGTCCCACCTGGCAGTAGACGTCGTTAGCCAGGCCCCGCAGCCACTGCGCGCCGAGCGCGCCCAGCACTGCGAGCGGGACGCCGAGGAGCACGATGAACGGCAGCACCAGGCTCTCGTACTGCGCCGCCAGCGTCAGGTACACGAGTATCAGCGCGAGGCCGAAGATGTAGAGCGACTGCCGGCCCGCCTTCGTTTCCTCGAGTGAGATCCCGGACCACGCGTAGCCCATGCCCTGCGGCAGGTTCGCCTCCGCGATGCGCTCCATTTCCTTCAGCGCCTCGCCCGAGCTGACGCCCTGCGCGGCGGATCCGTTGATCGCGGCGGAGCGGAACAGATTGAAGTGGTTGATCACCTGCGGCGCGGTCGTCTCGCGGAGGCTGACGACCTGCTCGAGCGGAATCATTTCCGAGGTGCGCGATCGCGCGTAGAGCCGCCGGAGCGCGTCGGGATTCGATCGGAACTGCTGGTCCGCCTGCACGTACACGCGGTAGGCGCGGTTGTTGAACTCGAAGTCGTTCACATACTGCGATCCAAGGAAGATCTGCATCGCGCTGGTGATCTCGCCGAGCGGCAGGCCGAGCGCGAGCGCCCGCTCGCGGTCGATCGTCACCTGCATCTGCGGATCGTTTGCCGTGAACGTGCTGAGAAGCCCGCGCAGCTTCGGCGAACGATTGCCTGCTGCCACGACGGCCTGCACGCCTCGCGCGAGCGTGTCGATGCTCGTGCCCGTCTGATCGAGCACCTGGAATTCGAATCCGCCGAATCGGCTCAGGCCCGGGATTGCAGGCGGCGTGAAGGCGAAGACGAGAGCGCCCGGAATGGAAAAGAGCGGCCCCGTGACGCGCCGCAACACCGACTGCAACACATGATCCGGCCCGCGCCGTTCGTTGTAGGGCTTCAGCCGCACGAACATGAGCCCGGTATTCGACGACGCGCCGCTGAAACTGAAGCCCATGACGGAGAACGTCGCGAGGACGTCACGATCCGCTCCGATGATCTGTTCCACGCGATGCGCGATGCCGCTGGTGTACTCGAGCGACGCGCCCGCGGGCGCCTGAACCTGCACGAGGAAATAGCCCGGATCCTCTTCGGGCAGGAACGACTGCGGCACGCTCTTCAACACCCACCACGTGACGCCCAGCGTCGCGACGAACACCACGACGATCGCCCAGCGCCAGGCGACGGCGCGCCGGAGTCCCCGCACGTAGACGCGGGTGCCCGCCGCGATCACCCGCTCCACGAACGAGAAAAACCGCCCTTTGTGATGGCTCTGGCGATCCAGAAGGAGGGCGGACAACGCCGGCGTCAGCGTGACGGCGTTGAAGGCCGAGAGCGCCACTGCAAAAGCGATCGTCATCGAGAACTGCGCGTAGAGCCGTCCCGTGGTCCCCGGAAAGAACGCCACCGGCACGAACACCGCGATCAGCACCAGCGCCGTCGCGATCACCGCGCCGAGCACCTCGCCCATCGCGTCGGAGGCCGCCTTCCGCGCCGACACCTTGTACTGCTCGATGTGCCGCTCGATGTTCTCGATGACGACGATCGCGTCGTCGACGACGATGCCGGTCGCGAGGATGAGGCCGAACAGCGTCAGCGTGTTGATGGAGAAGTCCATCAGCTTGATGAAGCCGAATGTCCCGATGAGCGACACCGGAATCGTGATCGCCGGAATCAGCGTGCTGCGCCAGGTCTGCAGAAAGATGAAGATGACCAGCACGACCAGGACGATCGCCTCGGCCAGCGTCTTCAGCACCTCCCGAATCGACTCCTCGACGACATCGGTGGTGTTGAACGCGACCTGGTACTTGACGCCCGGCGGGAACTGCTTCGCGAGATCGTCGAGCGCCGCGACGACGCCGCGTTCGACGTCGAGCGCGTTGGCCGTCGGCAACTGGATGACGCCGAAGCCGACCGCTTCGACCCCCTGGAACTTCAGCACCGCGCTGTAGGTCTCGGCGCCGAGTTCCGCCCGCCCGACGTCCTTCAGCCTGACCAGCGATCCGTCCGCGCCGCTCTTGAGAATGATGTTCTCGAATTCCTGCGGCTCGCGCAGGCGGCCGAGCGCCCGCACGCTGAGCTGATACATCTGACCCGACGGCGCCGGCGCCTGGCCGAGGCTGCCTGCCGCCACCTGCACGTTCTGCTCGCGCAGCGCGTTGACGACGTCTCCGGCGGTGAGGTGTCGCGCCGCGAGCCGATCGGGCTCGAGCCACAGCCGCATCGAATACTTGCGTTCGCCGAAAATCGTGACGTCGCTGACGCCGGCGACGCGCTTCAGCGCGTCCTTCACGTACACGTCAACGTAGTTGCTGAGGAACAGCGAATCGTACGCGTTGTTCTCCGCATACATGCCGACCGCCATGACGAAGCCGGTGGACTGCTTCTGAACGGTGATACCCGTCGTGCGCACTTCCGTCGGCATCCGCCCGAGCGCCTGGTTCACGCGGTTCTGGACGTCGACCTGGGCAACGTCCTGATTCCGGGTGACGTCGAAGGTCACGCTGATCGTCGAGAACCCGCTGTTGGTGCTCGACGACGTCATATACAGCATCCCCTCGACACCGTTGATCGCCTGCTCGAGCGGGGTCGTGACGGCCGTCTCGACTTCCTGCGCGTTCGCGCCCGTGTAGACCGCAGTGACCGTAATGACGGGAGGGGCGAGCGATGGATACTGCGCCACCGGCATGGTCGGAATCGCGATCGCGCCCGCCAGGATCAGAACGAGCGAGCAGACCGACGCCAGGATTGGCCTTCGGATGAAAGTTTCGGCGAACATTACTCTGGCTTCACCGGGGCGCCATCGCCGATCTTCTGGATGCCGGAGACGATGAGCCGATCGCCAGGCGCCAGACCGCTCTTGACGATGTAATCGTTGCCCATCAAATCGCCGACCTCGATGGGCCGCTGGCGCGCGACGGTCCCCTTCGGCGAGCTTTCGACGACGAAGCAGAAGTACTTGCCGTTGATGCGGGTGACCGCGGTGATCGGCACGGTCAGTCCGGGCGCGGATCGCCACACGATTCGCGAACGCACGAACTGCAGCGTTCGCACCGACGGTGGCCGATTGCGAAGCGCGCTCTTCGCCAGCACAGTCTGCGTCGCATCGTCCACCCGCGGCGCAACGAACGTGACGGGATTGCTCGCGATGACTTTCCCGTCCGCGTCGAGCAGCTGCACCGGCAGACCGATGCGGAGATCAGGCGCGCGATCGAGCGGCACCTGGATGTACGCCTCGAGCGTGTCGTTGTCGTCAATCGTCGTAATCATCGTCGACTTGGTGATCCGGTCCCCCTGGCGGATCGGAATGTCGCCGACGATGCCCGCCTGCGGTGCGGCGACGCGGTAGTACTGGAGCTCGACCTGCTGCTCGTGCACCTGGGCGTTCAACGTTTCGAGACGCGCTTCCGCGGTGTGCAGCTGGTTCTGCGCCTGCTCGAATTCCTGGCGGCTGATCGCGCCGGCCGCAACGAGCGTCTCGAGCCGCTTCACCTGGCCGCGCCAGTACTGGACGTCGGCCTCGACCCCCGCGCGATTCGCCTGCGCGCTCTGCACCGAGGCCTGCTGCTTCTCGGGCTTGATCTGCACGATCGGCGCGCCCGCGGACACGCGGTCGCCGGACTTCACGAAGATGCGCGTGACGACGCCTTCGACGTCGGGCTGCACGGTCGACGACTTCAGCGACCGCACGGTCGCGATGAAGTCCGATGCGTGCTCAATCGGTTTGTTCTGCAGAACGATCGTGCCCACGCCCATCGGCGGCGTGGCCGGCGGTCCCGCACTGGCGGGGTCACTGCGGTGACAGGCGCCCGCCAGCGTGACAGCGAGGACGGCGAGAAGCGTGAGACGCGAGCGTGGATAAGCCATGAGCATGCGGACCACGGGTGCACCCGCCGGCCCATGAAGGGCCAGCCCACGTGCAGGGCCGGGCTTTATGCCCCGCCACGACGTGGACTTGATCGGGATCAAACAATAGTAATGAAAAAGGCCACGCTGCCGCGTGGCCTTTCCGGAACGGTGAAGAGCGCGATCGGTCTACACGCCGCCGGCGCCCGCAAACTTGCGGGTCTGGAAGCACTCGCGGCAGAAGACGGGCCGCCCCTGCGTCGGTCGGAACGGCACGGTCGTTTCTTTGCCACATGCCGAGCAGTTGGTCGTCGTCTCGACCCGCTCGCGTGCGACGGCTGCGCCGCCGGACGGCCGAGAGGCGCGCTTCGCTTTGCACGATTTGCACCGCTTCGGCTCGTTCTTGAAGTTTTTGTCCGCGAAGAAGAGCTGCTCGCCGGCCGTCCAGATGAACTCGGTGCCGCAGTCCACGCAGTTGAGGGACTTGTCCTGGAACTCCATCGATCGTACCTTTCCGAAACCCGCTCGCGCCCGGTGGCGTGAGCCGAAGCCGCCCGATCCGCGGACCGGGCGGCTTCAACCTGACTTCGCTTACTCGACCTCTCGGCGCTGCTTCTTCCTCGTCCGCTTGCGTGCGAGCGCCTGCTTAGCGCGGCGGCGATCGCCCGGCTTCAGATAGAAGGAATGCTTCTTGATATCCTTGATGATATCTTCCTGCTGCACCTTGCGTTTGAAACGGCGCAGCGCGCTTTCGATCGATTCGCCTTCCTGAACCTTGACTTCAGCCAAGCTTGAAATACACCCCCTTCGCGGCCACCTCGCGCGAACCTTGCCGGGCGAACGTCCCTGTAGGACGATTCGCGCCGCGTGGTGCTCTGTGGGGCCCGTAGAGTCCGACGGAATATGCTAGGCTATCACAGGCAAACGCGGATTCTAGGCGGAAAGCTCTTCCGGCGTCAATCACACAATTGGCGATGGAAGTCCGTCACCCTTCCTCTCGCAACCCACTGATAATCTTGGAATTACGGCAGCCCACATGAAAGTGTTGGTGGTTGGTGGCGGCGGCCGCGAGCACGCACTCGCGTGGAAGTTCGCCGGGGAGGCATCCGTTTCAGAAGTGATCTGTGCGCCGGGCAACCCCGGGATTGGCGCCTGCGCGCGGCTCGCGGACGCACCCGCGAGCGATTTGACCGCCCTCGTCGCCCTCGCCGAACGTGAATCCATCGATCTCACCGTCGTCGGGCCGGAGCTGCCGCTTGATCGCGGGATTGCAGATCTTTTTGCGTCGCGCGGACTAAAGATCTTCGGACCCTCGCGCGCCGCAGCACAACTGGAGTGCAGCAAGGTCTTCGCGAAAGCCTTCATGTCGCGGCACGGGATCCCGACCGCCAGGTATCGGACCTGCGACCATGCCGCGGAGGCGCACGCCATCGTCGCGTCGGGTGAACTGGGGTTTCCGCTCGTCGTAAAGGCCGACGGCCTGGCAGCAGGCAAGGGTGTAGTCGTCGCGCCCGATCGTCCCGCTGCGGATCTTGCGGTGAGCGCAGCGATGGAAGATCGTCACTTTGGCGACGCCGGCGCCCGCATCGTGCTCGAGGAATGTCTTTCGGGCCCCGAGGTGTCGTTCTTTGCGATTTGCGATGGACGGCGCGCCGCACCGCTGATGTCCGCGCAGGATCACAAGCGCGTATTCGATCACGACGAGGGGCCGAACACCGGGGGCATGGGAGCATTCACGCCGAGCCCGCTGGTCGACGACGCAATGCAGCAGCGTATCCTGCGCGAGATCGTCAACCCGGTCGTTGATGGGCTGCACCGCGAGGGGCACGCGTACATCGGGTTTCTCTACGCGGGGCTGATGCTCACGTGCGACGGGCCGAAGGTGATCGAGTTCAACGTCCGGTTCGGCGATCCGGAGGCACAGGTGGTGATCCCGATGATCGCGAGCGACCTCGCGCCGCGGCTTGCCGCGGCTGCCGAAGGAAAGGTCGATGACCGTCCGATCGAGTTCCGTCCGGAACCGCATGTGGGCGTCGTACTTGCTTCAGAGGGTTACCCTGGCTCCGGCCCGATCGGATTGCGGATTCATGGACTCGATGACGCGGCGCGCCTCGACAATGTGCTGGTGTTTCACGCCGGAACGGCGCGTCGAGGCGACGACATCGTGACAGCGGGAGGGCGGGTGGTGACCGTCGTCGGCCGCAGCCTCACGTTTGAAGCCGCCATCGCGCGCGCCTATGCGGGCGTGGCGAAGATTTCATTTCACGGCATGCACTATCGTCGTGACATCGGCAGGAAAGCGTTATGAATCAGATTGCGGTTCTAATCCTGATGGGGTCCGACTCCGACGCGCCCGTCATGCAGGGCGCCGTCGATGTGCTCGGCGGGTTCGGTATCGCATGCGAGATGACGGTCGCTTCCGCGCATCGTTCCCCCGAACGGGTGATGCGGCTGGTCCGGGAAGCGCCGGGACGCGGTGTGAGGGTGTTCATCGTCGGCGCCGGCGCCGCCGCGCACCTCGCGGGCGTCGTTGCCGCGCACACGACGCTGCCGGTGATCGGCGTGCCGATCGACTCCTCGGCGCTGAAGGGGATGGACGCGCTGCTCTCGACGGTGCAGATGCCGCCGGGCGTTCCGGTCGCGACCGTCTCGATCGGCAAGCCGGGCGCAACGAACGCCGGCGTGCTCGCAGCCCAGGTCCTGGCCCTCAGCGATCCGAAGATTGCTGCGAAGCTGGATGAGTACAAGAAGTCGCTGGCGGCCAAGGTCGAGGCGGCGGCCGAGAAGCTGAAACTTTAGTCGGATCTCCCGCCTCCGCGGTGTAGCCGCTTCGGCGAGGCCTCGCCGTAGCCGGCGTGGCATAGCGAGCCGGCGAAGGCGGGCGCATCCCGGATCCCGCATCCCGGATCCCGGACCCCGGTTATGAAGTACAGCATCATCACCTTTGGCTGTCGCGTGAACCAGGCCGACTCGCTGCGGATGGAAGAGGAATTCCAGGCGCGCGGCGCGGCCCCGGGTCCCGCCGCAGAAGCCGACGTGATCGTCGTCAACACCTGCTCGGTGACCGCGACCGCCGATCAAGGCGCCCGGCAGACGATCCGGCGGATCGCCCGCGAGAATCCCGCATCGCAAATCGTGGTCACCGGGTGCTACGCGACGCGCTGCGAAGCGGATCTGCGGGCGCTGCCGAACGTCGTCCGCGTCGTTCGCAATCACGAAAAAGAGCGGCTGGTCGCCGATTTCAGCCGGTCGATGTGGGGTCGCGCGTCATGGGCAGCGGGAAATGGAGACGGGCCGTGTGGTGCCGCGATCGAGCCGGGCGTGGCGGGACGTACCACGTTCACGCTCCGGGTGCAGACCGGCTGCGAGGAGCGCTGCGCCTACTGCATCATCCCGTCGACGCGCGGCAGCGGGCGAAGTCTCTCTCTTGCCGGTGTGGCGCGCGAAGTGGAACGGGTCGCGGCGGCGGGCTTCAAGGAGATCACGCTGACGGGTGTCCACCTCGGATCGTATGGACGCGATCTGCAGCCGTGCTCTTCGCTGCTGGAGATGCTGGACATGGTGGCGCGTCTTCCCGTCGAGGCGGTATTCCGGGTCAGCTCGCTCGAGCCGATGGACTGTACTCCCGAGATCGTCGAGCTGATGGCCCAGAGCGGAGGCCGTTTCGCGCCGCATTTCCACCTCCCGCTGCAGCACGCCAGCGACCGCGTGCTCGAGGCGATGCGGCGCCCGTATACGCTCGAGTACTACCGCCGCCTCGTCGATCGCATCCGCGAGCGGCTGCCGCACGCGTCGATCGGATCCGACATGATCGTCGGGTTTCCCGGCGAGCGTGACGAGGACGTCGGGGCGAATATCAGCTACTTGCCGACATCCCCGCTGACCCATCTCCATGTCTTTCCGTACTCCGATCGTCCCGGCACTGCGGCGAGCGAGATGGGCGGGAAGGTCGATGGCGTGGCGATACGCGAGCGCGGGATGCAGCTGCGCGCAATCGGCGGCGAACTGACGCGACGATTCCACGCCTCGCAGTGCGGCACGATCCGTCCGGGTCTCACGCTCGAGGACGGAACGCTTGTCGTAACGGATAACTACTTGAAGGTCAGAATTCCGCCGGGACTGGCAAGAAATCAGCGGGTGCGCGTGCGGATCGGAGAGAATCTGTCAGCTAGTGTGGTTTGATTCCGTCAGCATTTCTCTCCCCATCAATGCCGCAAGCCTTTTTCCTGGCGCAGCCAGCCGCGAGGATTCCGTAATCAGCTGACCGCACGCCGCCCGGATGTCCCGGCCGCGGCTCTTGCGCACCGACACCGTGATGCCGTGCTCGGCGAGAATGCGGGCGAAACGGTTCACGCGTTCGTCTGAAGGCCGCTCGAAGGGGATCCCGGCCGCCTCATTCAACGGCAGGAGATTCACCTTGGCGCGGATGCCGTGCAGCAGTCGCACCAGACGTCGCGCGTCCTCGTCCGTGTCGTTGACGTCCTGCAGCAGCACATACTCGAACGTAATCCGCTCGCGCCGTTTCAACGGGAAGCGCCGGCACGTGTCCAGCAGCTCTTTCAATCCGTACTTGCGATTGATGGGCACGAGCATGTCGCGCTGGTCCTCGGTCGTCGAATGCAGCGAGATGGCGAGGTTCGGCATCAGCGGCTCGGTGGCCA
>JBKPLP010000006.1:0-5048 GCA_046731735.1 Acidobacteriota bacterium
CGCGGCGGCGGAGCCGGACGCCCTGCCGGTCCCGCCGGAGCTCCGTCATCGCCAGCGCCGGGAGCGCAGGCGGGAGCGCCGGCACCCACGGCACCTGGCGCGCAGGCTGCGGGTTTACCCGCCGGAGCTTCGCCGGCGGGAGCGCCCGGAGCGCAGGCGGGACGCGGCAACCAGGGCCCGTGCCCGAGTGGCGCCCCCCGCGGCACGCCGCCCGATGCGGCCAGCGAAGAGAAGTGGAACATGTGGGGCGCGCAGTACGACTTCGACGCGGCGAACCGCTACACCGGTCAGTTCTACGAGCAGTCCACCGGCCGCGGCATCATCGCGTGGAAGGGGCAGGCGGTGCGGACGGAGGAAGGGAAGAGTCCGCGGCTGATCGCGTCGCTCGGCGAGCCCGATGTCATCAACTCCTACTACAAGCCGGACGACTGGAATCAGCTCCACATCATCGCGGTCGGCAACCACTCCACGCACATCCTGAACGGGCACGTGATCTCGATCCTCCTCGACGAGGACAAATCGAAGTTCAAGCGGAGCGGGATCATCGGCCTCGAAGTCGAAGCGACGGGCAAGCTGTTTACGCGGAACATCTGGCTGAAGAAGATTCAGTAGCACCGCTGGAGGAACCATGCGAGTGAGGAATTACGTGCTCGGCGCCGCGATGATTGCCGGTGTCGTGTTGATGTCGGCCGGCCCCGTCGCGCAGGGACAGCCCCAGGGTCAGCCGCCACCGGGACGCGAAGGGCAGCCGCCGCAAGGGCGCGGGCAGGGACGCGGCGGTGGCATGCGCGGTGCCGCGCCGCTGAAGTACGACGACTACACCGGCTTCACGTCCATCTTCGACGGCACGATGAAGAACTGGGACGGCGATACCGCAATCTGGAAGCCTGAAGGCAACGTGCTCACCGGCACGACGACCGCTGAGAATCCGCTGAAGGAAAACACCTTCGTGATCTGGCGTGGTGGCGAGCCGGCGGACTTCGAGTTGAAGGTCGAGTACCGCATGAGTGCCACGAACAGCGGGATTCAATTCCGGAGTGCGCACCTGCCTCAGGGATCACCGGCACCGAGTCCGAACAATCCGGACGGCAAGATCGCCGGCAAGTGGGTCCTGAAGGGCTATCAGGCGGATATCGACTTCGCGAACCAGTTCACCGGGATGATTTACGAAGAACGCGGTCGCGGCTTCCTCATGCAGCGCGGGCAGGCAGTTGAGATCGGCCCTGACGGCGCCTCACGGCAGATCGCAAGTCTCGAGATGACCGCCGGCGAGCTGAAGACGCTCATCAAGCCGGGCGAGTGGAACCAGGTACACCTCATCGCGCGCGGCAACACGATCGTCAACATCGTGAACGGCCACGTCACCGCCTTCATTGTCGACGACGACCCGAAGGGACGGGCGATGAAGGGGCTGCTCGGCTTCCAGATTCATGTGGGGGACCCGATGAAGATCGAGTTCCGGAATATCTATCTGAAGAATCTCTGACCGACGCGCGAACCGCGACTGGCGATTCGCGATTCGATTCCCGGTTGCCGGCCGATCCCGTGGACCGGCAACCGGGAATTCACCTACGCCTCCCGCACCGGCGCCGCCGACAGCTCGACCTGCCGGTATCCTCCTTGCGCCTTGAAGTACAGGATCAGGCCGACGTAGCAGAAGAACATGATCGCCGGCAGGATGGCGAACGTCGCCAGCGTCCTCTGGCTGTTCGCCGTGGTGATTTCCTCGACGACGAGCCGCTGCGCTTCCGGAAGCTCGGTGACCTTTGCGCGGTCGATGGTCCGGAACGACATCAGGTACGCGTCGTGCGGCTCGCCCGCGACGGCGTTGTGGATCTGCGGTGCGTCGGCCGCGAGGCGCGCATCGAGCGACTTGTCCTGGATGGTGCCGAGGATCGGGCCCCCGAGGACCCCGACCGAGATCATCCCGACCCCCGCGATGGCGTTGATCGTCATCGCGCCGCCGCGCGGGAACTGCTCCGTCACCACCCCCAGCGTCGTCGGCCAGAAGAACGCCTTCCCGATCCCGTACATCGTCCCGGCCGCGAAGATCATCGCGGCGGAGGCGCCGGCATTCGCGATCCAGAAGAGGCCGATCGATGCGATCGCGGCGCAGGTCGCGAGCAGGCCGAGCGGCGAGATGCGGTGGACGATCGGTCCGGCGAAGAACCGGAGGATCGCCATGATGAGCGATGTGTACATCAGCAGGAACAGGCCGCCATACTGGCTGTATTTGGCGAGCACCGGCGTCATCAGGTTCGTGATCCAGCTGTCGACGCCGAGTTCGGTGGTGGCGAGCAGAATCATCACCAACAGCAGAAACACGAACATCGGCCTGCCGAAGCTCTTGTAGACAGCGGCGAATATCAGCGTTGGCACCGCCGCGATCACCACCGCCGCCCACGTCGGCACCGTGCCGCTGTACAAGCCGAGCGACCCGAACACGCTGTCGAGCGCGTAGACGACGAAGAAGGAGACGATGAAGCAGCTGCCCCAGCCGAATTCGCGCAGCATGTCGGCGTAGCTCACGCCCGACGCGACGCGCTCCTGCACCGGGAACTTCTGGCCGATCATCAGGAAGCCGTAGAACGCGGTGGGCAGCAGGAACAGGCCGATCTTCCAGCGCCACGACGCCGCGCCGAGCAGGATCATCAGCAGCCCGCCGAGCACCATGCCGCCTGGCCAGCCCGCGTGCAGCATATTCAGGTGGTGTGTCTTGCTTCGCGGATACAGCGTTGCCACGACGGGGTTGATGACCGCTTCCACCGTGCCGTTGGCGAGCGCGAAGATCAGCGTTCCGACATAGAGCTGCTCGAAGCTGTTCGCCGTCATCGTGATGATCGCCGAGATCACGTGGCCGAAGAACGCGAACGCCATGCAGCGCCCGTAGCCAATCCGGTCGATGATCAGGCTGAAGAACACGATGCTCAGCGCGAACGGGAACAGCCCCGCCCCCTGGATGGCGCCGACCTGCCCTTGCGTCAGGTTGAACTGCGTCGCCCATTCGGCGACCAGGAAGCCGCGCACGACGAAGCCGAACGCCGTCGTGATCAGCGCGATGATGCACGCGATGAACAGCCGGTCTTCCCTGGTCATGCCCCCTTTGTGCTCAGTCATCTGTCTGCTCCGTCTCGTTTGTCTGGCCCGGCGAACCGGGCTTCATGAGGCGCTGTCGAGAAAAGCCTGCCCGTGACGCGACAGACTATATCGCGATTGCGCGCCGTCGATTCGTATACTGTAGGGCGGGGTCTTTAGACCCCGCCCACAGGTGCGGCGGGGTCTGAAGACCCCGCCCTACAGCTTTACGCCCCGCTAACGGAAGGTGCACATGGCGCAGATTGGCATCAATGCGTGGGTCTGGACCTCACCGGTCAATACCGCGGAATTCGGGCGACTCGCCCCGCTGGTCAAGAAAATGGGGTTCGATCTCATCGAGTTCGGGGTCGAAGGGACGAGCGATCTCGACTACGCCCGCGGCGCGCAGATTGCGCGCGACAACGGCCTGGCGGTCAGCGTCTGCGCCGCGATGGGTCCCGACCGCGACCTGATTCACAGCGACGAAGGCATCCGGAAGAACGGCATGGAGTACGTCCGGCACTGCATCGACGCGGCGAAAACGATGGGCGCCCCGCACGTCGCCGGACCGCTGTACAGCGCGGTCGGCCGGACGTGGCAGGCGACCGACGACGAGCGCAAGCGGGACACGGACCTGCTGGTGTCGCAGCTGACGGATCTGTCGAAGTATGCGGCGGATCGGGGCGTCGCGCTGGCGGTGGAACCGCTGAACCGGTTCGAGACGAGTTTTATGAACCTGGCCTCGCAAGCCATCGAGGTGGTCGACCGCGTCGGTCACCCGGCGTGCGGCATCCTCCTCGACACCTTCCACATGAACATCGAGGAGCGTTCGATTGGCGACGCGATCAGGGCCGCGGGGAAGCGGATGCGACAGCTGCACACGTGCGAGAACGACCGCGGCGCGCCGGGTTCCGGACACGTGCCATGGCGGGAGGTGGCCGACGCGTGCCGCGACATCGGCTTCAAGGGACCCTACGTGATCGAGTCGTTCACGAACAAAGTGAAGACGATCGCGAGAGCCGCGGCCATCTGGCGCAACTTCGCGCCGACGCAGGACGCGCTCGCGGAGGGCGGACTGCGGTTTCTGCGCGAGACGCTGCCGGCGTAGATCGGCCGAGGGCCGGGATCCGGGATGCGGGATCCACGAACCGGTCGTTTTTCGTTTACTTTAACGTTACCGTTTGCTATTACGGGGCCGGCCCGGATCCGTCAGGAACCTCCCTGACGACGGTCCGGGAGGAGGCCCCAATGTTCACAGCCCGCTCCGGGTTCCTGCGCGCGCTGGCGTTCGTTGCCTGCGCCGCTGTGCTCCTGCCCACGCTCGTTGGCGCGCAGAGCGTCACCGGCACCATCTCCGGCACCATTACCGACGCCCAGGGACAGGTCATCCCCGGTGCGACCGTCACGGTGATTTCCGAGGCCAACGGCGAAACGCGCGTCGTGGTCAGCGACAGCAAAGGTGACTTCCAGGCGACCAACATGCAGCCTGGCAGCTATACGATTCGCGTGGCGCTCGCGAGTTTCCGCACGCTGGAGCGGAAGAACATCGTGCTGAGCGCGGGCGAACGGTTGACGGTGGGATCGCTGTCGCTCGAGGTCGGCGGCCTCGGCGAAACCGTCGTCGTCGAGGCGCGCGGCACGCATGTGAGCACGGGAGAGACGCAGCATGCGGGGCTGATCACGGCGACGCAGATCCAGCAGGTCCAGGTGCTCGGTCGCGACGTGACGTCGATCATGCGTCTGCTGCCGGGCGTGCGCTACGAGAACACGGTCGACTCGCTCGGCATGAGCTTCGGCACGAGCGTGCCCAACGTCGGCGGCGCCCGCCGCGACTGGAGCAACGTCATCGTCGACGGGGTGATCGGCAATGAGGTCGGCAACAGCGGCCTGATGGCCCAGCAGATCAACCTCGACGCGATCGCCGAAGTCCGCGTGCTGCTGAACTCCTACCGCGCGGAGTATGGGCGCGCCGG
>JBKPLP010000007.1:0-4743 GCA_046731735.1 Acidobacteriota bacterium
CCTTGCGCCCCAGTTCCTTCTGGATCGCCTTCATCTTCTCGTTGAGGTAGTACTCCTTCTGCGCCTTCTCCATCTGCTTCTTCACGCGCGACTGGATGCGGCGGTCGACCTGGAGCTTATCCACCTCGGCTTCGAGGATTCCGGCGATGCGGTTCAGACGCTCGACGGGAGAAATGATTTCGAGCAGATTCTGCTTCTCGTCGACGCCGACGAGCAGGTGCGCGGCAATCGTATCGGCGAGCTTGCCCGGATCGTCGACGCGGACGGCGGCGATCATCGCATCGTAGTGGAGGTTGTTCGAGAGCTTCACGTACTGCTCGAACAGCGACACCACCCGGCTCATCGTGCTCTCCGCGTCGACGCCGGTCTCCTTGTGCTTCGGGATCACTTTCACGACGACGCGGAAAAAGCCCTTGTCTTCCTTCCATTCGACGGCCCGGGCGCGCTCGATCCCTTCGACCAGCACCTTGATGTTGCCGTCGGGCAGCTTCAGGCTCTGGACGATGTTGGCGACGCAGCCCATGGTGAAAATGTCGGCCGGCTGCGGGTCGTCGACCGCCGCGTCGTGCTGCGCCGCGAGGAAGATCCGCTTGTCTTTGAGCAGCGCATGCTCCAGCGCGCGCGTCGACGACGGCCGTCCGATGACGAACGGCATCATCATGTGGGGGAAGACCACCACGTCACGCAGTGGAACGATGGGAAGGGTTTCGTAGAGTTCCATGAGTTACATTGCCAGAATTGGCAGAATTGCCAAAATCGCCGAAATTGAGATTCTCAGATCAACTCTGGCAATTCTGGCAATTCTGCCAATGTTGGCAATTTTCTTATCCCGCTTTCTCGATCAACGTTATGGGTTTTTCCTTGCTCTGCACAACCTCGCGGGTGATGACGCACTCGCGAATCTTCTTCTGACCCGGCAGGTTGTACATCAGGTCGAGCATCAGGTCCTCGATGATCATCCGCAGCCCGCGCGCGCCGATCTTGCGGGCGAGCGCCGCCTCGGCGATCGCTTCGAGCGAATCGTCGGTGAAGCGCAGCTTCACGTTCTCGTACTCGAACAGCTTCTGGTACTGACGCGTGATCGCGTTGCGCGGTTGCGTGAGGATCTGGACCAGCGCCGCCTTGTCGAGCTCGTGCAGCGTGCCGACAATCGGCAGCCGGCCGACGAATTCGGGGATGAGGCCGTACTTGATCAGATCTTCGGGCTCGAGCATCTCGAGCGTCGTGCCGACATCCCGGTTCGAGACGGATTTCACGTCCGCCTTGAAGCCGAGCGTCTTCTTGCCGACGCGGCGATCGATCTGCTTGTCGAGGCCGACGAACGCGCCGCCGCAGATGAAGAGGATGTTCGTGGTGTCGACCTGGAAGAATTCCTGATGCGGGTGTTTGCGCCCGCCCTGCGGCGGAACGTTGGCGACGGTGCCCTCGAGGATCTTCAGCAGCGCCTGCTGGACGCCCTCACCCGAGACGTCGCGGGTAATCGAGGGGTTTTCGTCCTTGCGGCAGATCTTGTCGACCTCGTCGATGTAGATGATCCCCTGCTGGCATTTCTCGATGTCGCCGCCGGCCGCCTGCAGCAGCTTGAGAATGATGTTCTCGACGTCCTCGCCGACGTACCCGGCCTCGGTCAGGGTCGTCGCATCGACGATGGTGAAGGGAACGGAGAGGAGCTTGGCGAGCGTCTGCGCGAGCAGGGTCTTGCCGGTGCCGGTCGGGCCGATGAGGAGGATGTTCGACTTGGTGAGCTCGATGTCGTTCCGGCTGCGCGCCTGCTTCTGGATCTCGATGCGCTTGTAGTGGTTGTAAACCGCGACCGCGAGCTTCTTCTTGGTCTGTTCCTGGCCGATGACGTATTCGTCGAGGAACTTCTTGATTTCCTGCGGGACGGGGAGCGACGTGCGGGCGCCGCCGCGCGCCTCGAACTTGTTGTCGTCCGCAATGATGTCGTTGCAGACCTCGACGCACTCGTCACAGATGAAGACGGTGGGGCCCGCGATCAGCTTGCGGACGTCGTTCTGGTCCTTGTTGCAGAACGAGCAGCGGAGGATCTCGCCGTCGCCGGCCTTTTTAACCATATGGGGTCTTCGTTGTCTGGAATCGACTCACGGCTCAGGACTTAGGGCTCAAGCGGCAAAGCCGTGAGCCTCGAGCCAGGAGCCTTAAGCCCTCTTCCGGATGACATCATCAATAATACCGTATTCCTTGCCCTGTTCGGGGCCCATGATGTAATCCCGCTCTGTATCATCCTGGATACGCTTCAGCGGCTGGCCGGTGTGCTGCGCCAGGATCTGGTTGAGGCGCTCACGTGTGCGCAGCAATTCCCGCGCGTGGATGTCGATGTCGGTCGTCTGACCGCCGAGCCCCTGAACCCAGGGCTGGTGGATCAGGATGCGCGAATTCGGCAGGGAGTACCGCTTCCCTTTCGCCCCCGCGGCCAGGAGGACCGCCGCCACCGAGGCGGCCTGGCCGATGCAGTAGGTCGCCACGTCCGGCTTGATGAACTGCATCGTGTCATAAATCGCCATTCCCGCCGTCACCACGCCGCCGGGGCTGTTGATGTAGAGAAGGATGTCGCGGTCCGGGTCTTCCGCCTCGAGAAACAGCATCTGCGCGATCACCAGGTTGGCGACGTTGTCGTCGATCGGCGTGCCGACGAAGATGATGCTGTCCTTCAGCAGGCGCGAAAAGATGTCGTAGGCGCGTTCCCCGCGGTTGGTCTGCTCGACCACCATCGGGATGAGCTGCATGCGTTCAGACATAGAGATCGAAACTCGTGACTGGCTGGGGAGTGGGGAAGGTACTCGGACCTTTTCCGGAATTGTACCACGCCCTCCCGACAATCTATCGGCCTATGCAGCCGCGATCTTTGTGGCCCTCGAGAGCAGGAAATCGACCGTCTTCTCGCGCCGCAGTCCCGAGTAAAGGCGTGCAATTCCGCCTTCCTTCTCGAGACGGGCGCGCACGGCGGCGGCGGTGCGGCCGCTCCGCTCCGCGTAGCGCTCGACCTCCGCGTCGACTTCCTCGTCGATGACGGTGATGTGTTCGCGCCGCGCGACCTCGTCGAGCGCCAGCGCGCTGCGGACGGCTTCCGACGCGGCGTCGCGCTGTTTCTCGCGGAACTCCTCCCAGTTGACGTTGACCTTCATCGGATCGATGTTCTGATCCATCAGGCGGCGGACGAACTCCTCCATCCGGCGATCCATTTCGCGGTCGAGCAGCGAGGCGGGCACCTCGAAAGTGACCCGCGACGCGAGCTGTTTCAGCAGGTCGCTGCGCGTCTCGCGCTCCGCTTGGTGCTGCGCCTCGTGCTCGAGATCGCCGCGCACGCGCGCGCGCAACGCCTCGAGACTCTCGAACTCGCCGAGATCCTTCGCGAACTCGTCGTCCAAAGGAGGGACGACGCGCTGGCGGATGGCCTTCACGTGGACCGAATACGTGACCGTGGTCGCCGCGAGCTCCGGAACCGCGTAATCGGCCGGATACGTCACGTCGAAACTTTTCTGGGTCCCCTCGCGCATGCCGACGAGCTCCTGATCGAACCCGGGCGGATTCGCCGCCGCGCCGATTTCAACCGTGACACCGTCATGCTTGTCGGTCTGCGGTTCACCCCTGGGCGGCTCCTCGCCGGCGAGCACGACCAGCGGCTCTTCCTTCTTCGCGTAGGCGGTGCGAATCAGATCGAGGACGACCGAGTCCCCTTTCTCGATGCCGCGTCCGACGACCGGCTCGTAACGAGCGGCGCGCTCGCGGAGATTCTCCAGCGCCTCGTCGACCTCCGATTCGGACACCACGCCTTTCTTCTGATGAATGGTGATCGTCGAGTAATCGCCCGGCTCGATCGGCGGCACCGTCTCGAAGGTCGCCGTGAACTTCAGCGGCTGACCTTCTTCGACCACGACGTCACGGATGTCCGGAGTGTCGACCGGCTCGACGCCGCGCTCGCGAAGCGCCTCGTCCACCGCGCGCGGAATGAGGCCGTGGGCGACATCGTGAAGGATCTGATCGCGGAATCGCTGCCGCACCACCTTCGCCGGCACCTTCCCCGGCCGGAACCCCGGCACGCGCGCCGCTTTGCTGTAATCGCGGGCGACCTTGTCGATCTCGGCGTCGACCACCGTGCTCGGGATCTCGACGACCAGGTTCTTCTGGGTCTCGCTGACGTCGATGAATTCGGTTTTCATCTTTTGATCGGCGGGGCCCCCTGCACCCCGCCTGGCTCTCTTCACTGCGCTCGCACTGCGCTGCTCGCTCCGTTCCGTTCGCTCATCTTATCCAGTGCGGGACGTCGCGACAGTCCGCCTTCGCTCCTGCGGAGCTTCGGCGGGACAGCCTCCGGTACTTCGCTTTCGCTTACTCGGCCTGCCCAGCCGTAGCCTCGCCCAGCGAAGCTCGCGAGGCGGAGGCTGGCGGCGGAGGGACTCGAACCCCCACGGTTTTTGGCCAAGAGATCCTAAGTCTCTCGCGTCTGCCAATTTCGCCACGCCGCCGGACAGAACATATTACCTGCGTTTTCGCTCCGTCAGAGCCATTGGGACCCCGCAATGGGCTGTTTTTTGCAAGCCTGACCACGGAGGTTCTGCCCAATGGCTCGGTCAATGTGGAAAGGTTCGCTCGCCTTCGGGCTCGTCAATATCCCGATCGAGCTCTACGGCGCCACGCGCGATCACCGCCCGAAGTTCCGGTTGCTCCATGCGAAGGACGAGGCGCCCGTGAAATACGAGCGCGTCTGCCAGTCCGAAGGGA
>JBKPLP010000008.1:0-17183 GCA_046731735.1 Acidobacteriota bacterium
GGTTTCGATGCTGGCGCCGGCGGGAGCGGCGCTCCGCTGAGCACCGCGTCCACTTCGCGCTTCGAGAGAACCCGTGGCGTGCCCTCGGTCACGATGGTCGCTGTCAGTTTATCGCCCTGGTGGAAGTCCGAGAGCTTCGCAGGCTGTCCATCCTTGACAATCGTGACGTTGCGCTTGGCGATGTCCCCTTCCGAAAACATCTTGATCCCGGCCGGGGTGCGCACGATGATCGAGTTCCCCGACGCCTGCATCACCTCGCCTTGCTTGACTTCGGTCACCTTCACCGGCACGACGGTCGTGGTCGTGGTGATCCGCGCGGTCCCCTTCATGCCCGGCTTCAATTCGTGAACCGAGACCTGCTTTCCCTCGACGTTGAAGCGCTGATCCTCGGTTGCGGTGAACTCCTTCGCCCCGTTCGGGCCGCGGAGGATCACCGAGTTGCCGTCGACGGATACGATCTCGAACCTGACGATCTGTTCCTGGGTGGACGTCGCAGGCTGTTGTGCCAGCACCGTCACGGGAAGCGCGATCGCGCAGGCGGCCAGCGCTGTCCATGTCCAGAGATCTCGTAATGTCTGCGGCATAGGTGCTCCTTTTCTGATCGCTACGAAGGCTGCCGCACCGCGCGGACGATGAAGCGCTGTGGTGCGGAGCCGATGAAATAAAACGGGTAGCACGTCACGAGCGTGATCGCTTCGAGCGGCCCTGGGTCGAGTACGGAGACGTCCTCTGGAGCGACGATCCACATCCGCGCGATCCGGTACGTCGCGACGCCGCGCGTCGTCTCGATGTCGATGACGTCGCCGAGGCGCGCATCCTTGAGGACCCGGAAATAGCCGTCGCGGTGCCCTGCGATGCCCGAGTTGCCGGGCGAGCCGGGCGTGCTGGTGTCTTCGATGTGCCCGACGGCACGATTGAGAGTCGCCTCGTCGGTCCCTTCGAGAATCGGTACCTCCAATCCAAGCCGGGGGATGCGCAGGATTCCGAGCGGCGGCGGTGCGGCGTGAGTCTGGGTGTCTGTCCAGGCGCGGATGCGCTCCGGCGACCAGAGATGCTGATCCGGGTGACTGACGGTGTACAGCGGTCTCGCGTTTTCGAAGCTGGCTACCGCAGCGCGCCGTCCCAACTCACCAACCGCCATGCCGCCGGCCCATGCCGCGAGGCACACACCGCCGACGGCCCACGCCACAATCTCGGCGGAGCGCCAGCCCGTCACCCAGTCACGGCCATGCCGAGGATCTGTCGCTGCCATCCGTTGAACGTCGCGGAGCGGTCGATTCCGCGTCCGGCGGAGGCGATCGACCGCAAAAACCGACATTACGCTCCGCCCTGGGACGGAACAACTGGCAGGACTGACAGGCGCGACGGTGTAGACTCCAGGGGTTATTTCCTGTGTAACAGGCACTTGGAAGGAGGACGCCATGAGAAGACTGCGCATAGGCTGCGCAATGTTCGTCGCCCTTGCGTGCATCTCCAGCGCAACGCACGCGCAGCCGTCGTTCGCCGGCAAGTGGAAGCTCAATCTCGAGAAGAGTCAGCTGACCGGTCAGACGCTTTCGATCGAGAAGAAAGAGTCCGGCATGATGCGTTTCGATATGCAGGGGTTCGCTTACGACTTCGATGTGAGCGGAAAGGATTTCCCGACGCCCGATGGCGGCACTAGCTCGTGGCGCGAAGTGAACCCGACGACGTGGGAAGCGACGAACAAAGTCAATGGCAAGCCGATCATGAGCTACACCCTGACGTTGAAAGGGGATGCGATCACGGCGGTCATGAAGGCGACGAAGCCGGATGGCAGCGCGCTGGAGCAGACCTCGGTGTGGACTCGTGTGTCGGGCGGTCCCGGATTCCTCGGCAAGTGGAAGTCGACGGAAATGAAGGGCGCGCCAAACACATTGGAAATTGCCCTTGATGGCGCAAACGGCATCACCCTTTCGTATCCCGAGTTTCAAATCGCCTGCAAGGGCAGCTTCGACGGCAAGGATTACCCGATGACCGGCGCGGGCGCGACGATGAAGCAAACCCTCGCGTTCGAGAAGACGGGATCCAACTCGATCAAAATGACGACGAAGATAGCCGGCAAGCCCTTCTACGTCGACGTCCTGACGCTGTCCGCCGACGGCAAGACACTGACCGATGACGGGAATCCGGTCGCCGCGAAAGAACCCGTGAAGGCCGTGTACGAGCGGCAGTAGCGGTCGATCATGCGCTTGGCCGTCTGGGTTTTCGTGACGATCGCAGCCGCATCCGGGGTCGAATCGCAAGGCGTCCGGTTTGGCCCGGGGGTTTGTGGCCCCATCGATCCCGCGTACATCCAGACAGCCACCGAGACCGGCGGGCAGCCGTTTCCGTTGAGTACGGCCGAAGTCGGCAAGTCATCACGGATCATGGGATCGTCGCTCGTGCGGGAGCTGCTGCTCTGGGCATCCGGCTCGATGGAATACTCGTATTCGATCCCGATCGATTCGACGGTCGCACGCCTGATGGTCTCCGGGACCTTCGATGCCACCGGTGGTGCGCTCACACTCACTGCTCCCGATGGCAGCGTGATTCGCCAGGGCGATCGCATCGAGGACACGCTTGTGAATTGCGGCCGGATCATCACGGTCGACGCGCCGGCGAGCGGCAGCTGGCAGGTACGAGTGACCCCCACCGGCCGATTCTGGCTCAAGGTCAATGCGAAGAGCGGGCTATCGCTGACCAATGCCGGGTTCGTCGAACACGACTCCGCGCCGGAGTCGAATCGCTTCGTCAAGATTCAGGGTGAGCCGATTGCGGGGAAGCCGGCGACGCTGCGCGTGCAACTGTCGTCAGCCATCAAGAGTCCGGCGTTTCAGTTCGTATCGCTGGACTCCCGCCCGCTGCAGGATGTCGATCTGCAATCCACCGATGCCGGCGAATTCACCGGCGCTGTCGCGCTCCCCGCCGAACCATTCCGCGTCGTCGTCAAGGGCAGCGATCAGTCCGACATGCCGGTTCAGCGCGTGTGGCATGGCCTGTTTCACGCCGAAGCCATCGAAGTCATTCCACCCGCCGGCGAACAGACGGTGATTGCGGGAAGCGAGATGCCGGTCACGTTCACGATCCGCAATCACGGTCCCGCGGTGCGCCTGCGTCTCGTCGCTTCGGATCAACGCGGCAAGGTGATTGCGGTCGAGCCCCCCACGCTCGAACTGGGAGCGGGCGCAGAGGGCAGCGCAACCGTCCGGTTGAGCATGCCCTCAGACACGCCGGCGAATGGCGAGGCCAGCATCCGCCTTACCGCGAACAGCGAGCCCGCGGCCGCCATCGGAGGGTTCAACTCGGCGGCGAAGACGTTCACGGTGATCCGGAAATAGCCGGACTCGTGAGGAATAGACGTGCCGGCAAAGGTACCGGAGCGCGCACCGTTTGACGCGTTGAGATTGCCGGGGAGGCGTATACTTGGGCCGCGTTCGCCGGCGGCTGGTATTCAAATTCGTGTCGGAGGAGATTATGAGACACCTCATTGCAATGGTAGTGGCGCTCGGCGTGGTGGTATCCGTCTCGGTCGCAGCCCAGAACCCGCCCCAGCAGAACTGGACGGGCAAGATCAGCGACAGCAACTGCAAAGAGAAGCACGCCGCCTCAGAGCACGACGGTAAGAAGATGACCGAAGCCGAGTGCACCAGCATGTGCGTCAAGAAGGGCGCGAAGTACGTCTTCGTGTCCGACGGCAAGGTCTATCAGCTGGCCAATCAGAAGTCGAAGACCATCGCTTCGCATGCCGGCCAGGAAGTGCAACTGACGGGGTCGATGAAGGGAGACACGATCACGGCGACGAAGATCACGACCCCGGCGCCGGCCAAGCCGGCGAAGTGAGGCCTGTCTTCGCCGTTCCACACTCCGTCAGCGATCGCTGACCGTCGCAATCAATCCGGATGGCGTGGGCGCGCCCACGTTTGGCGAACGCGGAACCGCCACGCCATCCTCTCGCGTCACCTTTCCTTGCACCTATAGGCACTCTTAGGCACCCCTCGCACCCGTAGGCACCCACGGCACCCCGACCGCAGGAGAGGTGTCTTCTACGCTGACCGGCGCGTGGCGACGCGCGATCAGCATGTAAATCGACGGGACGACGAACAGCGTGAAGAACGTGCCGACGATCATCCCGCTCACCAGCATGATGCCGATGCTGTTGCGGGCGCCGGCGCCAGGACCGGTCGCGAACACGAGCGGCGTGTGGCCCACCACGGTTGCCGCCGTCGTCATCAGGATGGGCCGCAGCCGCGTACTCGAGGCGTCGATCACCGCCCGCAACTTGTCGACGCCGGTCTCCTGGAGGTGATTCGCGAACTGCACGATCAGGATCCCGTTCTTCGCGACCAGACCGACCAGCGTGATCAGGCCCACCTGACTGTAGATGTTCAGCGTCGTCAAACCGAGGAACGAGAAGAGCAGTGCGCCCGCGATGGCGAGTGGCACCGAGCCGGCGAGAATGATGAACGGATCGCGGAAACTCTCGAACTGGGCCGCCAGCACGAGATAGATCAGCACCGCCGAGAGCAGAAACACGCCAAGGAACTTGCTGCCTTCAGTGCGCAGCTGACGCGACTCGCCGGCGTAATCGATGGTGAAGCCCTGCGGCAGGATCTTTCGCGCCTCTTCCTCGAGGAATCCCAGAGCCTGATCGAGCGGCACCGGCGGCGGGATGACGCCCTGGATTCTCACCGCGTTCAGCTGCTGGAACTTCTTGAGTTCGCGCGGCCCGGTGCTGGTGCGAAGCGTGGCAAACGTCGAGAGCGGTACCAGCTTGTTCTCCGAACCCGACACGTACATGCCGGACAGTTGATCCGGTGTCAGACGCTCCACGCGTTTGATCTGCGGGATCACCTTGTAACTCCGCCCCTGGATGCTGAACCGGTTGACGTAGTTCCCGCCGAGGAGGACCGACAGGTCGCGCCCGGCCTGGCCCAGATCGACCCCTTGCGATCGCAATTTGTCGCGATCGAAGACCACTTCCACCTGCGGCTGATCGAATTTCAGATCCGCATCCGCGAACATGAACATCCCGCTGGCAAACGCCTTCTGCACGAGTTGGCCGGCGAGATCGCGCAGTTGCTCCGGTTCCGCCGCCGACGCGATCACCAGATCGACGGGAAAGTCGCCACCGCCTGGCAGCGACGGCGGGGTGAGCGGAATCACGCGGACTCCGGGAATCCGCGATAGCGGTCCCATCGATTCCATGAGCAGCTGCTGCGTGGTCTTGCTCCGTTCGCTCCACGGCTTCGTCACCATCCCGCCGAATCCGCCGGTGGGAAACGTGATCTGAAAGATGCTCGCGGCCTCAGGGAACGAGTGATAGACGTCGTAGACCTGCTGGGTGAAGAGGTTCGTCTGATCGACCGTGGAGTTCGCGGCGGCTTGAATGACGCCGAAGACCACACCCTGATCCTCCGGCGGCGCCAGCTCGCGCTGCGAGAACATGTAGAACGGCACGGTCAACGCCGCGACGAGCGCCCACAGCACCAGCACGACGGGCCGGTAGCGAAGCGTTCCAGCCAGCACACGGGTGTAGCCGGCGCGAACGCGGTCGAAGCGGCGATTGATCCAGCCGGCGAATCCGCGTTCGCTCCCTCCCTCGCGCAGCAGCTTGGACGCCATCATCGGGGAGAGCGTCAACGCGACGATGCCCGAGACGATCACGGCGGACGCGAGCGTGAACGCGAATTCGCGGAACAGCGCGCCGGTCAACCCGCCCTGAACGCCGATCGGCGCGTACACCGCCGCCAGCGTGATGGTCATCGCGATGATCGGACCGACCAGCTCACGCGCCGCATCGATTGCCGCCTGCATCGGACGTTTGCCGCCATGCAGGTGCCGCTCCACGTTCTCCACCATCACGATCGCATCGTCCACGACAAGGCCAACCGAGAGGACGATGGCGAGCAGCGTGAGGAGATTGATCGTGAAGCCGGCGACGAGCATCAGGAACGCGGCGCCGACCAGAGAAATGGGAATCGCCACCACCGGGATGATCAGCGCGCGCACCGATCCCAGGAACAGGAAGATGACGACGATGACGATGAGCAATGTTTCGGTCAGCGTCGTGAGGACCTCGTCGATCGCGTCCTGGATGTATTCGGTCGAGTCGTACGGAATTCCGACCTTGATGCCGGCGGGAAGCTGCGCCTGAATCGCGGGAATCTCGGCGCGCACTTTCTTGATCACGTCGAGCGAGTTGGCCGTCGGGAGCACCCAGATCCCCATGAACGTTGCCGTCTCGCCATTGAATCGCACGTCCTGCTCGTAGTTCTCCGCGCCGAGGACGACGTCGGCGACTTCGCCCAGGCGGACGACGACGCCGTTTTCCTCTTTGACGACCAGCTGGCGGAACTCCTCGGGCGTGCGCAGATCGGTGTTGGCGACGAGGTTCACCGAGACCATCGAGCCCTTCGTCTTGCCGAGGGCCGAGAGGTAGTTGTTGCGCGCGAGCGCGTCGTGCAGGGCAGACGGCGAGATGTTGTGCGCCGCCATGGCGTCAGGCTTGAGCCAGATCCGCATGGCGAAGGTGCGATCGCCGAGAATGTCCGCGCGCTGCACGCCGCTGACCGCGCTCAGCTTCGGCTGCACCACGCGCGTCAGGTAGTCGGTGATCTGGTTCTGATCGAGATTGGGCGACGAGAACCCGAGATACATCGCCGCGAACTGGTTGTCCGCGGTTTCCATCTCGATCACCGGAGCCTCGGCCTCGGGCGGCAGTTGATTGCGCACCTGCGCGACCTTGGCCTGCACCTGCGTCAGCGCTGCGTTCGTGTCGTAGTTCAGCGTCAGGTGCACGGTGATCGTACTGAGCCCCTGCGCGCTGGACGATTCCATATAGTCGATGCCATCGGCGCTGGCGATGACGCGCTCGAGCGGCGTGGTGATGAAGCCGCGCACCAGGTCGGCGTTGGCCCCCACATACACCGTGTTGACCTTGACGACCGCGATGTCGCTGCGCGGGTATTGCCGCACGCTCAGCGCGCGGATCGACTGCAGGCCCGCGATCAAGATCACGAGGCTGATGACGATCGCGAGAACGGGACGCTTGACGAAGAGATCGGTGGCCTTCATTTACCTGTCCTCGGGCTTCGGCGCGGGGTTGTTGGCCGGCTGCACCTTGTTGTTGACCTGGATGGGGACGCCGTTGCGAAGCTTGAACACGCCGGACGTCACGATTTCCTCACCCGGGTTGATCCCCGACAGCACGGCGATCTGATCGCCGCGCCCGGCGCCCAGCTTGACGACCTGCTGACGCACGCCGCGATACGTCCGTCCGTTGGGGTCTTTCAAGTCGGTCACGACGAACACGGAATCGCCGTACGGCGCGTAATTGATCGCCGAGGCGGGCAGCGCGACAACGGACTCGGTTGCGCCCTGACTGAGCTGCGCCTGCACGAACATGCCAGGCCGGAGCGTGCCGCCGGGGTTTTCGAGCGTCGCCTGGACCTGCACGTTGCGCGTGGTCTCGTCAACGACGGAATTCACCGCACTCACCCGCCCGGTGAATTCGCGCCCTGCCGCTTCACCGGCGGTGATGCGCACGACGCTGCCACGGCGCGCCGCGCCTGCCTGCTGCTGGGGGACGCCGAAATTCACGTAGATTGGATTCAACGACTGCAGCGGTACGATGGCGTCTCCGGCGTTCAAGTACTGACCGAGATTCGCCTGGCGGATGCCGAGCACGCCGGTGAACGGGGCGCGGATTGTCTTACGCGCGATCGTCGCCCGGATCTCGCGCACCCGCGCCTCGGCTTGCTTGTCCCCGGCCGCGGCGCTGTCGAACTCCGCGCGGGATACCGCGTCCTGTTCCACCAATCCCTTCATGCGCTCGTAGTTGAGGCGCGTGAGCTCGAGCTGCGCTTCGGCGGCGGCGAGCTGCGCCTGCTCCTGGCGAGTGTCGAGCTGCACGAGGATGTCTCCGGCCTGCACGTCCCGGCCGGACTCGAAGGCGATGCGATCGACGACGCCCGGCAGATCGGCGCTGACCGTCACTCCCTGCACCGCAGCGACCGTTCCGATCGCGGCGATCGTCACCGGCCACGTCTCTCGCGCGGCGACGATCGTCGTGACCGCGTCAGGCGGCGGCTGCATGGCCGCGAACTGCTGCGCCATGGCCTGGAACTGCTTGAACTTCACGAAACCGAGACCGGTGACGAACATCACCATCACCGTCAGCATGAGAATCATTCGCTTCGCCATCTGTCCCTCTGCTCTCTCCGCCGGCGGCCCGTAAAGGGCCGCCCTACAATCCCTGCTCTCTCCGCCGGCGTCCTGTAAAGGGCCGCCCTACAATCCCGATGTAGGCCGGCCCTTTATGGGCCGGCTTCGACGCGAATCGCGAACCGCCGACCTCACGACCACCCGCCGCCAAGCGCCCGATACAGCTGGACGATCGAGGCGAGCTCCTGCTGGCGCAGCCGTGCGAGCTCCAGCTCTCCCTGAAACAGATTCCGCTGCGCATCGAGCACGGGCAGATAGCTGTCCAGCCCGCCCTCGTAGCGCTGGGTCGACAGCCGTGCCGACTCGCGCAGTGCTTCGACCAGCCGCTCCTGCTGGGTGCGCTGCTCGTTCGTCTTCGCGTGCGCCGCGAGCGAGTCGGACACGTCACGGAACGCCGAGTAAATCGCGCGTTGATAGTTCACGACCATCTCGCGCTGCACCGCTTCGGTGAACCGGACATTCGCCCGCGTCCGGCCCGCGTTGAAGATCGGCGCGGCGGCGCCAACGCTCGCGCTGACCAGACCTGCCGGTCCAGTCAGCAGGTCCGACAGCGCGCGGCTCTGCACGCCAAAGAAGCCGGTGAGACTGATGCGCGGGAAGTACTCGGCGCGCGCGGCGCCGATCTCCGCATTCGCCGCAATGAGCTGCTGTTCCGCCTGCCGGATGTCCGGACGCCGCTCGAGCAGTGCGGAGGGGAGACCCGCGGGCACTGCCGGAGGCGCCTCGAACGCTTCCAGCGGCCGTCCGCGCGGCACGTCTCCCGGCATCTGGCCGAGCAGCAGGCTCAGCGCGTTCTCGGTTTGCGCGATCTCGCGTTCGAGACTCGCGATCTGTCCGGTCGCGGTGAACAGCAGCTGCTCCGACTGCCGCACGTCCACGCCGCTCGCCACGCCTCGCGTTCGCCGCGCTTCGGTGAGCCGCAGGCTCTCGGTGCCGGCATCGCGAGTGCGCCTGGCGATCTCGAGCTCGAGATCCAGTGCGCGCAGCCTCAGATAGGTGTCGCTGACATCGGCGACGAGCGTCGTGATCACGCCGTGCCGCGCTTCCTCGGTCGCGAGATACTGGGCGCGCGCCGCTTCGCTCAGCCGGCGCAACCGTCCCCAGACGTCGAGCTCCCAGCCGACGCTGAATCCCGCCTGCACGTAGGCGACGCTGGTGTCAGCCGCGCGCGGCAACGCCGTGTTTGCGCCTACTTCTGACGATCGAATGCCGGTCAGATCGACAGACCCGCCAACTTCGGGGTATTGCCCGGCGCGAGTGATTCCGTAAAGCGCGCGAGCTTGCAGCACGCGCTCGGCCGCAATGCGCAGCTCGAAGTTCTGTTTCAGCGCCGTTCCCACGAGCCCGGTCAGGGCATCGTCGCGGAACAGCTCGAACCATTTGAGATCTGCGAGCGATTGAGCGTCGGCTGTGCCGGCCGTGTAACGAAATTGTGACGGCGTCTGGACGATCGGCCGCTTGTAGTTCGGACCGACCGTGCAGGAGGCCAGCAACACGCCGCCGAGCAAGGTCATTCCGCCGCGCTGTAGAATCGACACGATCAATTCCTCCTGTCGCCGTCGACCGACTGAGCTATCTCCCGTACGAGCTCCGGCATCACGCATCCTCTGGTCATTAGTCGAACGCGGGCCCGATACATCGACATCAGCAGCTCCCGGCCCGCGGCATCGACGTGGCATACTTCCCTCAGATCCACACGGACGGGCAGTACCCCTTTCGCCGCGCGCCAGCACGCCTCGAGTTCCTGGACGCATGCGCCTGCCAGGGGACCCTCGAGCTTCAGGACGATTTCGCCGGCTTCGATTAATGATGTGATTCGGAACATGGGTCCCTGTCGTTGCGTCATGGTTAAGCGATGGGCGTGCCGGCGCGATCGATGACCAGTCAAATGGCGCTAACGGATGCAACGACGCGAGTTACGTTGATGGTCAGGCGTCCCTTGATGGCGGGGTGCCAACGATGGGCACGCCAGCGGGCTGGCACGGCGCCAACCGGCTGGCACCCTTGGCAGCAGGAAAGCGTCCAAGATGTGAAGCGGATGACAGGAGCGTTATGAGCGCGGGCAGTTTAGAGATCGATGACCTGATCGCCACCCTTCAACGCGAGCGCGATCAGCTCGATTTGCTTCTCGATGTCACCAACGCGGTCGTGGCGGAGCTCGATACGCGCGAGCTTTTCCGCGCGGTTGCTCCGGCTCTGCGGCGCTGCTGCAGCGCGGACGCTGCCGCGCTCGCCATCTTCGATGCCGAGGCGGGGATCCTGCGGCATCACATCTGCGACGGCCCGCCGGGTTTCTGCCCCCCCGGCGAAATGCCTGCCCCACCGTCCATCGAGCGCTCGCTCGAGGGATCCGCGTCGGGCATCGTGTTCACGACGGGGAAGCCGCGGATCTTCTCGCTGCGGGAGCTGGAAGCGCTGCCCGACAGCACGCTCATTCGCTCACTGGGGATTCGATCGGCGTGCTCGGTGCCGCTGGCGACCGCGCACGGCATTCTCGGGACCCTCGATCTCGGCGCGTTCGCGGACAACGCCTTCTCGGCGGATCAATTCCCGCTCCTGACGCGGGTGGCCGGCCAAATCGCTATCGCCGTTCGAAACGCGATGTCCTATCAGCGGATCGAGGAGCTCAACGCGCAGCTCGCGCGCGAGAAGCTGTACCTGGAAGACGAGATTCGCAGCGATCACCTGTTCGAGGAAATCATCGGGCGGAGCCGAGCGCTGCAGCGCGTGCTTCGCGAGATCGAGACGGTTGCGCCGACGGACTCGACCGTGCTGATTTCCGGGGAGACCGGTTCCGGCAAGGAGCTCGTCGCCCGCGCGATTCATCAATTGAGCGGCCGCAGTCACAACGCATTCGTGAAGCTGAATTGCGCCGCGATCCCGACCGGGCTGCTGGAGAGCGAGCTGTTCGGACACGAGAAGGGAGCCTTCACCGGAGCCATCAGCCAGCGCATCGGCCGATTCGAGCTGGCCAATCGCGGCAGCGTGTTCCTCGACGAAGTGGGAGAGATCCCTCTCGAGCTGCAGCCGAAGCTGCTTCGCGTGCTGCAGGAGCGTGAGTTCGAGCGGCTGGGCAGCACGCGTACGCTGCGCACCGACGCGCGTCTCATCGCCGCCACGAATCGCGATCTTGCGGCGCTGGTAGCGGAGCAGAAGTTCCGGCAGGATCTGTTCTACCGGCTCGATGTGTTCCCGATTCACGTGCCCCCGCTACGCGAGCGGCGCGAAGACATTCCGATGCTGGTGCGCCACTTCGCGCAGCAGTTCGCGCGGCGGATGAAGAAGGGAATCGACACGATTCCGGCAGAAACGATGGAGGCGCTGACGCGCTACGAGTGGCCCGGTAACATCCGCGAACTGCAGAACCTGATCGAACGTGCGGTGATCCTTTCAACCGGACCGGCCCTCAACGTACCCATCTCCGCCGTCGCCGCGGAAACCAACTCGTCCGCCGCCGCACGTAGTGCGGAGGCGGACGCGGAGACGCTGGAGCATGCCGATCGCCGACACATCATCAACGCGCTCGAACGTAGCAACTGGGTGATCGCGGGCCCCGGCGGAGCGGCGGCTCGGCTTGGCCTGAAGCGATCTACGCTCCAGTTCCGCATGCGGAAGCTGGGGATCGTACGGCCGATGCAGCAGCAACAGTAAGTCCGCCATCAACTTCTCGCCCCTGGGTCTCGTCTAAGGCTGCGTGGGTAACCTGTTCGGCGAGCTCCGCTACGCACTCCGGCAGTTCTGGGTCGCGCGCATATTCACCGCCACTGCCATCCTGACGCTCGCGCTCGGGATCGGCGGCACGACCGCGATATTCACGCTGATGCACTCGATCATGCTGCGATCGCTGCCGGTCGGCGACCCCGACCGCCTGTATCGCATCGGTGACGGCAATTCCTGCTGCGTGCAGGGAGGACCACAGGATCGCTGGGGCATGTTCTCGTTTCCGCTGTTCGAGCGGTTGAAGACGGAGCTGCCCGAATTCGAAGAGCTCACGGCGTTCCAGGCGGGCAGCGGACGCATGAGCGTTCGACGTCAGGACGTCGAGAGCGCGGCGAGGCCGCTGCGATCCGAGTTCGTCACCGGGAATTACTTTTCCACGCTCGGTGTCGGCGCCTTCGGCGGCCGCGTCTTCTCACCGGCCGACGACACCGCCGCCGCGTCGCCCGTGGTGGTGATGAGCTACCGCGCCTGGCAGGGCACCTACGGCGGCGATCGCTCGATCATCGGCGGCACGCTGGTGATCGACGGCAATCCCTTCAGCGTGGTCGGCATCACACCGCCAGGGTTCTTCGGTGAAACCCTGAAGGGCGATCCGCCGGATCTGTGGATTCCTCTCCAGAAGGAGCCGGTGATCAACGGCGCCCGGTCGATCCTGCAGCAACCGGTGTCCGCGTGGCTGCGCGTGATCGGCCGCGTGCGCCCCGGTGCGACGATCGATGGCATCGGCCCGAGGCTGACCGCGATGCTGCGCAACTGGATCCAGCACGACTCCGGATATCCGGCGAACTGGATGCCCGACATCATGCAGACGTTGTCGGCGCAGGTGATCGAGGTGGTGCCGGCGGGCGCCGGCGTCGGCATCATGAAAGAGCAGTACGGCCGCAGTCTGCAGATTCTGCTCGGCGTGTGCGGGCTCGTCCTGCTCATCGCCTGCGCCAACGTCGCCAATCTGCTGCTCGCGCGCGCCGTGTCGCGCCGCGGCCAGACGGCCGTCAGGCTCGCGCTCGGCGCATCACGCCGCAAGATCGTGACGCAGGCGCTCGTCGAGAGCGTCATGCTCGCCGTCGGCGGCGGGATCGCAGGGCTGTTCGTCGCCGTCGGCGCCGCACGCCTGCTGCTGGCGCTCGCATTCGCGGGGACGACGTTCGTGCCGGTCGACACCCGCCCGGCGCCGCTGGTGCTCCTGTTCGCCTTCGGCCTGGCGCTCCTGACCGGAATCGTCTTTGGCGCCGCACCGGCATGGTTCGCGACCCGCACGGATCCGATCGACGCGCTGCGCGGCGCCGGCCGCGGCATCCGCGATCATTCGTCCGTCACCCGCAACGTGCTCCTCGTCGTTCAAGCGACGTTGTCGGTCGTCCTCGTCGCCGGATCGACGATGCTCGCGCGCAGCCTGGCGAACCTCGAACGCCAGAACTTCGGCTACGAAGTGCAGGGCCGCGTCCTGGTGCAACTGAACCGGCTACCGGCGACCTACACCAAGGAGAAGCTCGCGGCGCTCTATCGCGACATGGAGGAGCGGCTCAACCGTCTCCCCGGCGTCGAGGGATCCGGGATCGCGCTGTACAACCCGCTGACCGACAACTGGGGGGAGCTCGTGCTGGTCGCCGGACATCCCGCGCCCAAGCCGGGCGAACAGGCCGGCGCGTCGTGGGATCGCGTGAGCGCGAACTATCTTCAGAACCTCGGTGTGGCGCTCGTCCGCGGACGCCACTTCATGGCCTCCGACAACGAGACCGCCGCGCACGTCGCCGTCGTCAACGAAGCGTTCGTGCGGCGCTTCTTCAAGAAGGACGAGGATCCGCTCGATCAGCACTTCGGCCTCGATTTGCCCGAGAACGCGAACACCTATCGCATCGTGGGTATCGTGCGCGATGCGAAGTTCGCAGGGTTCGCGCTCGACCAGCCGGCGCGGCCGATGTTCTACGTGCCGCTCGCCCAGACGGTCGACTACGCGAATCCGCTGATGGCACGGCTCGAGCTCCAGTCGCACTTCGCCGGCGGCGTGCTGCTGGTCACGAATACGCCGCCCGGCGCGCTCGAGCCGGTGGTGAAGCGAACGCTCGCGGATGCCGATCCAAACCTGACGGTGACCAGCGTCCGGACGCTGCAGCAGCAGGTCGATCGATCGTTCGATCAGCAGCGCGCGGTCGCGAGCCTGGCCGGACTGTTCGGAATCGTCGCGCTCGTGCTCGCCGCGATCGGACTCTACGGCGTCACCGCCTACACCGTGGCGCAGCGCACGAACGAGATCGGCCTGCGGATGGCGCTCGGCGCCGGCCGCAGGAAAGTGCTGGAGATGGTGCTGCACGGCGCCTTCCGCCGCGTTGCGATCGGCCTGGCGCTGGGCCTCCCGCTCGCCGTCGGCGCGGGCCGCCTGCTCTCGGCGCAGTTGTACGGCGTCAGGTTCTGGGATCCGCTGGCGCTCGCGCTCGCCGCCGTGTCGCTCGCAGCCTGTGCGTTCTGCGCCGCGATCATCCCCGCCATGCGGGCGGCGTCGATTTCACCGATGAACGCGCTCCGGGCTGAATAGTGCCGCGGTTCGCGGTTCGCGATCGTCATCTCCGCCGCCAACGCGACACCCGGCTGCGCCGTCTAAGTCGGGTATGCACTTTACACGCTGGCTCGAGACGTTTGGCCACGATACCGCATACGCTTTTCGCCAGCTGAAGAGCTCGCCGGCCTTCACCCTGGTCGCAACGTTGACGCTCGCGCTGGGGATTGGCGCCAACAGCGCGATTTTCGCGCTCGTCGACGCCACGCTCCTGCGGCCGCTTCCTTATAAGGAGCCCGAGCGCCTCGTCGCCCTTTGGGAAAATACCGCCACAACGGCGCGCGGCCACGTGTCGCCGCTGAACATGCTCGACTGGAACGCGCGAAGCCGCACGTTCGAGAAGATTGCCGGGTTCATCCCCAATGTCGGCGGAATGGTGATGGCCGGGGCCGACGGCAATGCGGAGACCGTATCGCGGCAATGGGTCACGTCCGGCATTTTCGATGTGCTTGGCGTGACGCCAATCGCTGGACGGACGATCAACGCCGATGACGAGGCCCGCCGGGCTCACGTCATCGTGCTCAGCGAGGCGTTCTGGCGCACCAGATACGGCGGCGATCCCGGCATCGTCGGGCGCGAGATCCGGCTCGATGGATCTCTATGGACCGTCGTGGGCGTTCTTCCGAGGAGTTTCGAGCTGCTGGGCCAGACGAGCATCTGGGCGATGGGGTCGATCGCCAATCTGGATCCACGCGCGCGCGGCTCGCACTTCCTGCAGGTGGTGGGGCGAATGAAGCCGGGCGTCTCGATCAAGACCGCCCAATCCGACCTTGCGTCGGTGGCGCAGAACCTCGCGCAGGAATTCCCGGCGACGAACAAAGGCCGCAGCGTAACGATCGAGCGCCTGCATGACTCCCTCGTCGGCGCGGATCTGCGCTTCACATCGAAGATGTTCCTCGGCGTCGTCGCGTTCGTGCTCCTGATCTGCTGCGCCAACGTCGCGAACCTGCTGCTCACCCGCGCGACCGTCAGGCGGCGCGAGCTGGCGGTCAGGTCTGCCCTGGGAGCCGGCCGCGGGCGCATCATCCGGCAGCTGCTGACGGAAAGCGCCGTGCTGTCGATCGTGGGAAGCATGCTGGGAGCCGCGCTTGGTGGGGCGATCCTTCGTGTCGCGCCGTCGCTGATCCCGGCAGGCCTGCTTCCCGCGACGGTGGCGCTTTCATTCGACGTGCGTGTGGTCGGCTTCTGCGTTGCGGCGACCTTGCTGGTGGGTCTGTTGTTCGGCCTGCTTCCGGCATGGAAGGCGGCCGACTTCGATTGCGCGGAAGCCATCGGTGCCGACGTCAGGACCATCGCGGGTGGAGGGGGAAGACTTCGCGGCCTGCTCGTTGCCGGCCAGGTCGCGACCGCCGTGGTGCTGTTGTTCGGCGCGGGGCTGTTCCTTCGCACGCTGATTGCGGTGGAGTCCTACGATCGCGGGTATCGCGCGGAGAGCGTCCTCTCGATGCTGGTCGATCCGTTAGGGTCGAAGTATCCCACGCCCGAATCACTGCAGCAGTTCTTCGATCAGGTCGAGGCTGAAATCACGGCGGTCCCCGGCGTGGCCGCGGCTGGATGGACGGACTCGCTGCCGCTCGATTTCTTCGATGCCGGCGGCCTCTTGTTCGAGATTGTCGGCGATCCACCGGTGCCCGAGAGCGAGCGGCCGGCCGCCGCGTATCAAGTCGTCAGCCCGACGTATTTCTCGACGCTCGATTTGCCGATCGTCGCCGGCCGGGCGTTCGATCGCCATGACGCTCGTGACGGCGTTCAGGTGTGCATCATCAACGAGGCCTTCGCTCGCGCATTCCGCGGTACATCGCCGGTCGGCCGTCAGGTCGCCTTGCGCCCCGCCGGATCTCCGCAAGCCAAACCAATCGTCCGCGAGATAGTGGGCGTGGCGCGACAAGTGAAGGGCCGGCCGGACGAAGCCAGTGACTTCGTCCAGCTGTACGTTCCCATGACACAGGATCCCTCGGACGACATGTTCGTGGTCGTGCGGCCCAAATCCGGCCGCGCCGACGCGCTGGCGCCTTCCGTGCGCGCGGCGATCTCCCGCATCGATACCGAGCAACTCGTCAGCGTACGCAGCATCACGACGCTCGAGGACATTGCGTGGGCGGCCACCGGCCGCCAGCGATTCCGGGCTGTGCTCGTGATTGCGTTTGCGGTGCTGGCGCTGGCGCTCGCGATGGTTGGACTCGTCGGCATCCTGACGTATACGGTGCAGCAGCATGTGAGGGACTTCGGAGTCCGCCGCGCGCTCGGTGCCTCGACCGCCGACGTCTTGCGGCTGGTAGTTGGAAGTGCCGCCGGTGTGATCGCGACCGGATGTGCGGTCGGACTGATGTTATCGCTCGCCTGCGGACAACTGATTCGAACGATGCTGTTCGGAGTACGACCTCTGGATCCGATCACATTCGTGGCGGTGGTTGCCGTTCTGGCGGTTACCGCCGCACTCTCGGTGCTCGGGCCGGCGTGGCGCGCGATTCGTATCGACCCGGCGGTCGCGCTGCGAAACCCGTGAGCTGAAGCGGGGCGGGCCGACCGGCCTTGCCGCCGCTGCGACGCTACGCGGCCTGGTAGAAGCCCGTGCGCCCAAACACCGTATCGCGGTGGCTGACCTGTCGCGCCTCGGTGAACCCTGCGCGCGTCATCATCTCGACCAGTCGCGCATCGGCATTGTCCGCCAGGAACTGCTGTGGAT
>JBKPLP010000009.1:0-7052 GCA_046731735.1 Acidobacteriota bacterium
ATCGCCCCGTGCAATCGAACGAACGGTGGTCGATTCACCGCAAGGCGCCGACCCTCGAACAGCAGTCGACCGAGCTGCAGATGTTCGAGACCGGCATCAAGGTGGTCGACCTCCTCGAGCCGTACGTGCGCGGCGGCAAAATCGGGCTGTTCGGCGGCGCCGGCGTCGGGAAGACGGTCATCATCCAGGAGCTGATCCACAACGTCGCGATGAAGCACGGCGGCGTGTCGGTGTTCGCCGGCGTCGGCGAGCGCACGCGCGAAGGCAACGACCTGTGGCTGGAATTCCAGGAAAGCGGCGTCATCAACATCAACGAGCTCGAGAAATCTCGGGCCGCGCTGGTCTACGGCCAGATGACGGAACCGCCCGGGGCGCGCCTGCGCGTGGCGCTCAGCGGCCTGACGGTCGCGGAGTACTTCCGCGATGCGGAGAACAAGGACGTTCTCCTCTTCATCGACAACATCTTCCGGTTTACCCAGGCGGGCTCTGAAGTGTCGGCACTGCTCGGCCGCATGCCCTCGGCGGTCGGGTATCAACCGACCCTCCTGACCGAGATGGGCGAGTTGCAGGAACGGATCACATCGACAAAGAAGGGTTCGATCACCTCCGTGCAGGCCATCTACGTGCCGGCCGACGACTACACCGACCCGGCGCCGGCGACGACGTTCGCGCACCTCGATGCGACGACGAACCTGTCGCGCGCGATCGTGGAGCTCGGGATCTACCCCGCGGTCGATCCGCTCGCCTCCACGTCGCGCATCCTCGACGCGCGCATCATCGGCGACGAGCACTACAATACCGCCCGCGCGGTGAAGCAGATTCTGCAGCGCTACAAGGACCTGCAGGACATCATTGCCATCCTCGGGATCGACGAGCTGTCGGAAGAAGACAAGTTGATTGTGGGCCGGGCGCGCCGCATCCAGCGATTCCTGTCGCAGCCCTTCTTCGTTGCCGAGCAATTCACCGGGTTCCCGGGTAAATACGTCCCGATCGCCGACACCGTGCGCAGCTTCAAGGAAATCGTCTCCGGGAAGTATGATCATCTTCCGGAGCAGGCCTTCTACATGGTCGGCACCATTGAAGAAGCGGTCGAAAAAGCCGAGAAGATGAAAGGGTAATGGCGCTTCCCGCCCATCTGGATCTGCAGATCGTCACCCCCGACCGTCTCCTCGTAAAAGAGCAGGTCGACGAAGTCGAGATCCCTGGATCCCAGGGCTACTTCGGCGTCCTGCCGGGACACACGCCGCTGCTCGCCGCCCTCGCGGTCGGCGAACTCTGGTATCGCAAGGGTCAAGACAAGTTCTATTTCTCGATCGCGTTCGGATTCGCGGAGGTGCTTCCCGACCGCGTCACGATTCTCGCGCGGCTGGCGGAGCGCGCCGAGGACATCGACATCGGTCGGGCTGAGGCGGCGAAGAAGCGCGCCGAGGAGCGCCTGTCACAGCCGAAGTCCGACCTGGATTACGAACGGGCGCGCATCGCGCTGACGAAATCGCTGATGCGCCTTCAGGTATCCGCGCGCACGCCGGGGGGAATGCGCGTGGGGGCACTGAAGCGGATGCGCGACGACGGCAGAGGATAACGCCCCCATCATGTCCCCGCTGCCTTCGCTTTCGTGGGCGGTCAGCTCAGATCCCGGGCTCAGGCGAACCAGCAACGAGGACAGTTATTCCACGCGTCCCGACGTGGGCCTTTTCGTCGTCGCCGACGGCATGGGCGGCCACGTGGCCGGCGAGGTCGCCTCGCGCGTCGCCGTCGAAGCCATCGAGGCCTTCATCCAGGAGACCGCCGGGGCCGACAAGAACCGCACCTGGCCCTTCCCGTTCGATCCCACCATCAGTCTGGAAGCGAATCGTCTCAAGGCGGCGTTCCGCATCGCCAACCGCAAGATCGGGGCGGCGATTGCCGACTCGCAGGAATTGCGCGGGATGGCCACGACGGCGTCCGCCGTCCTGTTCGGAAGCCGGAGTGCCAGCGTCGCGCACGTCGGCGACAGCCGTGTTTACGTCTTGCGCGAAGGAAAGCTGGAACAGATCACCGCCGATCACTCGTGGGTCGAAGAGCAGGTGCGCGCGGGCACGATGAGCCGGACCGCCGCGCGGCAGCATCCCTGGCGCAACGTCGTCACGCGCGCGTTGTCGGGGGGAGAGGACCCGGAAGTCGACGTGACGGAGGTCTCGCCAAAGCCAGCCGAACGATACCTTTTGTGCTCCGACGGCCTGTTCGGGGTCGTTCCCGACGCGCAGATCGCGGAGATCCTCGGTGAACAGATACCGCTCGACGCGATTTGCCAGCGGCTCGTCAGCGCAGCCAACGAGGCGGGCGGACCTGACAACATCACGACGCTGATCCTGCAGATCGATGTTCCGTAACCTCGCCCGGCTGTTCCGCTACCGGGGCCTGATTCAGAGCCTGGTAGCGCGCGAGCTGAAGGCGCGATATCGCGGATCGGTGCTGGGGTTCTTCTGGTCGTTCATCAATCCCCTGCTGCTGCTGCTGGTCTACTCCTTCGTCTTCACATTCGTGATGCCGGCGTCGCACGACAAGCGAATCGAGCCGTACGCGCTCTTCATGTTCTGCGGCATCCTTCCGTGGACGTGGTTCGCTTCGTCGCTGAACGAATCAGCGGGCGTGCTGATTTCCGGCGGCAACCTCATCAAGAAAGTCCTCTTTCCGGCCGAGATTCTGCCCATCGTCAGCGTGCTCGCCAACATGGTGCACTTCTTTCTCGGGTTGCCGATTCTCGCGGGCTTTCTGATCTACTATCACCGCCCGCTCTACGCCGGCGAGCTGGCGCTGTTTCCTGTCGTCGTGCTCGTACAGTTGATCCTGACGCTCGGATTCGCGCTGATTCTGTCCGCGTTGACCGTGCACTTCCGCGACATCCGCGACATCCTCGCCAACCTGCTGACGTTCTGGTTTTTCGCGACCCCGATCATTTATCCGTATTTCATCTTCGAGGATCCGCTCAATCCCGCGCGCGTCGTGTGGCAGGCGCGGCTGCTCAAGCTGAACCCGTTTACCCACCTGGCGATCACGTATCAGGAGATCCTGTTCTTCGTGGGCCCGGTCGGGCACATCAAGTGGACACTCGTACTCGGCGCCATCTCGATCCTGTTCTTTCTGTTTGGCTACTGGGTGTTCGATCGTCTTCGGGATACGTTTGCGGAGGAGGTGTAGGGCGCGGCTTTAGCCGCGCCGGATGCCGGGGCGTTAAGCGGCCTACAGGCGCAAGACAAACGGATGAACTCCATCGAAGTCACCAACGCGTCGAAGATCTACCGGCGCTACAGCCGCCGCCATCAGTTTTCCACGCTGAAGAGCGCGCTGTTATCGCGCAGCCTGATCCGAGATCTGCGACCTGACGAGACGTTCCCGGCGGTGCGCGACGTCACGTTCACCGTCCCGAGCGGCCGCACGCTCGGCGTGATCGGCCGGAACGGATCGGGCAAGAGCACGCTGCTCAAGCTCGTGGCCGGCATCACCAAACCGACGACCGGAAGGGTCCATGTGAACGGCCGCATCTCGGCGCTGATCGAGCTCGGGGCCGGTTTCCATCCGGAGATCTCCGGCCGGGAGAACGTCTTCATCAACGGCATCATGCTCGGCCTCACCAAGCGCGAGATCGCGCGGCGATTCGACGAGATCGTCGAGTTCGCGGAGATGCAGGAGTTCATCGACGCACCGGTGAAGACGTATTCGTCAGGCATGTACATGCGGCTCGGGTTTGCGGTGGCGATTCACGTGGACCCCGACGTCCTGCTCGTCGACGAGGTGCTGGCGGTCGGCGACGAGGGCTTCACGCACAAGTGTCTCGACAAGTTTGCCGAGTTCAAGCGGCGGGGAAAGACGATTCTCCTCGTGACGCACTCGCTCGGGCTCGTCGAACGCTTCTGCGACGATGCGCTGTGGATGGATGCCGGTTCCATCAAGTCGATGGGCGATCCGAAGCGCGTCGTTGGCGCGTACATTACCGACGTCGAGAAGTCTGAGGAGCAGCAGCTGGCCGCCGGCGACGCCCGGGCGCAGGATGCGGCGATCGCCGTTTCACCGGACGAGCCCGCCAGCGCGGTACTGCCGGATCATCCGATTGAAAGCGCGGAGGGGCCGGCCGACATGTTCCGGGCCACCGAGGGACGATGGGGCTCGCGCGAAATCGAGATTACCGACGTCCAGCTCTCGGGCCCGGACGGCGGAGCTGGTCACGTCTTCCAGAGCGGTCAATCCCTCACCGTTCGCATCTTGCTGCGCTCGCCGCTGCCGAACGAAGATTTCGTCATCGGCATCGGCATCTTCAATGCCGAAGGCGTCTGCTGCTACGGCACCAACACGAGCATCGAGGAGTTCCATGCAGTGCGGATGTTCGGCGACGCAGAGGCCGCCTTTACCGTGGACAGCCTGGATCTCGTCGAGGGGACATATAAGCTCGACGTCGCGGTGCACAAACTGGATGGCTATCCCTACGACTACCACCGGCTGCTCTACACCTTCCGCGTCAAGTCTCGAACGAAGGACGTCGGCATCTTCCGGCCGCGACATCAGTGGCGATTCTCGGAGGGACTGACCTTCAGGCGCACGGAGGAGTCCAGATGAAGGTCGATGGTCCAGGGACGGCTCGGCTGCTGACCCTGGCCGAGGCGGCAGCGTTTGTCGCGCGACAGCGCGCCGCCCGACAGCGTGTCGTCTTCGCGAATGGCGTGTTCGATATTCTGCATCCGGGGCACGTGCGCTACCTGCAGGCGGCGAGGGCGCTCGGCGACGTGCTGATAGTAGGACTCGACGCCGACGAATCAGTGCGCCGGAACAAGGGAGCCGGGCGGCCGATCAATCCGGAACAGGAGCGCGCCGAGATGCTCGCGGCGGTGGAGTGCGTGGACGCGGTCGTCATCTTTCATGAGGACACTCCCGACGCGATCATCCGCCTCGTCCAGCCCGACATTCTCGTGAAGGGAGCCGATGGAGGCGCCGATCCAATGATCGGGCGCGACATCGTGGAGGCACGCGGCGGACAGGTCGTACGCATGCCGGTCGAGGAAGGCTTCTCGACCACCACGCTTCTCGAGCGCATCAAGCGCGCCGGAGCGTAACGCAGCGACAGTAAGTAATGCCGGGGCGTAAAGCCCCGGCCTACGCAGGCCGGCCCTTTATGGGCCGGCGGCGATCGTTGCGCTAAAATAGAGGGTTCCGGTCCTTCCGGAAGACCTCACCGTGTCGTCGTACACGTCCAGTTCGCTCACGCTTCGTTCGCTGCTCAAGTCGGCTGCCAGCCGTCTGCGGCTTGGTGTGCCCGCACCGCGGGTATCGGGGCTGACCGGACCGGCGAAGGCGTTATATGCCGCCGTTGCGGCGGAGCGCGGACGCACGCTGCTGGTCGTGCCTGCCGACGCGGACGTGGACACGATGACCGCGGACGCGCGATTCTTCTTTTCCGCGCTCGAAGGCTGGTCAGACGTCGAGCTGGAGCGCGCGATCCTGCCGTTCCCCTCGCACGAGGTCGATCCCTACCGTGGGCTGGCCCCCCACTTCGACATCGCCTCTGCGCGCGCGCGGGCGCTGCACGCGATGGCGCAGGGCACGGTGCGGCTGGTCATCGCGTCGGCGGCAGCCCTGCTGCCGAGGATGAGCGCGCCGGATCGCCTCCGCTCGATCTCGATTACGCTGACCCCCGGTTACGACATCTCACCGACGGATCTCGGCGACCTGCTGACGACCGCCGGCTACACACGTCAGGACCCGGTCGACGAGCACGGCGAGTTCTGCGTCCGTGGCGGCGTCGTCGATTTCTATCCCGCCGGCGCGCGCGAGCCCATTCGCCTCGAATTCATCGGCGACACGATCGAATCGATCAGGGCCTACGATTCCTCGACGCAGCGATCGACCCAGCCGCTCGATCAAGCCGCCATTCTCCCGCTGCAGGAGCTGCTCGCGGATTCGGAAACACCAGACAGATCGGCAAACGTCTTCGACTACTTGTGGTCGGGCGCGAAGCCGGCGGTGCTGCTCTCCGAGCCGGATGAGATCCGGGCGCACGGCGAGAAGCTGAGCCATCAGATCCAGGCCAGCCACGACGAGACCACCGCGAAGGGAAACCGCGCGCCGCTGCCGGCCGAGTTGATGCTCACCTGGGACGAAGCATCACCATGGCTCGAAGGGGCGACGATCCTCGAGACGCTGTCGCTCGAAGAAGCCATCCACATCGCGTGTCAGCCGTCGTTGGAGTTCGCGGGACACGTGCCCAACTGGGTCACCGAGATCCGCCGGGCGCGCCAAGCGGGCGAAACGATGGTGTTCGTCGCCCATTCGCCGGGGCGCGCCGAGCGCACGATCGAGCTGCTGGCCGACTACGACATCTACGCCGCGCCAATCGAGCGGGCCGAGGAAGTCCGCAGCGCATCGGTACTTGTCGGCGTCGGCCATCTGTCGCGCGGGTTCCGGCTGCCGGACGCCGGCCTGCAGTTCTGGGCCGAGACGGACATCTTCGAAGAAGAACGCAAGACCCACGAGCGGCGGCGCACCGCTGCGCGCACGACCTTCCTGTCCGACTTCAGGGACCTCAAGGTCGGCGACCTCGTGGTTCACGTAGACCACGGCATCGGTGTGTTCGTCGGACTCAAGCGCATCGACGTCGGCACGGCGCCGCAGGAGTTCATGGAGCTCCGCTACGCGGGCGAGGACAAGCTGTTCGTGCCGGTCGAGCGGCTCGACCTGGTGCAGAAGTACACCGGCTCGACCCGGCCGGCGCTCGACAAACTTGGCGGCACCACGTGGGAGAAGGCCAAGACGCGCGTCAAGAAGGCGATGCGCGACATGGCCGAAGAGCTCCTCAAGCTTTACGCCGCACGGAAAGCAATGCCCGGCCATGGCTTCTCCCCCGACTCCCACTGGCAGCAGGAATTCGAGGATGCGTTCGAGTGGGATCTCACCACCGACCAGGTGAGCGCGATCGCGGACATCAAAGGGGACATGGAGTCTCCCACCACGATGGATCGCCTGCTGTGCGGCGACGTCGGCTACGGCAAGACCGAAGTTGCGATGCGGGCGGCGTTCAAAGC
>JBKPLP010000010.1:0-61896 GCA_046731735.1 Acidobacteriota bacterium
TTCGATCCAGCATCGCTTCGAATTCTCCCGCCGCAAGGACTCTGGCTTCGACGTGCTGCACGAAACGCTGCGCGAGCAGGTCGCGCACGCGAAACTCGGCGCGTGCACGCCGGCGGCTTCCCTGCGTGTCAGCCATGTGCGTGCGGAAACGGTCAATCGCCGCCACCAATTCGGGCACGCCTTTGCCGGTCGTTGCCTCCGTCTTCATGATCGGCGGTCGCCACTGGCCCGCCGTGAACGTCTGCAGTGAGAGATTCCCCTCGATGGACGCAGCCGTACGATCCGCTCCCTCGCGATCGGCTTTGTTGACCACGAAAATGTCGGCGATTTCCATGATGCCCGCCTTCAGCGCCTGCACTTCGTCGCCTGAACCTGGTACGAAGGTCACGATCGAGACGTCCGCCGTCCGCACGATATCGATCTCGTCCTGACCGACGCCGACCGTTTCGATGAGGACGATGTCCTTGCCGGCCGCGTCGAGCACCAGCGCCGCTTCGCCCGTGGATCGCGCGAGGCCGCCGAGATGACCGCGGGTTGCCATGCTCCGGATGAAGACGCCAGTGTCGCCGGCGTGCGCCTGCATACGGACGCGATCCCCAAGGAGGGCACCGCCGCTGAACGGACTGGTTGGATCGACGGCTACGATGCCGACGCTGCGCGAAGTCGCGCGAATTTCAGTGGTAAGACGATCGACGAGCGTGCTCTTGCCCGCGCCCGGTGGTCCGGTCACGCCGACGAGGTACGCCCGGCCGGTGGAGGGAAAGATGCGCCGGATCAGGTCCGCCGCTGCGGGCGATTCATCCTCGATGAGCGAGATCGCCCGTGCGATCGCTCGCGGATCCCCGGCGAGCACGCGGTCTGACAGGCTGCCCGTCGTCACTGGCCGAGCAGCTGCCGCGCGATGACGAGCCGCTGAATCTCGCTCGTGCCCTCGCCGATCGTCACCAGCTTGACATCGCGGAAGTACTTCTCGGCAGGATAGTCCTTCACGAACCCGTAGCCGCCGTGGATCTGGACGCAGTCATCGGCCGCCTTGACGGCGGCCTCGCTCGCGAAGAGCTTCGCCATGGACGACTCTCGAGTCGTGCGCACGCCGCGATCCTTGAGATACGCCGCCCGGTAGGTGAGCAGCCGCGCCGCCTCGATGCGCGTCGCGTTGTCCGCGAGTTTCCACTGGATCGCCTGGAACGCCGCGATCGGCTGGCCGAACTGCCGCCGCTCGAGCGCGTAGTTGCGCGCCGCCTCGTAGGCGCCTTGCGCCAGGCCGACCGACAGCGCGGCGATTCCGATCCGGCCCGCGTCGAGCACCTGGAGGGTGTTGATGAACCCCTGCCCTTCGTCGCCCAGCATCTCGGCCGCAGGCACGCGGCAGTTGTCGAACAGGACCTCGCTGGTGTCGCTCGCGCGCATGCCGAGCTTGTTCTCTTTTTTTCCGGCGCTCATCCCGCGCGTCCCGTGCTCGACGATGAACGCGGTGATCCCGCGGTGTCCTTTCGTGCGGTCCGTAACCGCAATGACGACCATGACACCGCCGATCGTACCGTGGGTGATGAACTGCTTCGAGCCGTTGATGACCCAGCAATCACCCCGGCGCACCGCGGTGGTGCGCATCGCGGCGGCGTCGCTCCCGGCGTTCGCCTCGGTGAGGCCCCAGGCGCCGAGCACCTCGCCGCCGACCAGTCGCGGCAGATACCGGGTCTTCTGCGCGGCAGTGCCGAACATCGCGATGTGCGCCGAACAGAGGCCGTTGTGCGCCGCGACAGAGAGGGCGATCGCCGGGCATACTCGGGCGAGCTCCTCGATGCAGATGCAGTAGTCGACCGCCGACATCGCCGCGCCGCCGTACTCCTCCGCGAACTGGATGCCGGTGAGGCCCAGGCCGGCGAGCTTCGGCAGCAGCTCCATGGGGAAATGCTGCGCCTCGTCCCACTCCATGACGTGGGGGCGGATTTCCGCTTCGGCGAATTCGCGCACCGTTCGCCGCAGGAGCTGCTGGTCGTCGGACAAGCGGAAGTCCATGCTCTGTCAAGGTAGAAGGTAAAAGGAAAAAGGTAAAGCGATATGCTCATCCAATGAAGCGACCCTTTACCTTTTACCTTTTACCTTTGACCTTTTTCCTTTTCGCAGCGCAGCCCGCTGCAGCAGACGTCACCGGATTTCTCGGCACGAATTCAACGCCAAACACGCGGTCCGTGAGAGGCTTCGCCATCGGCACCGGTCTCTTGATCGTCGGATTCGAGTTCGAGTACGCGCACACGAGCGACGACCTCGAGCACGCCGCGCCGGAACTCCGCACGTTCATGTTCAACGGCCTCGTCCAGACCCCGATTCCGATCGCCCGCATGCAGTTCTATGGGACCGCCGGCGGCGGCGTCTTCCGCGAGACGCTCGATCTGATTTCGGGCGACCGGATTTCGGAAACGAACGTGGGAATCAACGTCGGAGGCGGGGTGAAGATCACACTCATCGGCCCGCTACGGCTGCGGCTCGATTACCGGGTGCACACGCTGCGCGGCACCTCGCTCTACAGCAATCCGAAACGGTTCTATGCGGGAATCAACCTGAAGTTCTAGCGACGTGCCGTCCGGGTTCAGGCGCGTGGCGACGCCCCGAACCCGGAACGGCGGCAATACCTACTTCACTTCGGTCAGATTCAGGATGTTCATCGCGGCAACCGAACCCGCCCACTTCGTGTACGTGTCGCGCATCGCGGGGTCGCGCTGCTGCTCCGGCGTCAAGGTCGAATTGATGACCGTGAGCCAGTTGTATTCCGCGCCGGGCGTCGCCGGATCGTACAGGAGCACGTAAAACGCGTTGCCGCCGGCGCCCGGCTCCGACGACTTGTAAACCTTCACCGAGGCCTGCTGCTTCAGTTTCTCGTCCGTCGCCGCCGCGGCGCCGGTGCGGAGCTTCGCGATCATCTCTTCGAAGGCCGCCGTCTGATCGGGCTTGACCTGGACGAGGAGTATGCCGGAATTCGTCTTGAACGTTAACTTCGGCGCCGCCGGCTGCGCGGGAGCCGCCGCCGCGGGCGGCTGGCCGGTCGGGGCCGGCGTGGGCGGCTGCTGAGCCGGCGGCTGCTGCGCCGGAGCGGCCTGTGCGAACAGCACGGCAGGTGACAACGCCAGTGCCAAGGCAAAAGTCGAACTAACGAGCGGGCGACCCATTCAATCTCCTCCTTGATCGAACTCGCAAATACACGGAAGCGGACACTTTACCGTACAGGACGCTCAACCGCCTAAATTTGTCCGCCTTCGCGCGAAGCGCTACGGCGAGACCTCGACGCAGCTCGAAAGAGCGGAGTCGGGGCGGGGCGCCGGGGCATAAAGTCCCGGTCTCCACTGCGCCGGTGTAGGGCGGCCCTTTACGGGCCGCCAGGATCTATACAAAAACCGACAGGATTTCATTAGCGAGAAGCATGCCTTCCCGCGTCAGCCTCAGACGTGCGCCCTCGCGAATTGCCAGTCCGGCATCGATCGAGGGCTGGAGGGCGCCGCCAAACGTCCGCCAGACGTCCCTGCCATATCGCGCGCCGACGCGATCGATGTCGAGGCCTTCAGACAACCGCAGACCGGTGAAGAGTGCCTCCTCCAGCTGCATATCGCAGGTCAGCTCGCGACGCTCAACCATGACCGGCTGGTTGGCTTGCACGCGATTCACGTAATCCTCGGTCGAGGAGACATTCTTCCACCGGACGCCGCCGCTCGTCGAGTGGGCCCCGCAGCCGAACCCGATCCACGCGCCGTCCTGCCAGTATTTGAGGTTGTGGCGTGACGCCTTGCCGGGACGGGCGACATTCGAGATCTCGTACTGCTGATACCCCTCACGCTCGAGCCGTTCCATGCTCCACAGATACATATCCGCCGCGTCGTCGTCCGGCGCGAGCGACCAGCCCGCACGTGCCATGTCCTCCTTCAGCGGCGCGTTGGGATACAGCTCGAGCAGATACAGCGAGGCATGCTCCGGTGCGACCTCGATCAGGCTCTCGACGTTGTCGCGCCAGTGCGCCGCGGTTTGCTGCGGCAGCCACATCATCAGGTCGAGCGAGATGTTGTCGATGCCCGCGCCGCGGGCCTCGCCGATCGCCGCGCGCGCTCGTTCAACCGAATGAATGCGCCCCAGGCGTTTGAGTTCCTCCTCGCGAAAGGATTGGACACCGAAACTAACCCGATTGACCCCCGCTGCTCTGAACCCGGCCATCCGCTCCGTCGTCGAGGTCTCGGGGTTGGCTTCCAGTGTGACCTCGGCGTCGGCCGCGAGGTCGAACGAGTCGCGGCACGCGCGGATGAGGCCCGCGATCTCTGCCGGCTCGAGAAGGGACGGGGTGCCGCCGCCAAAAAAAATCGTGTCGGCGGCCTCACCGGAGTGTGCGGTACCCCTGATTTCCCGGTCGAGGGCGGACAGGTATCGGTCCTTCAACCCGGAGTCGAACAGGCCGCGGTTGAAGTTGCAGTAACTACAAATTGCCGAACAGAAAGGAACGTGGACGTAGAGACCCAGAATCGCCATAATCGCCGGTAATTGCCAGAATCGCCGTAATTCAAATTCGATCAATCAATTATGGCAATTATTGAAATTATGGCATTTATGGCAATTCCTTAGCTTCCCGCCTTGCCGCCGGTCCAGCCGAGATCCTTCCCCTTCGGCTCCGGCTGCTTGATGTGAGCGCGGATTGGACCTTTGGCGCGCGACGGCAGGGCCCGCCGGCCGCCGTTGGGACCTTTACGCTTCCACAGCGCGAGCAGGTCGTCCGCCCCGGCATTGGTCGGCGCGTGACGGTAGTCGGCTCCGTCGAACTCCAGGAATTCGCACATCTCGTGCAACCGCGAATGAATCCGGAAGCCGATGCGCTCCTTGAGCGTGAAGTCTTGACTCTCCGCCGACGCGTCCTCCGGCGTGTCTTCGTAGTTCGACGTGAAAATCGTGTGCCGGCGCTCGTTGTAGCGCGTGTTGACTATCAGGTTCATCGTCTCCTCGACCCACTCGGACGTCTTTTCGGATCCGATGTCGTCGAGCACGAGGAGATCGGCTTCCACGACGGGCCGGAGGATGTCCATCTCGGCGGTGCGCACGAGCGGGTTGTACGTGCTCCTGATGACGCGGAGCAGGTCGCGCACGTCGTAGAACAGCCCACGCGCGCCTTTGTTCAGAATCACGTGGCGGAGCACCGCGACCGAGAGATGCGTCTTGCCGATGCCCGGCGGTCCGATCAGGCACAGGCTCTTGCGCGGCTCGGGAAAATCGTCGGCGAACTTCCGCGCCTGTTTCACCGCGTTCAGCAGCTTCTCGTTAGGGTAGGTGACGAACGTCGCGAGATCGCACTTGCGATACCGCGGTGGAATCCGCGCGTCCTCGAGCAGACGTGCGGAGAGTCCTTCGCGCCAGCAGTCGCAGCGGACGACGCGGCGGATGCCATCGCGATCGACGGGTTTCCAGCCGGTATCGTCGCAGAGTGGACAGGGCATGAGTGCGCGGGAAGCCGATTGTACCTCAGTTCAGGTACGATGTGACTCAGTTCAGGTACGATCGCAGCTCGCGCGCGCGCTTCGAGCGTCGGAGTTTTTCTTTCGCGCGCGATTCGATCTGGCGGATCCGCTCACGCGAGAGACCGAGCGTGTCGCCGACTTCCTGCAACGTGCGCGGATCGCCGTCGCGGTCGAGGCCGAAACGCAGCTCGATCACTTCGCGCTCCTTGTCGTCGAGCTCGTCGAGCGCGTCCTGGACATCGGCATGCAGCTGCCGATGGATCATCTGCTCCTCGGCGGGAGGGACACTCGCTTGCTGCAGCATGTCGCCTAGTTCGGGACTGTCGGTATCGTCGTCCCCACCGATATGACTGCTCAGCGACACGTCGCGATCGCCGATGCGGATCAGTGCTTCGGCTTCCCCGGGAGAAATGTCGAGGTCGTCGGCGATCTCGCGTGGCGTCGGCGTGCGGTGGAGTTCCTCGGTGAGCTCGGAGACTTCGCGTCCGAACCGCGCCGCGACCGCCGACAGCTTCTGCGGGAGCGTGAAGGCGCGCGTCTGCCCCGACAGCGCGTGGGTGATCGCCTGCCGGATCCACCAGACCGCGTAGGTGATGAACTTGACGTTGCGGTCCGGATCGAATCGCCGCGCCGCCTCCATCAAACCGAGATTGCCTTCGTGAATGAGATCGAGGAAGGGGACGCCCAGTCCCCGGTAGCGCTTGGCGTAGCTGACCACGAATCGGAGGTTGCCTTCGACGAGCCTGCGCAGGGCGGCTTCGTCGCCGCGCTTGATGCGCCGCGCGAGATCCTGCTCCTCTTCCTGGGTGAGCCGGGGGAGTTTGGCGATGGTGCGCAGGTATGCCTTCAGCGAATCATCGGGCTCGCCGCCGCCATCGCGCATGGCCCGATTGTACCAGCGGCGGCCTCATCACCGACAGGCGCGCTTACGCTTTGCGGCGCGGGGGTTCTTCGATGTGGTCCGGCTCGACGGTGGTCTCGGTCTGCGGCGGCGGCGCCGCCGCGCGCACGAGATCGGTCGGCGACGACTTCACCAGCGCGGTGCTGAGCCGCTGTTCCCAGTCGCCGATGCCGCGCGAGAGCTCGCGCTTGACGTAGTCGATGAACTCGTTGACCTCGTGCTGCATCGCCTCGATCTTCCGCCGCATGTTCAGGATGATTTCGACGCCCGCGAGGTTCACGCCGAGGTCGCGCGTGAGCGACAGGATCGTTTCCAGCTGCTCGAGATCTTCTTCGGAATACAGCCTCGTGTTGCCTTCTGTGCGCGACGGCTTCAGCAACCCTTCACGTTCGTACAGGCGCAGCGTCTGCGGGTGGATGTTGTACTTCTGCGCCACCGCGCTGATCATGTAATACGCCTTGCCGGAGCGCTTCGCGGTCATACGTGCAAATCTCGTCTCACGTCTTCCCCGTTCAACCGTCCGAACTCACGCATCAGTTCCTTCGAACGTTCGTCCGCGACCGCGGGAAGCACGAGCTTCACTTCGACAATCAGGTCGCCGCGCGTGCCCGCGGGGGTGGGCGCACCGCGGCCGCTCATGCGGAACCGCTGTCCCGCCTGCGTGCCAGGAGGAATCCTCAGTTTCACGGCGCCGTCGAGCGTGGGCACATCGATGCGGGCGCCGAGCACCGCTTCATGCACGGCGACAGGAACGACAATGAACAGGTCGTCCCCTTCTCTGCGCAGAAGCGGATGCGGCGGCACGCGAACGTCCACGTAGAGGTCGCCGGTGCGGCCGCCGCGCAGCCCCGCGTGGCCGCGCTCCGCGACCCGCAGCTGCGCGCCGTCGCGCACGCCGGCAGGCACGCGGACGGGCACAGGCTCGCTTCTCACCAGACGGCCGTGCGCGGCGCACACCTCACACCGCTGATACCGCTGACGGCCGGTGCCACCGCATGCGGCACACGATTTCGAGAAAACCATATGGCCGCGCGCCCAGCGCACCTTGCCGGTCGCCTGGCAGTGCGGGCAGCGTCCCTCTGGCGTCCGAATCCGGCCTGCCCCTGCACACGCGCCGCACGGCACCTGCCGCATCACCACGACCTGGCGATCGACACCCCGCAGCGACTCCTCGAACGTGACCGTCAGCGTGGCGTGGAGATCCGCACCGGGCTCGGCGCGGGCGTCGTCGTGCACGGGAGGATGCAGGACGTCGGCAAACAGTTCGCTGAACGTCGCCGCGTCCGTGCCGTGGGCGGCAAATGAAAAGTCGAATCCGGCGAATTCGAACGCAGCCGATTGCACCCCCGCGGACGACGCGGCACCTCCCGTGTCGTAGCGACGCCGTCGATCCGGATCACTGAGGGTGTCGTATGCCTCGGTGATCCGTTCGAACAGCGCCTCTGCTTGACGGTCGCCCGGGTTGAGACCCGGGTGATACCGCCGCGACAGCCGCCGATATGCCCGCTTGATCTCGGCCAGGCTTGCGCCGGGGCCGAGCCCAAGGACCGCGTAGTAATCCATAAGGGTGCGGCGGGGTCTGAAGACCCCGTTTACTTCTTCTCCTCTTCGACAACCTCCGCGTCGATGACGTCGCCTTGTGCCCCGGCCGACGGCCCGGCGCCGCCGCCCGGCTGCCCGCCGCTCGCGCCAGCACCCCCGCCCGCGTTCGCCGCGCGGTAGAGCGCTTCGGCGGCCCGGTGTTGCGCGCTGTTCAACGCATCCATCGCCCGCTTCATCTCCGCGACGTCGTTCTTCTCGATCGCGCGCTTGAGATCCTGCACCGCCGATTCGATCGGCTGCTTATCGGACGCCGACAGCTTGTCGCCGTTGTCCTTCAGCATCCGCTCGGCCGCATAGGCCGCCTGGTCGGCATGGTTGCGCGTCTCGATCTCTTCCTTGCGCTTGCGATCGTCCTCGGCGTGCGACTCCGCCTCCTTCATCATCTTGTCGACCTCGTCCTTCGAGAGGCCGCTCGACGACGTGATGGTGATCTTCTGTTCCTTCTGCGTCGCCATGTCCTTGGCCGACACGTTGACGATGCCGTTGGCATCGATGTCGAACGTGACCTCGATCTGCGGCACGCCTCGCGGCGCCGGCGGCAGCCCCGCCAGATGGAACTTGCCGAGCGGACGGTTGTCACGCGCCATCGGCCGTTCGCCCTGGAGGACGTGGACCTCGACGCTCGTCTGGTTGTCCGCCGCGGTCGAGAACGTCTCGCTCTTGCGCGTCGGGATGGTCGTGTTGCGCGGGATCAGCGTCGTCATCACGCCGCCCAGCGTCTCGATGCCGAGCGACAGCGGCGTCACGTCGAGCAGCAGCAGGTCCTTGACCTCGCCGGCAAGCACACCCGCCTGAATCGCCGCCCCGACCGCGACCACTTCGTCAGGGTTCACACCCTTGTGCGGTTCCTTGCCGAACAGGTCCTTGACGATTGCCTGCACGCGCGGGATCCGCGTTGAACCGCCGACGAGCACGACCTCGTCGATTTTCGACGGATCGATCCCCGCGTCCGCGAGCGCCTGCTTGGTGGGTCCGACGGTCTTCTGCAGCAGGTCTTCGACTATCTGCTCGAACTTGGCCCGCGTGAGCTTCATCGTCAGGTGCTTGGGCCCGGTCTGATCGGCGGTGATGAACGGCAGGTTGATGTCGGTCTCCATCACCGTGGAGAGCTCCATCTTCGCCTTCTCCGCCGCTTCCTTCAGCCGCTGCAGCGCCATGCGATCCTTCGAAAGATCGATGCCTTCCTGCTTCTTGAACTCCGCGACAATCCAGTCCATGATCCGCTGGTCGAGGTTGTCGCCGCCGAGATGGGTGTCGCCGTTGGTGGCCTTGACTTCCACGACCCCTTCGCCGACTTCCAGAATCGAGATGTCGAAGGTGCCGCCGCCGAAGTCGTACACGGCGATGGTCTCGTCCTTCTTCTTGTCCAGGCCGTAGGCGAGCGCGGCGGCCGTCGGCTCGTTGACGATGCGCATCACTTCCAGGCCGGCGATCTGACCGGCGTCCTTTGTCGCCTGGCGCTGCGCGTCGTTGAAATACGCCGGCACCGTGATCACGGCCTTCTTCACCGGCTGTCCGAGATACTCCTCGGCGGCCTGCTTCAACTTCTGCAGAATCATCGCGGAGATCTCGGGAGGCGAGAACTCCTTGCCGCCGGCGTTTACGCGCACGTCGCCGTTCCCGGCCCGCACGACCGAATACGGCACCATCTTCATCTCTTCGTTGACTTCATCGAACTTGCGTCCCATGAACCGCTTGATCGAGAAGACGGTGTTTTCGGGATTGGTGACCGCCTGCCGCTTGGCCACCTGGCCGACCAGGCGCTCGCCCGACTTGGTGAACCCCACGACCGAAGGCGTGATGCGGCTGCCTTCCGGATTGGTGATCACCACCGGCTCCCCGCCTTCCATAACGGCCACAACCGAGTTGGTGGTGCCCAGGTCGATACCGATAATCTTGCTCATGCCGTTGCCCTCACGTCCTGCCGCCTAGCTGAAGCGGCAAATCTTTATAACGTTCATAATATAAAATGTGAGCGCTAACTAGTCAAGCTGTTCCACTGGACTTCTCCTAAGTGAGTGCTACAATGACGCTTGCCAGCCTGTCAGAATGACAGCCCGAAAGGGCTGCCCGACGGAGCCGGGTGTTGAGCCCGGCAAGACCGAAGAGGTCGATATGTCCCGCCTCTCGAGTTCGATTCCAAGAGCCAGGAAGTTAGTGTTTGCGTGCATGCTGCTGGGGTGCTGGGTGCCGCTGCATGCCGGGGGACAAGTCCCCGACAACCCTGCCGCGCCGGAAACGATTGCCGCGGATCAGCCCGCGCACGTGTCCTTCGTCGACGGCGCCGCGGTTCTCGAACGCGACGGCCAGTCCGATTCGGCGCCCGTGAACATGCCGCTCCTTGCCGGCGATCGCATCCGCACACAAGGAGGGCGCGTCGAGATTCTGTTCGCTGACGGCAGCACGCTGCATCTCGATGCGAATACCACCGCCGATTTCCAGTCGGATGAACTTCTGCGCCTTCTCGACGGGCGCGTCCGCCTCGCAATTCCCGGCCCATCGAGCCGGCGCGTGACGTATCGCATCGACGCGCCGTCGGCGTCGGCCGTAATCCTGCAGCCCGGCGAGTACAAAGTGTCGATCCTGCATTCCACGCGCGACGGAGAGATCGAGCTCGCCGTGTTGCGCGGCGGCGCGGAGCTCGTAAACGACGAGGGGCGCACGCCGCTGCGCGCGGGTGAACGCGCGTACGCTCGCATGAACGCCGCCCCCTCGTACGCCTACGCGTTCAACTCGGCATCGTGGGATGCGTTCGATCGCTGGTCCGAGACGCGGCGGGAGCAGCGGCTCGGCGTCTCGACGCAATACCTGCCCGAGGAAGTGCGCCCTTATGCGACGTCGTTCGATGAGTACGGCTCCTGGCAGTACGCGCCGGCCTATGGCTACGTGTGGTATCCGCGCGTCGCGGTTGGCTGGCGTCCGTACTATCACGGCCGCTGGGTCACCCTGCGACCATACGGGTGGACGTGGGTCGGCCTCGATCCGTTCGCATGGCCAACGCACCACTTCGGCCGCTGGGGTTTCTCGGCTGGCGCGTGGTTCTGGATTCCGGGGCACACGTGGGGACCCGCCTGGGTGTCGTGGGGGTATGCGCCAGGTTACGTGAGCTGGTGTCCTCTCGGGTGGAACAACCGGGCCGTCATCCAGATCAACGCGTTCAGCGGCGCGTACTACCCATGGCACGCGTGGACGGTGGTGCCGCGGCCCTATTTCGGCGTCGGCTACGTTCACGGGCACTACGTGAACCACGTCGCGCCGCAGGTCTGGCGTACGTTCACGCCGCGCTCCACGGCGCCGGTAACGACGGGCCATGCGGTGCCCCGTTCGGCGCAGCCGATTCGCGTCGCCGGCACCGCGGCAGCGGGCCGTTCATCCTCGATCGTTTACACGAATCTGGAACCTGGAGCAGCGCGGGTACCGTCTGGCGGCCAGCGCGTCATCGTCGGCCAGCCGCGCAGCACTGTCGCGCCCGACTCTCCGCGCCGAAGCGCCGAAACGACGAGAGCGGACGATTCGTCCACCGCAGGTCGCGGCACGGCCGTCGATCGCGGTGCCCGGACGTTAACGCCGGTTGAATCGACTCGTGCGTTCGGCGCCGCGGGACAGGTGTCAACGGATGATCGAAGCGGCGATGTGAATGCGCGCCGTGCGGTGCCCCGCGATCAGCCGATGTATCGCACGCCAACGCCGTCGGTTCCGATCTACGGCCCGGGCGGCAGGGCTGCAGCCGACTCACGCGCGAATGATGGTCTCTCGCGACGAGGCCCCGCCGGAGCCGAGGCCGATCGGCCTGAGAACGTGTACGGCCGCCGACCGCCTGCCAGCGATTCGCCAACCTATGGTGTGGCGGTTCCGCGCGAGCGGCCGGGCGTCGCGGGGTCAGGCAGTCAATCGCGCCCGCCGGGCGGATTCGAGCGTCCCGCACCGGGCAGTGACAGACCGGCGCAGGGTCCACCGTCGCCGCCGCCGTCCGGCTCCGGTGACCGGGGTGGACCCGGAAGCGATCGCGGTCAGGGCAGCACGGCGCCTCCGCCGGCGGCAGGTGGCAGCGGCGGGCACACACGCGGCGGCGGACAGTCCACCGGGCGCGCCGTCCCGCGGGGCAGGGGCTAGAGCATTACCAGAATTGCCAGAATTGTCAGAATTGCCAGAATCCATCGGTCAATTCAGGGGACGAAATTCTGGCAATTTTGGCAATTTAGCAATTTTGGCAATTCACTGATGGCCACCTACGTCGTCAAGTTCGCGCGCAACGCGGGGATCATCGCGCTCTTCATGATCGCGGCGCTGCTCGGCGTTGCGAGTGGCGCGATCTTCGCGTTTGCCGGGGATGTCCCGCAGATCTCCGCCCTCGACGACTATGCGCCGAGCACGATCACACGCGTCTACGGATCGCGCGGCGAGGTGGTCGGCGAGTTCGCGGTGCAGCGGCGTGAGGTGATTGCCTACGACGCCATGGCGCCGAAGCTGCGGCAGGCGATCATGGCCGCCGAAGACGCGGATTTCGAGCGGCACATGGGCCTCAGCATCCCCCACATTGTCATGGCCGCCACGCGCGACGTGCTCGGCGCAATCCGCGACCGCGTCACCGGACGCAGGACGCGGCCGAAAGGCGCGAGCACCATCACCCAGCAGCTCGCCCGCGGGCTTTTCCCGGAGGCGGTCGGCTTCCAGATCGGCGACATCAGCCTCGAACGCAAGATCAAGGAAGCCATCGTCGCGATCCAGATCGAGAAGCGCTATACGAAGCGCGAGATCTTCACTCTCTATGCCAACCAGATGTATCTGGGCGAGGGCGCATACGGCGTCGAGGCGGCCGCGCGCGCCTACTATGGGAAATCGGCGAAGGATCTGACGCTCGACGAGGCCGCGATGATCGCGGGCGTGTTCCAGACCTGGCGCAATGCGCCGACGGTCAACATGGATCGCGCGAAACGTCGTCAGAACTACGTGCTCCAGCGGATGGCGGAAGAGGGCTACATCACGAAGAAGGAAGCAGACGAGGCCGCCCAGCGCCCGATCGTCCTGGCGACCGCCGCCACGCAGAACAATTCCATCGCGCCCTATTTCGTCGAAGAGGTCCGTAAGGAGCTGGAAGCGCGATACGGGGCGAAGCGGCTTTACGAGAACGGTCTGTCGGTTCACACGGCGCTCGACGTGAAGCTGCAGGACGCGGCGAGCCGGGCGCTCGATGATGGATTGAGGCGCATCGACCGGCGGCGCGGCTTCCGCAAGCCGAAGTCCAACGTGATTGCGGAGGGACGCACGATCGAGGGCTTCCGTCACGCGCGCTGGGATCGGCCGATGGCAGTGAATGACGTCGTGCCGGCGGTGGTGACGGGAGCCGACGCCGCCACGATCCAGCTTCGCGCCGGCGCACTGCGCGTCATCGTCGACAAGAAAGGATTCGCGTGGAGCGGTAAGTCCGCCGGCACGCAGCTCGTTACCGCTGGAGATGTCGTCGAAACAAGGCTGGTGACCATCGACGACACGGCCCATACGGCAACCGGTTCGCTCGAACAACCACCGATCGTCGAAGGCGCCGTGCTGGCTCTCGACAACCACACCGGCCAGATCAAGGCGCTCATCGGCGGCTACAGTTTCGAGCGCAGCAAATTCGATCGCGCGATGCAGGCGTATCGGCAGGTCGGTTCCGCGTTCAAACCCATCGTCTACACCGCAGCCATCGATCGCGGATATACGCCGGCCACCATCATCATGGACACGCCGGCGACCTTCCCCGGCGGCACCGGATCCCCGGCCTACACGCCGCTGAACTACGACAAAGCGTTCGAAGGTCCTGTCACGCTGCGGCACGCGCTCGAGGAATCGCGGAATGTGCCCGCGGTGCGGGTGATGGACCAGGTGGGCCCGGCGCACGTCATTCAGTACGCACGCAAACTCGGACTGCAATCCCCGATTCCGCCTTACCTGGCGGTCGCGCTCGGCGCCGCGGAGGCGACGCTGTTCGAGATGACGTCCGCATATTCCGTCTTCCCGAACCAGGGCGTGCGGATGCGCCCCTATCCGATCATGAAAGTGCTGGATCGCGAGGGCAACGTCCTCGAGGACAACCGGCCGGAGCCGAAGGACGCGATCCGGGCGGACACGGCGTTCGTGATGACCAACCTCCTGCGCGGCGTGGTGCAGCGCGGCACTGCGGCGAAGGCAGCCTCGCTCAACTGGCCGCTCGGCGGCAAGACCGGCACCACCGACGATTACACGGATGCGTGGTTCATCGGCTTCGACCCGGACATCACCGTCGGCGTGTGGGTCGGACTGGATCAGAAGAAGCCGATCGGACACAACATGACCGGTGCGGAAGCCGCGCTTCCGATCTGGATGGACATCATGAAGGCGTGGATCGGCGATCGGAAGGAGCCACCCTCGTTCACACCCCCCGGCAACATCATCTTCGTCAATGTCGACAAGAGCACGGGCTCAGCCGCCGACCCGACGACGCCGGGCACGATCCCGGAGGCGTTCATTGCCGGCACGCAGCCTGGGAGCATCCGGTGAACCCCTGATCCCTCGACGACGCTCAGGATCAGCCTGAGCCCAGTCGAAGGGCTGATTGGCGATTGCTGATGCGTAAGCCCATGCAAACCGCTGCAATTCTGGCGCTGCCCGTGTTGCTGTGCGCCGCTGCATGCGGCTCACCGACATCCCCGACCTCCACGGGCGTCGCGGGAACCGTGTTCCGCGGGCCGGTCGCGCCGGTCTGTACGCTCAATCAGCCGTGCGAGGCGCCCTTCAAGGCAAGTTTCAGCGTTCAACGCGGAACGACGCGGGTCACGTCTTTCCAGTCGGACGAGCAAGGGCATTTCGAGGTGCGTCTCTCACCCGGCAGCTACGTCGTCGTCCCTGAAGCGGACGCGCCGATCATCTCACCGCAGTCGCAGGCCAAGGACGTTACCGTCGGCGCGACCGGCCTGACGATGGTGGAGCTGCATTTCGATACGGGGATCCGGTAGCAACTGCGGTATCGGCGTGACTCAGTCCTCGTCCGCGACCGCTGCGGACAACGTGCCCGACGCCTTCTTCATCAGATAGCTCTTGATGAATCCATCGATGTCGCCGTCGAGCACGCGGTTGACATCTCCCACCTGCTCCTTGGTGCGGTGGTCCTTGATCATCTGGTAGGGATGCAGCACGTAGCTGCGAATCTGGCTGCCGAAGGCGATGTCTTTCTTCTCACCCCCGAGCTGATCGAGTTTCGCCTGCTGCTCCTTCATCTTCAGATCGAACAGCCGCGCCTTCAGCACCTTCATGGCCGAGTCGCGGTTGCGGTGCTGCGAACGCTCGTTCTGCGACGAGACGACGATCCCGGTCGGCAGATGGGTGATCCGGACCGCGGAGTCGGTGACGTTGACGTGCTGGCCGCCGGCGCCGCTCGACCGGTAGGTGTCAATCCGCAGATCCTTCTCCTCGATCTCGACGTCGACGTCTTCGGGCAACTCCGGCCAGACGAAGACGGAGGCGAACGACGTGTGCCGACGCGACGCCTGGTCGAAGGGAGAGATGCGCACCAGCCGGTGCACCCCGGCCTCCGCGAGCAGCATCCCGTAGGCGTAATCTCCTTGCATCAGGACGGTCGCGCTCTTGATTCCCGCCTCGTCGCCGGGCTGCAGGTCGATGACGTCGCGTTTGAAGCCGCGCCGCTCCGACCAGCGCAGGTACATGCGCAGGAGCATCTCCGCCCAGTCCTGCGATTCGGTTCCGCCGGCGCCCGGGTGAATCGTCACGATCGCGTTCTTGCGATCGTGCTCGCCGCCAAGCATCTTCTTGGTTTCGCCGGCGTCGACCACCGATGCGAGATCGTCGAGTCCGCGTGCCAGATCGTCGAGTACCGGCTCGCCCGCCTCGGCCCATTCGACGAGCACGGCAAGATCCTCGGTCTTGCTGCGAATCGATTCGCCGAGCTCGCGATCTTCCTCGAGCCGGCGCCGCCGCTGCATCACCTTCTGCGCGGCGGCCTGATCCTTCCAGAAATCCGGCGCAGAGACGCGGTGCTCGATCTCGGAGAGTTCCTGTGCGGGGTGAGCGGCGTCAAAGATAGCTCCGCAGATCGGCGGCCCGGCGCGTCAGGTCCTGGTATCTGCGGAGCTGGTCATCGAGTTGTTGTAAAGGCATTTCCGCTTGATTCTATTCTACGAAACGTGACCAGCAGCGCCGCCATGACGATCGCCAGCGACAGCCACGCGACCAGATCTCCGATCCGGTTGTAGATCGTACGGTCTTTCAGGAAGCGAATATCGCGCACCACGACGGCGGGCTCGAAGAGCGAAGTCTTCGCAATGACGCGGCCGTAGGGATCGACGAAGCCGCTGATCCCCGTATTGGCCGCGCGTGCGAGGTACCGGCCCCCTTCGATGGCCCGCATCGAGGCCTGGTCCCAGTGCTGGTAAGCGGCTGACGATCGGCCGTACCAGGCGTCATTGGTAATCGTCGTCAGGAGCTCGCTTCCGTCGCGGACGAATCGCCGGATGAGATCGGGATAGATGACTTCATAACAGATCGCCGTGCTCGCGACATGGGAGCCGATCGGCAGCATTACCGGATCGGTCCCGGGCGTGAATGGCGAGAAATCGGCGACGGCGCCGATGATCGGCCCCGCAAAAAACAGGAGCGATTGCAGCGGCACGTACTCGCCGAACGGGACCAGATGCATCTTTCGGTAGACCGCGCCGACGGTCCCGTCAGGCTTTACGAGAAACGCGGCGTTGTAGTAACGCGCCGTCACCTTGTCAGCCGCCGGTGACGTCTTCACAGGCTCCACCTGATCGCTGCCGATGAGGAGTGTCGCGCCCGACTGGGCGGCGAGTCGCCGAATCGCTCCGCCCCCCAGAATGTCCTGTTCGAACGGCAGCGGGGTCGCCGATTCCGGCCACAGGATGAACGTCGCGCCTTGCCCCAGCGCCTGACGCGTCATCGCGATGTAGCGCTCGGTAATCTCCCCGCGCATCGCCGGATCCCACTTCTGGTCCTGCGCGATGTTGCCCTGCACGACGGCGACCCGCACCGGTTCGCCGTGCGAGAGAAGGTTCGAGGCGCGAAGCCGCGCGCTCCCCCAGACGGCGATCAGCACGACGAGTGCGACGCTCGAACCGCTGACCATCCACCTCGACCGGTCGCGCGAGATTGATGCATACGCGACGGCTGTGCCCGTCAACGCGAGCAGTCCGGAAAGACCATACACGCCAACGACCGACGCCAGCTGCGCGACAGGAAGCACCGTCACCTGGCTGTAACCGAGCAGCGTCCAGGGGAAGCCGTCCCAGACGTACTGTCGACCGAGCTCGCCGCTCACCCACACAGCCGGCGCCAGCAGCAGCCCGATCGGACCGAAGCGCGCGCGAAACCGCGACGTAATGAGTGCGAACAGCGCCGGAAACAGTGCGAGATATGCCACGAGGAGCGCCGCGGCGAAGATCGCGACGGGTGTCGCGAGCCCGCCAAACGTCGTCATCGTCTCGACAAGCCAGTAGAGGGTTCCGCCGAACGCGACGAGGCCGGTGGTGAGACCCATGAGGAACGCGCGGCGCGGCGCCATGCGAGGGGCGCGCGCGAGTGAGGAAATCAACGGTGTCAGCGCCAGCCAGGCGCACGCGGGATGGCCGAATTTCGGAAAGCTGAGCGCGAGCAGAGCGCCCGAGAGCAGTGCTAACGGGTAATCCAGGACTGGAACTGTTCTTCCTTCTTGATGCGCGCCGACACCTGCTCTGCTTCGCCACGGTCGCTGTAGCGGCCGACGTGCACCTTGTAAAACGGCTGCGCCGCGCCTGCCGCCGGGCTCACGAGAAATGCCGGATACCCCTTCCCGGCGAGCTTCTTCACCACGCTGCCCGCGACCTCGCGATTGGGAGTCGCGATTACCTGGACCACCCAGGCTCCCGGTTTTCCGGATGTCGGCACGCCGGCATCGACAGGCGGCGCGGCCTGCCTGGCGGAAGCCGCGGGCGGATTTGCGGGAGTGGCCACGGGCGGCGTGGGTGCCGCAGCCTGACGCCCGGTGGCGCCGGAAGCGTTCTTGGGACCGGAGCCGGAGGAAGCCGCCGGCTTGGGTTCGGTCTGGGGCTTCAACGTTTCCGCGGGCGCGCTGTCTCCCTGCAGGCGCTTGTGATAGCTGAGCTCCTCGGGCGTTTCGGCCGCTGGGGCGGGAGGTTCGGTCGCCGGCGGCCCGGCCTCGGCGGCGGGCTTTGGCTGCGACTGGGGAGCGGCGGCAGCCGTGGCGGCAACCTGGTCGGGTTCGTCGCCCTGCACCGCGCGAACGCCGCGTCCGACTTTGACTCCGCACAGGAACACGACGACGATGACGGTCGTGGACGCGATGAACAGGAAGACGAGCTGCTTCCCGCTCAACTGAATCTCGTGGAACCCGTCCTCCGCGGCGTCGTGTGAAAGCTCGGTCAACGTCTACGTCCTGCCCGTACCTTTGATCAGATTCATCAGCTCAATGGGCAGCGGAAAGATGATCGTGGAGTTCTTTTCGGACGCGATCTCGGTGAGCGTCTGCAGGTAGCGCAGAGTAATCGTCATCGGCTCAACCGCCATTACTGAGGCCGCCGATGCGAGCTTCTCAGACGCTTCGAGCTCGCCCGCTGCATGGATGATCTTAGCACGCTTCTCGCGCTCGGCTTCCGCCTGCTTGGCCATCGCGCGCTGCATATCGGGGGGCAGGTCGACGTGCTTCACCTCGACTGACGAGACCTTGATCCCCCACGGGTCCGTGTGCTGGTCGAGGATCTGCTGCAGCTGCTGATTCAGCCGCTCCCGCTCGGAGAGCAGGTCGTCGAGATCCACCTGACCGAGCACGCTTCGCAGGGTCGTCTGCGCGAGCTGCGACGTGGCATAGTGATAGCTCTCGACCTCCACGATCGCGCGCCTGGGATCCATGACACGAAAGTACACGACGGCATTGACTTTGACGGAGACGTTGTCGCGCGTGATGACATCCTGCGGAGGCACGTCCATGACGATCGTGCGCAGGCTGACGCGCACCATCCGATCGATGGGCGCGAAGACCAGGATGACCCCCGGCCCCTTCGGGCTGGCGAGCAGCTTTCCGAGCCGGAAGATGACGGCGCGCTCGTACTCGTTCAGGATCTTGATCGAGGTGAGCAGATAGAAGACGACAATCGCGGCGATGATCAGCACTGGCGAAAATGGCACGGGGCGCCTCCGCGGCGATGATATCACCCGGGTCAGACCGCGGTCAGACGACCGGCAGGGCCCTGGTGTGACTCCGGTCTGAGCCCACTGGCGACACATGCAGGTGCAAGCCGTCCACCGCCGTGATTCGGACGGGATCGCCGGCCCCAACCGGGCCATCGGTGCTCGCGTTCCAGATCTCGCCGTGGGCGCGCACGCGCCCCACCTCGCCCGGCTGGATCGCGGTCAGCGCCGTGCCAATCTCATCGACCATCCCAGACGTGCCGGTCACCGGACGGGTGCGCTGTGAGTTCACGGCAAGCGTCACGAGGAACAGCAGGATACCGGCAATCGCCACGGTGACCGGAATGATCAGCCGCAGCCCAATCTGCATCTCCGGCAGCGGCGAATCGATCAACATGAGCGATCCGAAGAACAACGACAGGACGCCGCCGACCCCAAGCAGTCCGTAGCTCGTCACCTTCACTTCCAGCACGAGGAGCGCCAGGCCGAACATGATCAGCAGCACGCCGGCGTAGCTGACCGGCAGAACCTGGAAGGCGAAGAACGCCAGCAGCAGGCAGAGTCCGCCGGCGATGCCTGGCAATATGGCGCCGGGACTCCACAGTTCGATCGTCAAACCGAGCGTACCGAGCGTCAGCAGCAGGTACGCGATCTGCGGATGCGCGACCGCGCTCAGAACCCGCTGCTGCCAGGACATCGGAACCGCGACGGTGGACGTCCCGGCCGTGTGAAGCACTTCAGTGCGTCCATCGAAGCGTGTCACGGTCTTTCCGTCCAGCTTCCGTACGAGATCCGGCACGTCGTTGGCGACCACGTCGATGAGCGGCGGCTGAGCGGAGATGGCCTCCTGTTCCGTGAACGAGCGGCTCTCGAGGACGCCCTGTTCGACGAGGCCGACGTTCCGCTTGCGCTGGGTCGCGAGCGTCCGGGCGTAGGCCGCGATGTCGGACGCCATTTTCTTCGCCATCGTGTCGTCGATCTTTTCGCCGTTTCCGGCCACCGGATGCGCGGCGCCGATGTGCGTGCCAGGCGCCATGGCCGCCACGTCGGCGGCAATCGTGATCAGGAACCCGGCGGAGGCGGCCCGATTCCCTGACGGCCCGACGAACACGGCTACCGGAGTCTTCGCCTTGATGATCGAGTTGTTGATATCGCGCGTGGAGTCGACGAGCCCGCCCGGCGTCCGCAGCGTGATGACGACGAGCGCCGCATTGGCGGCGTCCGCCCGTTCAATCACCTGACGCACGTAGTCCGCCGCGACGGGGTGGATGATGCCGTCGATTTCGGCGGTGTACACGCCTCCCGTCGGCGACGGTGTGGGGAGCGCTGAAGAGGCGAACCACGCGATCGTGAGAAGCCGAAGAAGTGGTGTCCGCATCATTTCATCTCCGCGAGCATCCGTTTGGCGTCGGCTGAGTTCGGATCGAGTGCCAGCGCGCGCGTCAGCTGCTCACGAGCCGCGGCGCTGTCACGTAATGTGACGTAAGCCTCGGCGAGCGCGATCCGGGCCGCCGCGGTGTCCTGACTCCAGATCGAGATTTTCAGCGCCTCGACCGCTTCCTGGGGACGTCCTCCCCTCAGGTGGATACGCCCGATGAGCAGGTGCGCCTGTGCTTCGTAGGGCGAGAGATACACCGCGCGGCGGAGTTCCGCCATCGCCTCTGTGTCCTCCTCGCGTTCGTAGAGCCGCCGGCCCCGTTCGAGATGGAACGTGGCCAGCTCGCGCTGGTCGCGCTGTGCCGAGTTGGCGATCGCCTGCTCCGGCCGAAGGCCGCGCGGCGCCTCGATATCGGTTCTGACGCGCTCGAGCTCCTTGGGAACGGGAAGCTTGTCGGCCGCCGCGCGTCGCTCGAGTTCCTCATACCGCGACGACAATTGCCGGGCGAGCGCCTTCTCCCGCTCCGCCTCCACCGTGCTGCCCGACGCAAGCAGCGCCGCGGCGAGGACGTAATGAGCGTCGGCATCGGCAGGATTCCGCCGCAGCGCTTCGCGCAGCCAGTAGATCGCCCCCTGAGTATTGTGTTCGAGAACGTAGGCGTAGCCCAAATTGAACAGCGAATCGGGGTCTCCGGGATCCGCGTCCGCCGCCTTCGTCAGGTAGTACGTCGCGCTGCCCGCCTGCAGCGAGGCGCCGCGGCGGATCTGCACGACCCCCAGGTTGTTCAACGCCGCCGCGTTCGACGCTGTGGCGGCACCCGCGCCCTCGAGCCACGTCTTGAACGTGTCGAACGCTTCGTCGTACCGCTTCAGATCCAGCAGCGACAGGCCGGCGAGGAACCGGGCGTGGCGCGCGAGCGTCGACGTCGCCGGCACACGGCGTGCGGCGGCCAGGGCGGCCGCATCATCGCCCTGGTCTGTGCGCACGTTCCACAGCGCGAGCTCCGCGCGGTCGTACCCGGCGTACTGTTGCGCCGCGGTTTCCAGGAACTTCGCCTGCGTGGCCGGACTCTCGGCGATGAGTCCCTTCACGTAATTCTCGAATGCGTCGAGCGGTGGACGGGCCGCGCTCGCGCTCGGGCGCGCCTCAGGGGCAAGCCGCTGCGCGAGGCGTTGGTAGATCCCGAAGAGGTCCTTCAGCGGCGCACGATCCGAAACCGGCGGCTGCAACCGGCCGACGTCGATCCGGATGCTGTGCGCATCTACTTTCAGGGTATCGCCCTCGAGGGTGAAGGTGCCGACGATGACTTCGGATGCTCCGACGAGGTTTCCAACCTTGATGATCGTGGCGCGGCTCAACGATGCCGACGACGGCACGTGGAGCTCGTCGAGCGCACGCACGCGTTCGTCGCGCCCGATTGCTGGAAGACCACGCGCGTTCAGCTCGTCGGTAAGCAGAATCGCGGAGGCCTCCGAGAGCCAGTAGACTCGTGCGTCACGCTGCGTGTTTTCGAACGGGACCACGAGAATACGAGTGCCTGGCGCCTGGGCCGCCGCCGGCTGGACGGCCGTCACCGCCAGCGCCGCCGCAAGAATCCAGGCCCCCACCATCACGCCACCGCCGGTTGTTCGACGGACGCGCCGTTGACGACCACAGACAGGAGACAACCCTTACGTCCCCCCGCGGCGCGGCATTCGCTCACCCGCGCGGCGGCGTCCAGGGCAAAGAGCTGCATGACGCGCCTGGTCGCCGACGCATAGAACCCGCACAGCGGCAGGATCGACGTCTCGCGCACCTCGCAGAAGAGCGACCCGCGCAGATCAATGGAGGCGTTTCCCCGCTTCACCTTCACGATGGCACGTGATCCCGGGTAGGTCGCGCGAACGAGGTGACGCGCGGTCCGCAGCCCCGCTCGGATGCGAAGTCCCGCTGGCAGGGAGAGGATGACCCGCCGCTCGAACCCGCTGATGCTGTTGACGGTCCAGTCTGCGGCGTATTCGCCGGCCCGCGACGTAACCCGGTCGTACGCATCCCCTTCGGTGCGGAGGAAACTGAGCACCGCGGAGAGCGGCGCCAGCCCGATCGTTCCCTCACGCAAGCCGGAGACGTTCAGCCAGTTCTCGTAGAACTCGAGCCGGTTCGGCAAGACATCGCCGATTGCCTGGTGCAGGCTTGCGACCAGCACTCGTCCAATCCTGGGTTCGCTCATCGCTGGTGGGTCCGCCCGAAAGCAAACCGAACAGATTTGATACCCTTGAGCGCTTGGAGACTGGCAACCGGCCCGCGCTGGCGGCGGCGATCCTCGCCGGTGGCCGGGCGAGACGGCTCGGCGGCATCAACAAAGCGGCGATGGAGATCGGCGGCACGCCGATTGTCGATCGCCAGCTGGCAGCGCTGCGGTCCGTGGCCAGCGACGTATTCGTCGTCGGGCATCCCGATCCCCTCTGGACGGCGCGCGCGCTGCGAGTCGTTGCCGACGAGATCGCCGACGCGGGGCCGCTGGGCGGCATTTATACCGCGTTGCTCCACTCCCCTGCCGACCGGACGCTCGTCGTGGCCTGCGACATGCCCTTCATCGCGCCCGACGTGCTCGAGCGGCTCGCCGCCGTGGCGGACGCGGATGTGGTCGTGGCGCGCAGCGGACGCGGCCTCGAGCCGCTCTGCGCCATTTACTCGCGCGCCTGTGCCGCCAAGATCCGGGAACGGATCGAGCGGGGGGAGTACGCGGCGTCGACGATCCCTGAGGGCTTCCGGGTCGCCGAAGTGGGCGTGGAACGTGCCCTCGTATTCGTGAACGTCAACACGCCGCATGATTACGAGCGCGCCAAAGGACTGATTGAAAGGCAGCTTGAACCGGAAGAAGATCGTATCACGACTGGACGAGACGGCCCCATGACGGACACCGATTCATGATTCTCCCGATCCACCGCCTGGTCCGCGCGCGGATCGCCGAGGCGGTCACGCGCCTGTACAGCGTTCCACCGGACGATCCCGTGCTCGCGGCGATCCCGATCGAGCCCGCGCCGCGGCGTGCCCTCGGAGACCTCGCGGTCCCGGTCGCATTCGAGCTCGCCCGCCGGTTGCGCAAGGCGCCGCGGGTCATCGCCCAGGAACTCGCCGGCGCTCTCGGAACCATCGAAGGCGTTTCGCGCATCGAGGCCGCTCCGAACGGTTACGTCAACCTGTTTCTCGATCGTCCGGCCTTCGTCCGTCAGTGGCTGGCGGGCACCACCCCGTCCACATCGTCCGACGGCAAGGCCATCGTAGAGCACACCGCGATCAATCCCAACAAGGCGGCGCACATCGGACACCTGCGCAATGCCGCGCTGGGTGACTCGTTCGGCCGCCTGCTGCGGTTCCTGGGTCGCGACGTCGAGGTCCAGAACTACATCGACGACACCGGCGTGCAGGTCGCGGACGTGGCGCTCGGATTCCGCGAGCTCGAACACAAGACGCTCGACGAGGTCCGCGCGATCGCCGACGCCGGCCGCTTCGACTACTACTGCTGGGATCTGTATGCGCGGGTCACCGAATGGTACGAGGAAGACAAGGAGCGCCTGCAGGTCCGCGCGCGTGCCCTGCACGACATCGAGCGCGGCGGGAACGACACCTCCGACCTGGCTCACTTCATCGCGGATCGGATCGTCCGCGCCCATTTGCAGACGATGCGCAGGATGAATATCGGATACGACCTGCTTACCTGGGAAGGCGACATCCTGCGGCTGCACTTCTGGACGCACGCGTTCGAATTCCTGAAGCGGACGGGCGCCGTGTTCCTGCAGACGGAAGGCAAACTGAACGGCTGCTGGGTGATGCGGATCGACGACGCAGCCGGTGACACGCCGTCAGCCGGCGAGCCGGCCCCTGAGGGCGAAGAAGAGCCGCGCGAGAAAGTGATCGTCCGATCCGACGGGACCGTGACTTACGTCGGCAAGGACATGGCCTACCAGCTGTGGAAGTTCGGCCTGCTCGGCAAGGACTTTCACTACCGCGTGTTCGACAACGGCCCGCCGGCGTTGTGGTCGACCACGTCCAATCCCGGTACGCCGGCCCCCGGAACGCCGGCGTTCGGCCGGGCGTCCTGGGTATGCAACGTGATCGACACGCGGCAGTCGTACTTGCAGAAGCTGTTGAAGCAGGCGCTCGCCGCGCTCGGCTACACGGAACAGGCCGCGCATTCTATTCACTATTCCTATGAGATGGTTGTGCTCTCGCATGCGACCGCTCGCGAGCTCGGGTACGACACGAGCGAAGACGCGGAACGCCCGTTCGTCGAGGTTTCAGGGCGGAAGGGGCTTGGCGTCAAAGCGGACGATCTGCTGGATCGGCTCTCGGAAAAGGCGGCACACGAGGTGTCCAAGCGCAACCCGGAGCTTGCGCCCGCCGAGGTTCGCGCGATCGCCAGCGCCATCGCGACCGCCGCCGTGCGCTACTTCATGGTGAAGTTCTCGCGCGGCAAGGTCATCATCTTCGATATCGACGAGGCGCTCAGCTTCGAAGGGGAAAGCGGCCCGTACCTGCAGTACGCGGTCGTCCGTGCGAACAACATTTTCAACAAGCTGCAGGAACGGCACGGGGTTGATGCGGCTGGGGTGGTCGCGGCGCTCGGTCATACACCAGTCGACGTGCTCACTGCACAGGATGATGAGGCGCACGATCTGTGGGGACTCGTCCTCGAAGCGGCGCGGCTGGACGAAATCGTGGAACAGGCGGTCCGCACCCTGGAGCTGTCAGTCGTGGCCAAATACGCGTTCGGGCTCGCGCAGAGGTTCAACGGGTTCTACCACAAGTATTCCATCCTCAACGAAGAGCGTGCCGACGTGCGCACCTGGCGTGCCGCGGCTGTCGCCTACTACCGCACCCAGCTCGCCAAGGCGCTGGAATTGATGGGATGTGCGGTACCGGCCAAGATGTGACATGGAAAATGCGATGGCCGATAGAGTGCCTGTGATTGGCGTGACCCGCTGCAGCAGACTGGACGACTACCTGGCGTCGGTCGAGCAGGCTGGAGCACGAGCGCGCGTGCTCGAAGTGAGCGAGAGTCCCCGCGCACTCGTCGAAACGCTGGACGCCGTCCTTCTCACCGGCGGCGGCGACGTCGATCCCGTGCTGTATGGCGAAGAACGACATCCCAGCGTAGAGGATGCGGAGCCGGGACGCGACGAGTTCGAGATCGATCTCGCGCGGCGCGCAATGGAAGCAGATATGCCGCTGCTCGCCATCTGCCGCGGCGCGCAGGTACTCAACGTCGCTGCCGGCGGCACGCTGGTCCAGGACATCCCGTCGTCGGTCACGACCGACCTTTCGCACACGCTCACGGAGCCGAAGGACTGCGTCGCGCATCCGATTGAAGTCGCGCGCGGCTCCCGGCTCCACGCCGCGCTCGGCGACGCCGTGGACGCCGCGTGCACGTGCCGCGTGAACAGCCGGCATCATCAATCGGTGGGAATGCTGGGCCGCGAGCTTGTGGCGTCAGCGGTCGCGCCAGACGGCGTGATTGAAGCGATCGAGGCGCCGAAGAGCAGGTTTTGCGTCGGTGTGCAGTGGCACCCGGAGAATTTCTGGCGAACCGGAGAGTTCAGACCGCTGTTCGACGCCTTCGTGGAGGCCGCACGGCTTCGGGAGGAGTGACTACTCCGGTGCGGCGGGGCTCTCGCCGGCCCAGCCGAATGCCTCCAGGGCGACGGCCGCGAGTTCCCTGATTTGCCCCCAATTGGGGTCATGCCTGAGCGCAGCTTCAGACCACATATCCGCGTCGACCTCGCTCGCGAGGCGCGACATGGTGGCAAGTTGATCGTCGATCGCGGCCAGGCTGGCAAGCTGGGCTTCCGACAACTCGCGGTCCTCCCGGCCGCGAACGGCGGCAGCGCTGTTATCAAAATCCAAGACGAGCTCGTCGGCTTGCGCGACCGCGTCGGGAAACAACGCCAATTGCTCCGAAGGCGGAGCCGCCAGCGCCTGCAGGCTCCATTTCAAGTGGCGGAACTGGGCGTCTTTATCGAGCGACTCGTTGGTGAACATCCGCAGGTCGTTTATACATCAAGCCGCGCGTTCAATCGTGCCGCGCGACCCCTCATTTTATGAATACGCCCAGCGTCTCCACATGCGGCGTATTAGGAAACAGATCGAATCCCTCGAGTGATTCCATCGAGTACCCGGCATCGAGCAACCGCCGCGCATCCCGGGCCATCGTGGGCGGATCGCAGGAGACGTAAGCCACTCGCGACGCGCCATGATGGGCGATAGCCTCCATGGCCTCTCTCGAAATTCCGGTCCGCGGCGGATCGACCAGGATTGTGTCGGCGGCATGTCGTCGCGGGGCGACCTGATCTTCAACGCGACCGACGACGACCTTCAGGGCTGCCGCGTAAGGCGCCGCGTTCTCCTTCAGATCCGCAGCCGAGCTGCGATCCCCTTCAACCGCGACGATGCGCGGGTGTCCGGTCGCGGCGAGCGCCACGCAAAACAACCCCACGCCCGCGTACAGATCCAGCACGACTCCGTCCGCCGGGACCGCATCGAGCACGCGCGTGACGAGCGACGGGAGCAGAAAACGGTTCCCCTGAAAGAACGAGACCGGGCGGCGGCGCAGTAACCCCGTACTGCTGCGTCCGGCCGTCAAGCGAAGCAGCGTATCGCCGACGACCGCATCACCTGCATGAACGAGCGGCCCGACGGGTCCGCGCGCGGTACACCCGGTCAGCTGTGCGGTTTCCACCGCGGCGATGAGCGCGTCGTGCGCCGGCTGCGCATCCTCGGCCAGATCGATGTGCATCGCGCGCTCGTCCGCCGGAATGTTCTCGCTGACGACGATGGTCAGCGGTCGGACGCCGCGCGCCAGAAGAACCGCGACGACCTCCTCGACGGCGGCGATTGTCTGCGCCGACAGCAGCCGGGACGCGCGCCCGTCGCACACATCGTGCGTGCCTTCTCGATAGAAGCCCACCCGCTCATCTTTCACGTGGAAGCGCGCGCGCATGCGGTAGTCGTGTTCGGGCGACGCGGCGACGTGAACTCCGGCAGACTCGTCCAGGGGAATCCGCCCGATACGCGTGAATGCGTCGACGATGATCTGTGCCTTGAGCGCAACCTGGCGGGGATACGCGATGTGCGCGAAGAGGACCCCGCCGCACGCAGGATCGGAAGGCGGATCGCGCCGGTCGGAAGACGGCTCGAGAATCTCCGTCGCCGACGCGAACGCCATACGTTTTTCTGCGCGGTCGATGCGGACGGTGGCGCGCTCGCCGGGAATCACGCCGGCAACCAGCAAGACCTGGCCTTCGTAGCGCGCAATCATGCGGCCGCCCGCGGCGGGCTTTTCGATCGTGACGTCGATCAGAGCGCCGGGACTCAACATCACTCGTAGGTCAGAACCGGGAGGCCGATCGCGTCCCGCACCAGCCGCCTGAACGCCGCGGCGCGCGCCCGTTCGAGCGCCGCCCCCGGCATGCGCTGCGCAAAGGGGGCGAGTTCCCCGTCCGCCTCTGTATGGAGGACGGCTTTCGTCTCCGCATCGACTTCCTGCGCCGCCGCTTCCACCATTTCGTCGTCGAGCACGCGAAGGCGATTGATGATATCGGCGCGTGCCTCCCCTCGCACGGTCCGCGCGTCGGCCGCCAGGTGATCGAGCTGGCGGACAATGCCGTCGATGCGCTCGCCAAACCCGTCACTGCGGCTGCCGCCGGCGCGCAAAGACGTCAGCCGCGCGACGACGCGCTCGATATGCGCCGCCAGCGCGGGCTTCTTCGGCGCCGGCTCCCCAGGCCCGGCGCCCGACGCTGTCGCGACGCCAACCGCGCGCCGCCAGCCGTCGAACAGATCGAGGATGTCCGCCTCGCAGAACTCGATGCGCACGGGACGCCGTCGCGGCCCTTTGGCGTAATAGCGCTCGCAGTACTGGTCGATGCCGCGGAATGCGATCTTCAACGGTACGCCCTGGGTCGCCCAGCCGCACACCTGTTCGAAGGCAGGGCCGACAATGCGGATCAAGTGGCCTTCGTTCTTGCGGCACAGATAGGCTTCGACTTCCCGGCAATAGTCTTCGGGGTTCATGCAGCTCACAAATGCCGGGGCTGAAGCCCCGGCCTACGCGGCGCGCGGCCCTTATGAGCCGCCAGTGTAGGGCGGCCCTCTATGGGCCGCCGCTTCGATTTCGCTTCCAGACCAAGCGAAGCCCTTGCAGCGTCAGGTCGGGATCGACGCGCTCGATGGCGGCCGACTCGCCGGCGATGATGTCTGCCATGCCGCCGGTCGCGATGCACGCGGCTTCGCCGCCGCGCTCGAGCTCGGCGCGCATGCGCGCCACGATGCCGTCCACCATGCAGACGTAACCAAAAAACAGTCCCGACTGCATCGACGTCACGGTCGTGCGGCCGATGACCGCGGGAGGCTTGCGCACGTCGACGCGCGGCAGCCGCGCCGCGCGCTGAAACAACGCATCCGCGGAGATGCCGATTCCCGGACAGATCACGCCGCCGATGTATTCACCTGCCGCCGAAATCGCGTCGAAGGTAGTCGCGGTGCCGAAGTCGACGACAATCACGGGCGACTTCGACCGGCGGCCATAGGCTTCGTAGGCGGCCACCGCGTTGACGACGCGGTCCGCACCGACGTCGGCTATTGGCTCATACAGGACCGGCATGCCGGTGTTGGAAACAGGATCCACGGTGAGCGGTGAGCGCCCGAAGTAGCGGAGCGCCATTTCCTCCATCGTGCCGGTCAGCGGCGGCACGACCGAAGAAAGGATGATCCCGTCGACGCGTTCGAGGGGGATGCGGCTGCGCTCGAAGAGATGGGTGACCAGGATGCCGATCTCATCGGCCGTCCGTTCGCGCAGCGTCGCGAGGCGCCAGCTCTCGGCGAGCCGATCGCCGTCGAAGACGCCGAGGACGATATTGGTGTTGCCGACGTCAATGGCGAGCAACATACATTACTTCCCGCGCAGCGCTATCGCCAGCGAAGCTCGCCGGAGATGATCCGCTCGATGCGCGCGCCGACCTTGACCAGCAGCGCGCCGTCATCATCGACGCCAGCCGCGGTGCCGCGCAGATCGCCCGCGTCCGTCGTCCATTCAACCGTCGCGCCGCGTGAGGACGGCGCCAGCGCCCGCCAGCGCGCAAGCACGTCGCCGCGCTCGCCCGACGCCAGCCGATCGAATACCGAACGGAACGACGCCAGGGTTTCGACGAGCACCGCACCCGCGTCCGCTGGACGTCCGAGCTCGGTCTCAATCGATGTTGCGCGATCGGCAAGCTCCGGCGGATACGCCGCCGGCCGCAGGTTGATGCCGAATCCAAGGATGACGTACTGCAGACCGTCGGCGCCAGTCGAGGCCTCGGCGAGAATGCCGGCGACCTTCCGGCGCGCACGGCCCCCCTGCTCGCTGACGATGTCGTTCGGCCACTTGATGAACACCGGAAGGCCGGTCGCGCTACGGATGCCATCGGCGACGGCCACGCCAGCCGCGAGCGTCAGCAGCGGTGCCGCGGCGGCATTGCGGCAGACCAGTGAAACGTAGAGACCTGCGCCCTCCGGCGAGAACCACGGCCGGCCGAAGCGGCCACGGCCAGCGGTCTGGCGTTCCGCCATGACGGCCGCGCCTTCCGGCGCACCGTGTTCGGCGAGCATTGCCGCCACGTCGTTGGTCGAACCGGTCTCAGCGAAGAAATAGAGCGGCTCGCCAAAACAGCCTCGCCGTGCCACGCTGCTCGCGAGGGCCGCGGCGATGTGCTGCGGGACAGGATCAGACATTCACGTCGGGTTCGAGCTCGAAGCTGAGGTCGGCGGCGGGCGCCGAGTGGGTGAGCGCGCCGACCGACACGTAGTCGGCGCCGGTCTTCGCCAGCTCCGCGATCCGTTCGAGCGTCACACCGCCCGAGAGCTCCGTCTTGGCGCGCCCGCCAATCCGCCGCACCGCCTCCCGGATCTGCTCTAGTGGAAGATTGTCGATCAGGATGATGTGCGCGCCGGCGGCAATCGCCTCGTCGACCTGCTCGAGGCTCTGCGCCTCGATCTCGATCGGCATCTCCTGGCGCGCCGCTTTCATCCGGCGCACCACTTCCTGGACGCCGCCGCCGAGGCGGATATGGTTGTCCTTGATCAGAATCCCGTCGTCCAGGCCGGCACGGTGATTGGTGCCGCCACCGGCGCGCACAGCGTATTTTTCCAGTGCACGGAGGGTCGGCGTCGTCTTGCGCGTGTCCAGGATGGTGATGCCGCCGGCGGCCGCGTCGACGTAGCGCCTGGTCAGCGTCGCGATGCCGGAAAGGCGTTGCAGAAAGTTGAGCGCGGTGCGCTCCGCGGTCAGCATCGCGGCTGCGGAGCCGCGGACGTCGGCAACGACAGTGCCGCTCGAGGCGCGCGCGCTGTCGCGCACACGCTGGGTGAAGACCGCCGAAGGATCGAGCTGGCGAAATGCTTCGGCCGCGACGTCGAGCCCGGCGATGACGCAGTCGCACTTGGCGAGGATCACGCCACGCGCGTGCAACGCCGCATCGACGGTGGCTTCGGTGGTGACGTCGCCCCACCCCAGATCCTCGGCGAGCGCGCGGCGGACTGCCTCCCGGTAGAGCGCCGGTTCGAGCGGCGCAAACGGCACCGATTTCACGTCGTCCGCTCCTCGCCGACGGAAGCGAGCTCGACGTCGACCTCCAACGCGTCGGCGGGAGCGGTCTCGAGCCGGGCGATCAGCCCGGCGGCACGCAAGTCTGCTTCGACCTCGCCAAGCAACGACAGCAGCGGTTCCGGCCCGCGCACGATCGCACGCGCCACGGGAGTCTTCAGCGGCCGCTGCTCTTCCGACTTCTTCTTGCGAATGGCACCCAGCACCGCCGCCGCGAATTGCAGCGCGTCGACGCCGCGGGCATCCTCACGCCCTCCACACACCGACAGCACGCCGTCGGCCGACGGCCACGTCGCTCGATGAACCGATCCCTCGCGCCACCATGACCACACTTCTTCGCTGGCGAAGGGGATGAACGGGGCGAACAGGCGCAGCATGGTCGACAGCGCGGTCAGCAGCGCAGTGTTCGCGGACGCCGCCAGCGCGTCTCCCTGATCACCGTAGCGGCGGCCTTTGACCAGCTCGAGGTAGTCGTCGCAGAACGACCAGAAGAACGTTTCCGTACGCTCGAGCGCCCGCGTGTAATTGAAGTCCTCGAGGTCGTTCGTCGCTTCACGGACGATCCGTGCGAGCGACGTCAGCAGTCCCCGGTCGACCATGGCGGTCACATCACCCTGTGGATCGGGACGGCCCAAAACGAACTTGGAGGCGTTGAGCAGCTTGATCGCGAGCCGCCTTCCGACCTTCATCTGGGCCGGGTCGAACGCGGTATCGGTCCCTGGACGTCCACTCGCCGCCCAGTACCGTACGCCATCCGATCCGTGCTCCTCGAGGAGCCCCATCGGCGTCACGACGTTCCCCTTCGACTTCGACATCTTCTTGCGATCGGGGTCGAGGACCCATCCGGAAATCGCCGCGTGCTTCCACGGCAGCGAGCCGAATTCGTAATGCGAGCGCAGCACCGTGTCGAACAGCCAGGTGCGGATGATGTCGTGCGCCTGCGGGCGAACGTCCATTGGGAAGACGCGCCCGAACAGGTCGGGATCTTCTTCCCATCGCGACACGATCAGAGGCGTCAACGACGACGTCGCCCAGGTGTCCATGATGTCGGGATCGCCGGCAAAGCCGCCCGGCTGATGACGTTGATCCTCGCGATACCCGTCGGGCACGTCCGTCGATGGATCGATCGGCAACCGCGCTTCAGCGGGAAGCAGCCGGGCCTCGTAGTCGATCGTCCCATCGGGCCGGACCTTGTACCAGAGCGGAAACGGGACGCCGAAAAACCTCTGCCGGCTGATGCACCAATCCCCGGCGAGCCCGTTGACCCAGTTCTCGTACCGCGCCCGCATGTACGGCGGATGCCATTCCAGCTCGCGCCCGCAATGCAGCATCCCTTCGCGTGCTTCCATCGTCTTCACGAACCACTGACGGCTCGTCACGATCTCGAGCGGCCGATCGCCTTTCTCGTAGAACTTGACCTGGTGGGTGATCGCGCGCGGCTCGCCGGCCATGTCCCCCGCGGCCCTCAACTGATCGACGATACGCGCACGCGCCTTGGGGGCGGACAGGCCCGCGAGCTGGTTGTAGTGTTCCTGCGCCCGTGCGGCGTCGGTCGTTTCCCATCCCGTATCGCCCCATGTGACGGACTTGAACGCGCCGTTCGGCTGGATGATCGCGCGAACCGGAAGGCCCAGCTCTCGCCACCAGACCACGTCCGTGACGTCCCCAAAGGTACAAATCATCGCCACGCCCGTTCCCTTTTCCGGATCGGCCAGCGCGTGCGGCTTGACCGGCACGCGGACGCCGAAGAGCGGCGTGATCACGTCCCGTCCGAACAGCGGCTTGTACCGCTCGTCATCGGGATGCGCGACGAGCGCGACGCAGGCCGGAATCAGTTCAGGGCGCGTCGTGTCGATTTCGACGAACTGATCCGGGGCATCCGCCTGGCGAAAGCGGATCCGGTGGTACGCGCCGGGCTGCTCGCGATCCTCGAGCTCCGCCTGCGCGACCGCCGTACGGAAATCCACGTCCCAGAGCGTCGGAGCTTCGAGCTGATACGCGAGGTTCCGGCCAAGGAGGCGCAGGAACGATTTCTGCGACATGCACTGGGCGCGGCGATCGATCGTGGCGTAGGTGAGCGACCAGTCGACCGACAGCCCGAGATACCGCCATAACGCTTCAAACGCCTTCTCGTCCTCAGCTGTCAGCCTCGTGCAGAGCTCGATGAAGTTTGGACGCGAGACCGGAATCGGTTGCTTGCCCGGTTTGTCCGGCGGCGCGAACGCCGGATCGTACGGCAGCGACGGGTCGCAGCGGACGCCGAAATAGTTCTGGACGCGGCGTTCCGTCGGTAGCCCGTTGTCGTCCCAGCCCATCGGGTAGAACACGGCCTTGCCGCGCATCCGCTGATAGCGCGCGATCACATCGGTGTGGGTAAAGGAGAACACATGACCGACGTGGAGCGACCCGCTGACCGTGGGGGGCGGCGTGTCGATCGAGAAGATCTCCGCACGCGGGCGCGTGCGATCGAAGCCGTAGACCGCGTCGGCATCCCAACGCGCCATCCACTTCTGTTCGAGACCTTCGAGCGCCGGTTTATCGGGAACGGTAACAGGATGATTCAGATCGAAGCCAGCAGGCATCGAGCTGATCGTAACGCATTACCGCCTCAGCCCCGCTTGACGCGCTCGATTTCTTCCCGGACGAGCCGCTCCGCCGCCGCGAGGACGCTGTCTCCCATGCGCGCGATGACCCGCCGCACCACCTCGTCGATGACGTCGTCGCCGATCTGCGCTCCGGCTGGTCCGATCGTCGACGGCGGGATCTGCCGCGACTGCTCGGCTGAAAGAAGCGCCGCAAACGCCTCCGCCAGCGACGGCACCGGCACCGCAGCGGCCGGCGGTGGCACGCTCGGCGCGGCGGCTGGAGCAGCCGGTGTCAACGGCGGCGCCGGCGCGGCCGCGGGCGTGTGGTTCGGGATCACGTCAACAGGCCGCGGCTCGATGGCACCCGGCTTCGACGGATCGCCCGTCAGATCGGGATCCCAGCCGCCCAGTGCGTCGGGAGAGAACACTGCCGGCGCGGGCGGAGCCGATGGGGCCGAAGGAAGCGGGGCCGTCGTCGCATCCGCAGGAGTCCCGCCGTCGAGATTGGCAAACGCCGCGTCGAGTCGATCGAAGTAATCCTCGAGCGAGGCGGAGGTGGCCGGTGCGGCCTCGGATGACGCGACGCCTCCCCGATCGAAATCAGTGTTGGAGGGCCCCCCGGGCCGCGGCGCCGGCTGCGAGCCGGTCTGCGGCTGTGCCCACAGGCCCGTGGGCCGCCGCCCTGCGAGCAGATCCTTGACGCGGTTGATGACCATTTGCGGCTCGAACGGCTTGACGAGGACGCCGTCGCATCCGACGGCGCGCGCGCGCGTCTCGTCGACCGGCTCGAACGCACCGGTCAAGAGAAGCACGGGAATGTGCGCGAGCTGCGGATCCCCCTTGATGAAGGCGGCGACTTCGTAGCCGTCGCGCTCGGGCATGCCGACGTCGGCGAGCACGATGTCGGGGCGCTCCGCCTGGATACTGGCGATCGCTTTCATCCCGTCGCCGACTGCCTGGACCTGTACGTCCTCGTCGGCAAACGTCAGCTCGATGACGCGCTGAATGGTGACGCTATCGTCGGCAAGCAGCAGCTTGTGCGGCATCAGATCTGCTCCACCCGCGGGCGCACGTTCTGCGAGATGAAGTCGATGATCTCCTGCATCGGCGTGCCCGGCAGAAAGATGCCCTTCACGCCGAGGGTGCGCAGCTTCGCGATGTCGACATCCGGAATGATGCCGCCGACCACGACAAGGACGTCATCCAGCCCTTTCTCCCTGAGCAGCTCCATGACGCGCGGACAGATGTGCATGTGCGCGCCGGAAAGAATCGACAAACCGATGGCATCCGCGTCCTCCTGGAGCGCCGCGGCGACGATCTGTTCGGGCGTCTGGCGCAGGCCGGTGTAGATGACCTCCATGCCGGCATCGCGCAGCGCACGGGCAATCACCTTCGCGCCGCGATCGTGGCCATCGAGCCCGGGCTTGGCGATGACGACGCGGATTTTGCTCAAATCAACGGCTCCTCTTCGTATTCGCCCCAGACCTCCCGGAGCGCATCGCACATCTCGCCGACCGTGGCATAAGCCCGGACACAGTCGAGGAGCGGGTACATCGTGTTCCCGGAACCGCGGGCGCTGTCCCGGAGTGCGTCCAGCGAGCGCCGGACCGCATCCTTGTCTCGCGTCCGCTTCAAGTCGGCGAGGCGGGCAAGTTGTGTTTCGGCCGTTGTCTCGTCGATATACAGGATCGGGAAGGGCGGCTCGTCTTCCTGAACGTAGTCGTTGACTCCGACGATGATCTTCTCGCGCTTCTCAACCGCCTGCTGGAACGTGTACGACGCCTCCGCAATCTCGCGCTGGGGATAGCCCCGCTCGATCGCCTCGACCATCCCGCCCATGCGATCGATCGTCGAGAAGTAGTCGTAGGCGCCGCGCTCCATGTCGAGCGTGAGACGTTCGAGGAACCACGATCCCCCGAGCGGGTCGACGACATTCGTGACGCCGCTTTCGTGAGCGATCAGCTGCTGCGTGCGCAGCGCCAGCGTCGCGGCTTCGGCCGTCGGCAGCGCGAGCGCCTCGTCGAGCGAGTTGGTGTGCAGCGAATTGGTGCCGCCGAGGACTGCCGCCAGCGCCTGGAGCGCGGTGCGGACGACATTGTTGTACGGCTGCTGGGCGGTGAGCGATACGCCAGCGGTCTGGGTGTGGAATCGGAGCTTCCACGACCGCTCGTGCTTCGCGTGGAAGCGATCGCGCATGACCTGCGCCCAGATCTTTCGTGCGGCGCGGAACTTGGCGATTTCCTCGAAGAAATCGCTGTGCGAGTTGAAAAAGAAAGAGATACGGGGCGCGAACTCGTCAACGTCGAGGCCGGCGTCGATGCCGTACCGGATGTACTCGATGCCATCTCGCAACGTGAACGCGAGCTCTTGCAGCGCGGTCGCCCCGGCCTCGCGAATGTGATACCCGCTGACCGACACGGTATTCCACCGCGGCACTTCCTTCGCGCAGAACGCGAAGATGTCGGTGATCAGCCGCATCGATTCGCGCGGCGGGTAGATGTACTCCTTCTGCGCGATGAATTCCTTCAGGATGTCGTTCTGGATCGTCCCCGACAGCGTCCGCCAGTCAGCTCCCTGCTTCTCGGCAACGACGAGGTACATCGCGAAAATCATCGGCGCAGGCGAGTTGATCGTCATCGACGTCGTGATCTCGCCGAGGCCAATCCCTTCGAAGAGACGCTCCATGTCGGCTAACGACGCGATGCTCACGCCACACTTCCCGACCTCGCCGAGCGAAAGATCGTGGTCCGGATCGCGCCCCATGAGCGTCGGCAGATCGAATGCCACGCTCAACCCGGTTCCTCCAGCGGCGAGCAGCGCCTTGTAGCGGCTGTTCGTTTCCTCCGGCGTTCCGAATCCAGCGAACTGCCGCATCGTCCAGAGCTTGCCGCGGTAGCCGGTTGGATGAATACCGCGCGTGTAGGGAAACTCGCCGGGATTGTTGAGCTCGCGACCGTAATCGAAGCCGGGCAGATCCTCCGGCACGTAAAGGCGATCAATCGGCCGGCCGGAGATTGTCGTGAACGGGACAGTGCGCTCGGGCGCCTTCTTCAGCGTCGGTTCGAGCACCTCGCGCTCCCACCTCTGCTTCGCTGTATCCGACGCCGCAGTTTTCATGCTGAAGGCATTATACGGGCCCTTGGAGTGTCCTCAGGCCGGCCTGAGTGTTGTCGAAGGTCGTGTGCTGAGCGTTGTTCGAAGGAGAGTCGGGTGGTCAGGACTGGCGGAGCGATGCGCGGGGCAAGATGCCCCGCGCATTCTGGGGAGCCTCAGTTAAGCACGTTGGCGCATACGGCGTAGACACGGAGTTGGACGGTCGCCGCGCTCTCCTGGTTGAGGCGAAGCGTGACCTTCCACGTATCAACGGTCAACGGGTACGACGCGACCGGGGCCAGGTTGAAGCCGATGGAGCTCTCATGGCCGCCGCCCAGGACGCGTTTGCCGGTCGGGCACGTGACGGTCATCGTGGTGGTGCCGTTGCCGGCGACGCCCACGCTCACCAATCCCGTCGAGACCACCTGATACCCGCTTACCCCCGGGTCGCCCTTATCACCTTTCGGTCCCTGCGCCCCGGTGGCGCCGGTCGGACCTGCCGGACCTGTGGCACCTGCCGGACCTGTGGGACCTGTGGGCCCTGCCGGGCCGGCGGGACCTGCCGCGCCGGTGTCCCCCTTCGGGCCAATCGGACCAATCTCACCTTGAAGTCCCTGCGGACCCTGTGGTCCCTGCGGACCTGCCGCACCCGTGTCGCCCTTCGGGCCGATCGGGCCGACCTCACCTTGAGGTCCCTGCGGACCCTGTGGCCCCTGCGGACCTGCGGCGCCCGTGTCGCCCTTCGGGCCCTGCGGGCCAATTTCGCCCTGCGATCCCGCAGGCCCCATCGGGCCGGCTTCACCCTGAGGTCCTGCCGGACCCGCTGCGCCCGTGTCACCCTTCGGCCCTGCGGGCCCAGCTTCGCCAGGAAGCCCCGGCGCTCCCTGTGGCCCTTGCGGCCCCAGTGGGCCTGCTGGTCCTGCTGGCCCGGTGAAGCCCTGCGGCCCCTGGGCACCAGTCTCGCCCTTCGGCCCCTGCGAACCCGCCGGGCCCTGCGGTCCTGCCGGACCCGCTGGACCCGCCGGGCCTGCCGGACCCTGTGAACCTGCTGCGCCGGTATCTCCCTTCAGGCCCTGCGGACCCGCCGGGCCGGCCGGTCCCTGCGGACCCTGACCTGGGGTGCCGACGCCGACGTTGAACACATCGCGATCTTTCTCCGCCGTGCCGCGCTGCACGGTCAAGAGGTAGGTGCCATCCGGGACCGCCGCCGGAAGGAAAACAACGAGCTGCGTGCTCGTCGAGCTGATGACCGTCATCGACTGCGTTTCGAGCCAGACCTGCGGCGGCTGGTTGCCAAACGCGATTCCCTGGACCATCAGCGTCTGGCTCGTGCGATTGACGGTCGCGCTCGTGATCACGAGTTGATCCGAAGCTGCCGTCGTCGTTGCCACCGACAGCGGCTGCGAGAGCGATTTTTTCTGCTGTGCATAAGCGAGCGTCGTCCCCAGCAGGACGAACATCAGCGCCACGGCGAAGCTTCTGGTGGTCAAACGCATAAAATGGCCTCCGGGCATTCGCCTACCGGTTGAGCAAGCCCAAGGCCAGCCCGGCCATAAACTGTAACTTGTTGATGTATCAGGAGTTAGCAGTGCGCTGTGGGTGTGCGGCGCGCGCCGTAGTGCGCAGATTTGGTGCACTAAGAACAGATTTGAGATGCCATTGAATGACTTTGGAGGACATTATAGTCATACATAACCCACCTTGACTTGCCAGGAAAGGCAGCGGTAGCTTGGTCCGTTTGTGTTGCGACGACCGCGCACGTTCAGGCATCGCCCGCACGGAAGCAGGAGTCACATGGAAGCAGGCGGCAGCATCTTCAACGCGATGCTCCAGGAATTCGATGGAGCGGCGCGTCTGCTCGGCCTCGACCCGGGCATCTGGAAAATCCTCACACACCCCAAGCGGCAGATCACGGTCTCGTGCCCGATTCAGATGGACAACGGGGAAATCGAGGTCTTCACCGGCTACCGGGTTCAGTACAACATCACGCTCGGTCCCGCGAAGGGAGGCATTCGCTACCATCCGGATGTGACGCTCGACGAAGTCACCGCGCTCGCCGCGTGGATGACGTGGAAATGCGCCGTGGCTCACGTGCCGTTCGGCGGCGGCAAGGGAGGCGTCATCTGCGATCCGACCCGCATGTCGCGCCGCGAGCTCGAGGCGCTGACGCGGCGGTACGTCGCGGAAATCATCGACGCGATCGGCCCGGAGAAGGACGTCCCGGCGCCCGACGTCAACACGAACGATCAGATCATGGCGTGGGTGATGGACACCTACAGCATGCACGTGGGCCATACCTCGACCGCCGTCGTGACCGGCAAGCCGGTCGAGATGGGCGGCTCGCTGGGGCGGCGCGAAGCGACGGGACGCGGCGTGATGATCGTCACGCGCGAGGCGGCCAAACATCTTGGCTTCGACATCAAGGGCGCGACGGTTGCCGTCCAGGGATTCGGTAACGTCGGCTCGGTGTCGGCGGATCTGCTCGCGAAGATCGGCGCGCGGATCGTCGCGGTGACCGACTGGAAGGGAGGCGTCTACAACGCGACGGGACTCGACATCGAAAAGATGCTCGACTACGCGAAACAGCACAAGACGATCGACGGCTTCCCCGGCGGCGAGCCGCTCGAGAACGATCAGCTGTTCGGACTCGACGTCGACGTCCTCGTGCCCGCGGCCCTCGAGAACCAGATCACGATGGAGAACGCCCCCATCATCAAGGCGAAAGTGGTCGCGGAAGGCGCCAACGGGCCGACCACGCCGGAGGCGCACAAGCACCTGCACGAACGCGGCATCTTCGTGATCCCCGACATCCTCGCCAATGCCGGTGGGGTAACGACGTCATATTTCGAGTGGGTGCAGGACCGGCACGGCTACTTCTGGTCGGAGGACGAGGTCAACAAGCGCCTCGAAGCGAAAATGTGCGAAGCCTTCGACGACGTGCTGAAGACGTCGGTCAAATACAAGGCCGACATGCGTACCGCCGCCTACATCGTGGCCATCAATCGGGTAGCGACGGTGACGAAGATGCGGGGGATGTATGCGTGAAGTTCAGCTTGGGTTGTAGGGCGGGGTCTTAAGACCCCGCCCTACCGACCGGAACGCCCTACCTGCTGATCCTGAAGGCGATCAGTTCCTGCGCCGTGCTTCCGCCTTCCGATTTTGCGTTCAACTCGATCAGATATTCCCCCGCGGCCAGCGACGAGAGCGGCAGTTCGAGCTCGGGGGACATCCCCGGGCGCTGCTGCACGGGCAGATCCGCCATCGACTGGCCCGCGCGATTGAGCAGGCGCGCGGTCACCGGCGGCGTGAGCCCGCCGGGCGCGTAGGCTTCGGCGCGGATCAAGAGACGATCGGTGCGGCTGAACTCACGGTTCGTGGTCGGCAGCGCCTCTGGGTTCGCCTTGACCGCCTGCAGTTCCGGCAGCGTGCGCGCACGATAGACGCGCGGCGTAGCAAACGCCATCGTCACGCGGGTGAAATCCGGGACCGTGATCTCCCGGGTGACCGTATCGATCACCTGTCCGCGCGATCCTTCGACGATCATCTTCAAATCGATGCGACCCGGCGAGGCGTCGAACGAGGCGGAAGTCCCCTTGGGCAGCGCGGCCGCGTCTTCGGGAAGCTTGCCGCGAAACACCGGGCGGCCGTCCGGATCCAGCGCGGTCAGCGCGACGCGCGCGGCGGCCTCCTGGTCGCGTTGACCCGGGATCACGGCGGCCGGCTCCCAGAGGAACGTCACCTTCGTCTTGCCGTCGCTGCCGCGCGACGTGCCGATCCAGAAATGCGCGGAGCGATCGCGCATCGGGGCGGCGAGGTCGCCGAGCGCGGTCATCACCGGGGTGGTCACCTCCGACTTCCGCGGCGCCTCCGCGCGCGCCACGTCTTCAGCGGTGTACGCCCAATACCCTTTGCGCGCCCGGACGTCGACGCCGCGCCGCTTCACGGTGACCTTGATGCTGTGGAACTTGCCGTCCATCGGCGCCTGCGACGAGTTGTAGCCGAGCAGGTAGTACCCGCTCGAGTCGCGAATGATCTGCTTCATCCCCGTCGCGAGGTCGTTGCGATTCACGATGGCGCGCCCGTCGGTATTGGCGGCGATCGAGTGCAGGGAGTCCAGCGAGTCGCGCAGGCTTTTCGCATCCTGCTGAATGCCGATGCCCTGATTGATGTCGTACTCGAACGCCGCAAGTCCGCGCGGATCGACGGCGTAAACGGACGTGTTCTGCCGATTCAGGTCGCCAAACATCCGGTTCATGTCGGAATACATGTCGGCATCCGCCATGAGCTGCTGCTGGGGGGTCGCCTGCGCCGCCCCGGCGTTGCCGCGGTTCGGATTCCCGTACCCGGGCATGGACGCGACGGGATCGGACAATTGCGACGGCAGCAGGCTCGTGAAACCCTCGCTCACGAAGATGATCGCCTTGCGTCCCTCGCGTAGCGCGCCCATCCGGAACGCGGCGGCCTTGAGCGCATCCATCGTGATCTGCATGCGAACACGTTCGACCGTCTGCGCGGGGTAATTCGCGTACTTCTCCTCCATCATGTTCCGTGGCCGGTAGTCGAACTTCCTCCCTTCGAAACGGTCGATGGCGGAAATCGCCGCGGCGCGATCGCGGCTGAAATGAATGTCTTCGATCGGGGTCAGCGGGTACATGAGCGCAAGCATGTCCGCCGGGCCGAGCTGGTTCTGGACGAAATCGATGAGCGGCTTCTTCACGGCGAGGTCGTTGCCCCGCTTGACGTGGTAATCGTCGAGCAGAATCACGAACAACCGCACGTCAGGCCGTGCCGATTCACGCTCCTCGTCGAAATCGGATCGAATCGCCCGCGGTGGTCCGGTTTCCACGGTTTCGGTGGCATCCACCTTCACGACGGCGAACGAATCGATCTTCTGGGGCTTGCCGTCCTCAGCGAGGGAAAAATCCTCCTGGGTCATGTCCATCACCGGCTTGCCGTCCTTGTCGGTCACGATGGCATCGACCCGGACGTAGTTGATGCCGGTCCGGATCGTGGGCGGCTGCGGCTGTTGCGGCGGCTGCGCTTGCGGTTGTGGCGGGGTCTGGGTCGCCGGCGGCGGGTTCTGCGGTCTGCCCTGCGCGGCCGGCTGCACCACCACGGCCAATGCCACCGCCGCGATTAAACGGCTGAAAAACTTCATAACGATTAGACTCCGGCCCGGGATGGGCGGCTTCGGGGCGGCTCAGGCTTCCGCTGGGGAGATGATACCATCCGAAAGAACCGCCCAGGAGCTTCCGTGCCCCAAGAAACCGCCGAACAAGCTGCGCTTCCGCTCACCGTTTTCTGCGACGACGAAGTCATCCTCCGCGACAGCGTGCGCGAGTTCGCGGAGGCGCAGGTGCGTCCGCTCGTCCGAGATATGGACGAGCACGCGGCGATCCCCCGCACGCTGCTCGACAAGCTGTTCGACCTCGGCGTCATGGGGATCGAGATCCCCGAGAGTTACGGCGGGTCCGGCGGGCGGTTCTTTCACGCCGTCCTCGCCGTCGAAGAGCTGTCGCGCGTCGACCCGTCCGTCGGCGTCCTCGTCGACGTCCAGAACACGCTCGTCATCAATGCCCTGCTGCGGTGGGGTAACGACGATACCAAGCAGCGCTACCTGCCGCGGCTGGCAGCGAAGACAGTCGGCGCGTACGCGCTCTCCGAGGCGGGATCGGGCAGCGACGCGTTCGCCTTGACGACGCGGGCGCGGGAGGACGGCGACGCGTTCGTGCTGAGCGGACGCAAGCTGTGGATTACCAACGGTAACGAGGCGGATCTCTTCATCGTGTTCGCGACCCTGAATCCCGAAGCGGGGTATCGCGGCATCACCGCGTTCCTGGTCGAGCGCGGCTTCGCCGGCTTCACGGTGGGCAAGAAGGAAGACAAGCTGGGCATCCGCGCGAGCAGCACGTGCGAGCTGATTCTGGACGGCTGCCGCGTGCCGCGCGCGAATATCCTCGGCGAGGCCGGAAAGGGCTACAAGGTCGCGATTGAAACGTTGAACGAAGGCCGTATCGGCATCGGCGCCCAGATGATCGGCCTCGCGAAGGGCGCGTTGCATCACGCCATCGCGTATACGAAGGAGCGCAAGCAGTTCGGGAAGCCGGTGGCCGAATTCCAGGCCGTGCAGCACCAGCTGGCGCGGGCCGCGGTCGACGTCGAAGCCGCAACGCTCAGCGTCTACAACGCCGCGCGGCTCCGCGAAGCGGGACGCCCGTTCCTCACGGAGGCGGCCATCTGCAAGATTCTGTCGTCCGAAGTGGCCGAGCGCGTGACGTCGCTGGCGGTGAACCTGTTCGGCGGCAATGGTTTCGTCAAGGAATATCCGGTTGAGAAACTGTTCCGCGACGCCAAAATCGGACAGATTTACGAGGGGACCTCGAACCTTCAGCTGCAGACGATCGCGAAGCAGCTCCTCTCCTGAGAATCCTTCGGCTCGATTACGACAACAGGTTCTCCGCGATGACCATGCGCTGAATCTCGGACGTTCCCTGGTAGATTTCCGTCGCGCGCACGTCGCGGAACAGCCGTTCGACGACCGAGCCGCGGCGATATCCTTTGGACGCCAGAATCTGCATCGCCTTGTCGGCGGCGCGATGCGCGCTCTCCGAGGCGAACAGCTTCGCCATCGAGGCGTCCATCGTCGGCCGCGCTTCGCGCTGGCGCGAATCCGCAGCCTTGAGCGTGAGCATCCGCGCCGCGTCGAGTTCCGTCGCGATGTCGGCCAGCATCCATTGGATTGCCTGGTAATTGCCGATCGGCTGTCCGAAGGCTTCGCGCGACTTGGCGTGCTGCAGCGCCTCTCGCAGCGCCGCCGCACCGACGCCGAGCGCCTGCGCCGCAATCGCCACGCGTCCGCCGTCGAGGGCCCACATGGCGATACGGAATCCTTCGCCCGGACCGCCCAGGAGCGCGTCGGTATCCAGCTGGACGTTGTCGAGCTGGAGGTCCGCGCAGCCGAGGCCGCGCACGCCGAGCGAGTCCTGCGTACCGGCGCGCGTGATTCCGGGGGTGTCCATCGGCACGACGAACGCGCTGACGCCGCGTCCGCGGATGCCCGGCTGCGTCGCGGCGAACACGATCATGACATCGGCGGCCTCGGCGTTCGCCACCCACACCTTGCGGCCGCTAATCATGTAGCCGCGCTCGTCGAGCCTCGCGACGGACTGCTGGTTGGCGGCGTCGGAGCCAGCGTGCTCCTCCGACAAGGCAAACGCGCCGAGCGCAGCGCCTGACGCCAGCCGCCGCAGCCAGGTCTCCTTCTGGTCGTCGCTGCCGAACCGTGCAATCGGTTCAGCGACCAGCGAGTTGTGCACCGCCGCAATCACCGCAATCACCGCGCTGGCGCTCGCCAGCGCTTCCACGGCCAGCGCGTAACTGACGTAATCGAGGCCGGCGCCCCCCCATTCCTTCGGAATCGTGATTCCCATCAACCCGAGGGCGGCGGCTTCGCGGATCAGATCGCGCGGAAACGCGCCGGTCTCGTCGATCTCTGCCGCGCGCGGGGCGACGCGATCGGCGGCGAACTGCTGCACGCGCGCCTGGTATGCCTGCTGGTCGGGCGTGAGCTCGAGGATCATGACGGCAACTGTACTTCACGACGAAGTTCGCGGGAACAGTGTCGCGTCGCAACGGACTCCGTCACATCCCAACGGACAGCGTCAGCTCGAAACGGACTGTGTCAGATCCAAACGGACCCCGTTACATCGGAAGTAGGGTATTCTCCCCGTCACGAAAGCTCAGCCGGAAACTGGCGGAGGAGGGCAATCATGAAAGTTCGAATTCTGCTCGCGTGCCTGGCAGTAGCCTGCCTCGGAGGACTCACCGCGGTGCTGGCGCAGGAGACGGCGAAGAAGCCGGCCGCGCCGCAGCACGCCACGGGCGGCAGCGATGCGGACATCGTCAAGAGCGCGATGACCGCGGCGCCTGCGGCGATCGCGAAGGCCGCAACCATCATCGCCGTCGGCGCGGATCACCAGATGCGCACGGTCCGCAAGGGCACGAACAACTTCACGTGCATGGCCGACAATCCCGACACCCCCGGTCCTGACCCGATGTGCGCCGACGCCAACGCGATGGAGTGGGTGCAGGCGTGGCTCGGCAAGAAGCAGCCGCCCGCGAGCAAGGTCGGCGTCATGTACATGCTCGAAGGAGGCACCGACGCGAGCAACACCGATCCGTACGCGACGAAGCCGGACGCGACGAACAACTGGATCAAGACCGGACCGCACGTGATGATCGTCGGCGCGAAAGGCATGATGGATGCCTACTCCCGCCAGCCGAAACCGGACACAGCGCAACCGTACGTGATGTGGGCGGGCACGCCGTACGAGCATGTGATGCTGCCGGTGAAGTAGGGCTTCAGGTCTCCAGGGCTTCAAGGCTTCAGGGTTACGATGCTTCAGGGCTTGAAGTCTTGAAGCCATGAAGCCTTGAAGCCTTTAAGCCTTGAACCGTTCGAAGAGCGGTCTGAGCTTCGCGGCGGTCACGTGCAGTTCCTCGGGCAACACGCGCGTGTCGCCGACGACCGTCATGAAGTTGGTATCGCCGTTCCATCGCGGCACGACGTGCATGTGGACGTGATCGAGAACGCCGGCGCCCGCCGGCTTTCCCAGGTTGATCCCCATGTTCATGCCGTGCGGATTGAAGGCCTCGCCGAGCGCCAGCTCTGAACGGCGCGTGAGCTCGATCAACTCACAGAGCTCGTCGGCCGTGGCTGCCGCCAGCGAGGCGATGTGGCGGTTCGGTACGACCATGAGGTGGCCGTTGTTGTACGGATAGAGATTGAGAATGACGTAGCAGGTCTTGCCGCGGAAAACGATGAGCGAGGACTGTTCTTCCGACGGATTCTGCGCGTCGCAGAACACACACCCTGGAGACTTACCGCTGCCGGTCACGTAGGCAAGTCTCCAGGGCGACCACAGGCGATCCAGCGCCCTACACTCCTGCGATGTCGGGGTCGACGGCCAGTGGAGCGGGCGTCGGCGGAACCGGCGCCGCTTCGGGTTCGCGATTGATCAGCTCCTTCAGCTCCTTGCCGGGCTTGAAGTAGGGGACTTTCTTCGGCGGAACGTCCACCTTGTCGCCCGTCTTCGGATTGCGCCCCTTGCGCGGTTCGCGCCGGCGCAGGCGGAAGCTCCCGAAGCCCCGCAGCTCGATCTTCTCCCCGCGGTGCAGGGCGTCGATGATGCTCTTGAAGACCGTGTCGACGATGACCTCCGAGTGTTTCTTCGTGAGATCCGAAACGCGCGAGACTTCCTCGACGAGCTCCGCTTTCGTCATGCTGCCGTTGGTCATGGGCACTCCTCGAAACAGCTGTCAGCTATCAGTTCTCAGCAAAGGCTGACAGCTTCTTACTGCTGATGCTTGAAGTGATCGCCAAGCGTCACTTCGGGCCGTCCGGTCGTCTCCGTATACGCTTCCCAGTCCGCGCGGAACTCGTCGCTCTTCAGCGCGCGGATGCTCAGACCGATCTTCCGCTCCGCCGGGATCAGCTTGATGATCTTCATCTGGTAGGTCTCCCCCACCTTCAGATCCAGCTTCTCGTCCTTGCCGGCGTGCTGCGAGTCGTCGAACTCCGACACGTGAATCAGCCCTTCGATGCCCTCTACCAGCTCGACGAACGCGCCGAAGTTGGTCAACCGGACCACCTTCCCTTCGACGACGTCGCCGCCGTGGTGCTGCTGGAAGAACTCATCCCACACATCCGTCTGCAGCTGTTTCAGTCCCAGCGACAGCCGCTGGTTCTCGGCGTCGATGTTGAGCACCATCGCCTCGACGGTGTCGCCCTTCTTCAGCACTTCCGAGGGGTGCTTGAGGCGCTTGCTCCATGACATGTCGGAGATGTGAATCAGGCCGTCGATGCCCTCCTCGACCTCGACGAAGGCGCCGAACTCCGTCAGGTTGCGCACCTTGCCGGTGATCGTCGTCCCGATCGGATACTTCTCCGTCAGCTCGTGCCAGGGGTTGCTCTCGACCTGTTTCAAGCCGAGCGAGATGCGCCGCGCGCCGGGATCGACGCCGAGCACCATCGCTTCGACGCTGTCGCCGACGTTGAGGATCTTCGACGGATGCTTGACCCGCTTGCTCCACGACATTTCGCTGACGTGGATCAGCCCTTCGACCCCGGGCTCGAGCTCCACGAACGCGCCGTAGTCGGTGAGACTGACGACCTTGCCGCTCATCCGCGCGCCGACCGGATACCGCTCGATCACGTTCGACCACGGATCGTTCATCAGCTGCTTGTGCCCGAGCGACACGCGCTCGGTCGCCGGGTCGTACTTGAGCACGATGACGTCGATCTCGTCGTTGACCTTGAAGAGCTCCGACGGATGTGAGACCCGGCCCCACGACATGTCGGTGATGTGGAGAAGCCCGTCGATGCCGCCGAGGTCGATGAACGCGCCGTAGTCGGTAATGTTCTTGACGACGCCACGGAGGACCTTCCCCTCGGCGAGCGTGTCGAGCGTGTGCTTCTTCTTCTCGGCGTTCTCTTCTTCGAGGAGCACCTTGCGCGACAGCACGATGTTGCCGCGCTTCTTGTTCACCTTGATCACGCGCATCCGCAGCTCCTGGCCGCGCAGCGCGTCCAGATTGCGGACCGGACGCACATCGATCTGCGAACCGGGGAGAAACGCGCGCACGCCGATGTCGACCGCCAGACCGCCCTTGATCCGTTCGATCACGCGGCCGATGACGACTTTCTTCTCGGCGTAGGCCTTCTCGACCTCGTCCCAGATCTTCATCTTCTCGGCCTTTTCGCGCGAGAGGACGACGTAGCCTTCACGGTCTTCGGTGCGTTCGAGCAGCACGTCGACGGTGTCGCCCGGCTGCACGGAAATCTGTCCGTTCTCGTCGATGAACTCGTCGACGGGAATGATCCCTTCCGACTTGTAGCCGACGTCGACGATGACTTCTGAAGGGGTCACTTTCAGAACGGTGCCCTTCACGACCTCGCCTTCCGCGATGTTGCGGAAGCTGTTATCGTAAAGGTCGAGAAGGCGGGCGTATTCCTGCGGATCGACCTGATCGTCCATCTGGGAGAAACCTGATGTCTTCAGATCAGCGGTTCCGGTGCCACCTCCTTTGGGATTGGTGTGCGAGTGGTTGTCGGTTGCCATGCTAAACGGGTCCTCCTCGGTCGTGCTTGGGCCGGGATCTCAGCTCCGGCGGGCTGTAGGATTGCTTCGCTGCAATGTGCGATAAGCAATAGAAGATACATCACTTACAGGCCTCCAGTCAACGTGGTCAGGGCGGCGGGGCGCCCTGCTTTCCAGAGGTTGAAACCATGGCCAAGAAAGCGGTGAAGCGGCGGGCCGGCGGCTCCGCTCGGACAGGTTCCACGAAGCGCCAGAAGGCGGCGGGGCGGAAGAAGCGCGCCGGCTCAGGTGCGCGCGCGGCCCGCGGCCGTGCCGCCACGAATCGCCGGAAAAAAGCCGCACGCACCACCGGGCGCCGGGCAGCCGCGGCGAAAACGGCGAAGACGAAGAAGCGGAAGCGCTCCCTCCGGGATCTTCGCGCCGGTGCGCGCGCGAAAAAGCGACCGGTGACCAGGCGACGCGGCGCCTCGACGAAACCGAGAGCCGGCGGCACCGGCCGCGAGGAAGAGCTCGATCAGACGCCGCAGACCGGGCGCAGCGTGCAGGGTCCCACCAATCCGATGCCAACGCGGCGATCGACCGGCACGGCGTCGGGCGCCGGCAGCACGCGCCGCGCGCCCGGACTGGAGCGCGCCCGCAAGCAGCTTCGCGAGATCGAAGAGACGATTCCCGGTCCGCCCTCGAGCCTTGGGCTGGATCGGCGTCCCTCCGCCGCGCGCAGCGGCCGCCACGAGCTCGCCGAAACGCGCCGCGAGCACAACGAGGTGAGTCCGGACCTCACGGCGGGCGACGTCGACGCCGACTGGGAGGACGCATACTCGGTCGGCGACGAAGCGCCCGGCGGCGACAATCCGACGCCGGATCAGGATCGCGTCGACGACATCGGCAAGGCGCTCGGCGTCCAGTACGACGACAACGAGGAGCTCAAGGCTGCCGACAAGATCGCCGAACGCGACAAGCACCGCTGGGAGCTGGATCCCGCGTCATCGGACGACTATCGCGATCGCGACTGAGCGGCCGCGACGACTTCCATCACTCGTGCGACGGCGTCCTCGATGGAGAGCGCCGTCGTATCGATCCGCACGGCATCATCGGCCATCTTCAGCGGCGAAGCACTCCTGGTGCTGTCGATCCGATCGCGCTCGGCGAGCGCGGTGGCGACTTCCTGGATGGTCCCCGTCCCCGTGCCGGCGGCGTGCGCGGGATCGGTCGCCCGCCGCCGCGCTCGTTCCTCGGGTGAGGCGTCGAGAAAGATTTTGACATCCGCGCGAGGAAACACCACCGTTCCGATGTCGCGGCCTTCCATCACCACTCCACCGCCGGCGCCATCGGCGCGCTGACGCGTGATCAGCGCTTCGCGGACGCGCGGCTGACGCGCGACGATCGCGGCCGCCTTGTCGATGTCAGGCGTGCGGATCTCTCTGGCCACGTCGTGGCCGTCGATGCTGACCCTCCCGTCGCCGACATCGAACCGCGCGCGTCGGGCGAGCTCCGCCACCAGCGGCTCGTTCTCGAGATCCAGCCCCTCGTGGCGCGCCTTCCACGCGACCGCGCGATACATCGCGCCCGTGTCGACGTGGTGGTACCCGAGGCGCGCCGCGACCGCGCGCGCAATCGTTCCCTTCCCGGCGCCGGACGGGCCGTCGATGGCGATGATGAGGTGCTTACGCATACCGGGATCCGGGATCCGGGATCCGGGATCCGGGATCCGGGATCCGATCTTTTCGGATTCCGAATCCGATGCTTTCGGATCCCGCATCCCGGATCCCGCATCCCGATACAGTATTATCCCCCGCAATGCCCGTGAGAAGGAGCGCGCTGGTCGCGGGGATTCCGGTGTTCGTCGTCGCCCTCGCGCTCGTCCTCTCCAATTCGTATTTTCGCGCGGCCGCATTCGTGATCCAGGCGGCGGGAATGCAGGGACTCGCGCGGACCGCAGCGTCGCTCGAGACGAGCACGTTTTCCGAGCGGGCGCTGATGATTCCCTGGCGCGGCGGACAGCTGCGCGCGCGGCTGTATCGGCCCGTCGGCGCGTCAGATCGCGCAATGCTGCTGGTCCCGGGCGTGCACGCCTCAGGCGTCGACGAGCCGCGGCTGGTGCAGTTCGCCAAGGATCTCGCATCCGTGCGCCATACCGTGCTGACGGCAGAACTCGCCGATTTGACTCAGTACCGCATCACGCCGAGAACGACGGACATGATCGAGGACGCCGCGCGGTGGCTCAGCGGCCAGCACGACCTCGCGCCGGACGGCCGGATCGGCATGATGGGAATCAGCTTCGCTGGCGGCCTTTCGATCATCGCGGCGTCGCGGTCGCCGCTTCGCGATCGCGTCGCCTTCGTGATGTCCTTCGGCGGCCACGGCGACTTGCCGCGGACGCTGCGCTATCTCTGCACCGGCATTCAGCCCGACGGCTCGACGTTTCCCCCGCACGATTACGGCGTGGTCGTCATCCTGTTGAGCGTCGCCGATCAGGTCGTGCCCGCCGATCAAGTCGAGCCACTCCGGCGGGTGATCCTGACCTACCTCGACGCGTCGCGGCTCGATCTGATCGACAAGAACGAATCGTGGAATACGTACCAGCGCGCGCGCGCGATGACCGCCACGCTGCCGGAGCCGGCGAAAACGCTGATGGGCTACGTGAACGAGCGGGATGTCGCGCATCTTGGGGCCATCCTGCTGCCGCACGTGACGAAGCTCGGCGACGATCGCGCGCTGTCGCCGGCGAGCGAAGCGAAGCCCGCTGCCACGGTGTATCTGCTGCATGGAACCGGGGACAACGTGATTCCCGCGATCGAGTCCACGCTGTTGGCGCAGACGCTCAGGGCGCGCGGCGTCACCGTGCATCAGCTCGCGACGCCGCTCATCACCCACGCAGAGGTCGATCGGTCCGCGACCGCAGCCGCGATGTGGAATCTGGTGTCGTTCTGGGAAAAGCTGCTGACGGAGTAAACGAAGGAGATAGGAGATAGGAGATAGGAGGTAGGATGCCCGAGCGCCTGCAGAAGATACTCTCGGCCGCCGGAGTTGCGTCGCGGAGGGCCGCCGAGGCGTACATCACGGACGGGCGTGTGTCCGTCAATGGGCGCACAGTGACGGAGCTCGGCACCAAGGCCGATCCTCAGGTCGACGACATTCGAGTCGACGGGCGTCGCGTCAGACCTGCCGCGCGCCGGCTGTATATCCTGATGTACAAGCCGCGTGGATACATCACCAGCCGGTCGGATCCGCAGCGGCGGCCAACCGTGATCGACCTCCTCACGAAAGGCGGCGTTCGCGAGTACGTGTACCCCGTCGGGCGTCTGGATTACGAGTCGGAGGGTCTGCTCCTGCTGACGAGCGACGGCGATCTCGCCGCGCGCCTGACGCATCCGAGTCACGAGGTGGAACGTGAGTACCACGCGCGAGTGCGCGGGGTGCCCGATCGCTCCACGATCGAGCGGCTCGCGAAAGGGATCGTTCTTGACGGACGGAAGACGGCGCCAGCGCAGGTAACGCTGCTGAAAGTCATCGAAGGCGAACACGGCTCCGATGCCGTGATATCACTCGTCTTGCATGAAGGACGAAATCGCCAGGTCCGCAATATGTGCGAGGCGATCGGTCATCCGGTGGTACGCCTGCGGCGCGTCCGGATCGGACCTATTACGGACGAACGGATTCGACCGGGCGAATTCAGGCAGCTCGAAGCCAAAGAGATTGCAGCTCTACGTCGAGCCGCCCGGTAACTCCTACGTCCTACGTCCTACCTCCTACATCCTCGTTCAGTGCACCGTCTCAGTTTCGTCCTCCGGCAGCTCCGCGCGCTGGGGTGGTTCCGCAGCCGCATCCGCGTCGGCGTCGAACGGCAGCGGGCTCGTCGTCTGCGGCGGCTCGCCGAGTGCGCCTGGCAGCTCGAAGCCAAGCGCGTCGGACATCTCTTCGACTTTCGGCAGATCGCCGATATCGTTCAGGCCGAAGCGCTGCAGGAACTCGCGTGTTGTCGCATACATGAATGGCCGGCCGATGACCTGCTTCCGGCCAACGGTTTTGATCAGGTGACGCTCGACGAGCGTTGCGAGCACGCCCCCGCTGCTGGTCACGCCGCGGATCTCTGCGATTTCCGGCGCGGTGATCGGCTGTTTGTAGGCAATGACCGCGAGCGTCTCGAGCGCCGGCACCGACAGCTTCTGCGTCGTCCGCTCGTGAAACAGCTTGCGCACCCAGTCGTGCAGCTCGGCACGGGTGACGAGCTGGTAGCCCCCCGCGACCTCGACGATCTGGAGGCCGCCCGGTCGATCGTAGTCCGCTCGCAACGCGGCCAGCGCGGCGTCGACGTCCTCCCGCGGCTCTCCTTCGAGCAGTTTGTACAGCGTCTTCGGCGTGAGCGGCTCCGGCGACGCGAAGATGAGCGCCTCGACAATCGGTTTCAGTTGGTCACTCATAGGGCAATCATTCTTCGGTGTTCAGCTTTTCGATTTCCGCGGCGTGGCGCGTTTCCGGATCGAGAAGCGGCTTCGGCGCATCGGCCGGCCGCGCGCGTTTGTAAACGCGTATCGGGCCCATCGCGCCCGACTGGAAGACGCGAATCAGCTTCAGCCGAATCATCTCCAGCATCGCCAGAAACGTGACGACGACGCCGGAGCGCGACTGGACGTCGGCGAACAGGTCCTCGAAGCCGCAGGCTTCGGTTTCCGAGAGCTTCGCCATCAGCTGCTCGATTCGATCCTCGATCGGAATCTGCTCACCCGGCAGATAGATCTGCGGTCGCTGCCTGGCGCGTTCAACCACCGTGCGAAACGCCGCAATGAGGCTGAACAGATCGACCTCGACTTCCGGTTCCGGTGCCTCGCCGGCGATCTCCGCGATCGGACCGTCGGGACGCGTCCATTGCGCGCTGCGCAGCGTCTCGCGCTCATGGAGGAGTTCGGCCGCCGCCTTGAACTTCTGGTGCTCGAGCAGGCGCCTCACCAGCGCTTCGCGCGGATCCTCCTCGGGATCTTCCTGCGTCGGGTCCGCGCGCGGCAGCAGCATGCGCGACTTGATGTGGATGAGCGTGGCCGCCATCACCAGGAACTCTCCGGCGACATCGAGATTGAGCTCCTGCATCAGGTCGATATACGCAAGATACTGCTCGGTAATGCGCGCGATCGGAATGTCGTAGATGTCGACCTCGTGCTTCTTGATGAGGTGCAACAGCAGATCGAGCGGGCCCTCGAACGTGTCGAGCCGGACGGGATAGGCTTCGAGGATCGATTCGAATTCCGGTTCCATTTAGTAAATTGCCAAAATTGCCATAATTGCCAGAATCGCCGAAAAGACGTGTTCAGTATTTGAGTTTTACCGCCGCGCGGACTCGTTCCATCGTCTCTTGAGCGATCCCACGGGCCTTCCGCGACCCCTCGTGCAGAATCTCGCGAACGCGCTCCGGTCTGGCCGCGATCTCGGCCCGGCGTGCGCGCATCGGATCGAGGTGGGCGTTCAACGCTTTCGCGAGTTTCGTTTTTACTTCCACGTCGCCGACCTTGCCGGCGCGATAGCGGGTCTTCAACTCCTCGACTTCGGCCTTATCCGGATTGAACGCGTCGTGATACGTGAATACCGGGTTGCCCTCGACGGTGCCGGGAATATCCGCGCGCACCCGTTTCGGGTCCGTGTACATCTGCATCACCTTCTTCCGCACCATCTCGGCGTCGTCCGAGAGGTCGATGGTGTTGCCGTAGCTCTTCGACATCTTGCGGTTGTCGAGGCCAGGCAACCGCGGAAAAGTCGTGAGCAGCTGCTCCGGCTCGACAAACAGTTCACCATAGAAGTTGTGAAACCGCCGGACGATCTCGCGGCTGAGTTCGAGGTGCGGTACTTGATCCTCCCCGACCGGCACGTAGTGCGCGTTGTACATGATGATGTCGGCGGTCTGGAGCAGCGGGTAACCGAGGAAACCGAGGGTCGACAGATCTTTCTCCGACAACTGCTCGATCTGCTCCTTGTAGGTCGGCACCCGTTCGAGCCACGGAATCGGAATCGTCATCGAAAGAAGCAAGAACAGCTCGGCGTGTTCCGGTACCAGCGATTGGATGAACAGCGTGCTGCGTTCGGGATCGAGTCCCGCTGCGATCCAGTCGGCCGCGTTGTCGTACGCATTGGCGACGACTTCGGACGTGTTCGCGTAGTCGCTCGTCAGCGCGTGCCAGTCCGCGACGAAATAAAAGCAGTCGTATTGCTCCTGGAGCGAAGCCCACTTATTGAGAGCTCCGACGAGGTGACCGAGGTGGAGCTTCCCGGTCGGGCGCATGCCCGAAACAACGCGCGGCTTCATCAGGAGTCTGAATGCCCAGACTAAGCGAAAAGTCACGCAGTATCAAGGACTTGGATCCCCGCCGATTCAAGAATGCGCTGCGAAGTGCGCGAGAACCGCATCGGCGCACCTCGCGCCGACGACCTTCATCAACTCCTCGCGCGTTGCCCGCCGCACACCGGCAAGACTGCCGAACGCCGTCAGCAGCGCCTTGCGACGACGTGGACCGATGCCTTCGATTACGTCCAGCTCGGATCGCAGATCGCGCTTCGTGCGCGACAGGCGATGAAACGTGACGGCGAACCGATGCGCTTCGTCGCGAATGCGCCGAATCAGCAGCAGCGCGGGACTGTCTTCCGCGAGCGCGATGGCGTTCTCGCGATCGCGCGTGTAGAGCAGCTCCTCTTTCTTGGCAATGCCCACCGCGATAAGGCTGCCCAACCCCAGCTCTTCGAGTGCCTGATAGGCCGAAGTGAGTTGGCCTTTACCGCCGTCGATGAGGATGAGATCCGGGAAGGGCCCGCCGCTTTCCAGCAGCTTGCGATAGCGGCGCAGGACGACTTCGTGCATTGCCGCGAAGTCGTTGAGGAATCGTGCGTCACGGGATCCGGGATCCGGGATCCGGGATCCGGAGGAATCGGCAATCCGGGATCCGACGGATCCCGGATCCCGCATCCCGGATCGCGGAACGATCGCATTCCCCCGAATCCGAAACTTCTTGTACTCCGACCGCTTCATCCTCCCGTCTTCGCACACGACCAGCGACGCGACGGTTTCCGCCCCCTGAATCGTGGAGATGTCGAAGCACTCGATCCGGCGCGGGGCCGCCGGCAGCGCGAGCACCGCGCGCAACGTTTCGAGCGCGTCGTAGTTCGCCGCGACGTTCTCGTTGAAGCGGGCCTGGTAGGCGACCTCCGCATTGCGAGCGGCGAGCTCGAGCAACCCGCGCTTCTCGCCACGCTTCGGGACGACGAGCCGCACGCGCCGCCCTGCCTCGCCCGAGAGCCATCCTTCCAGCAGCTCGGCATCGGCAGCGGGAAACGGAACCGGGATGTGCACTTCCGGCGCCGCGATGCGCTCCGCATAGAACTGTTGCAGCGCAGCCTGGAGCACATCGCACTCGTCGAGGACGACGATGGTGCTCCCCGCGGCCTCGGTGACCAGCTCGGTCCGCTCGACCACCTTCCCGTTTCGCGTCTGGAACACCTGGACGACGGCGCCGGCGGGACCAATCTTCAGGCCAAAGGCGTCGCGGTCGCCAAACTGCGGCGACGCCATCTTCTGCTGGCGGGTGCGCAGCGTCTCGATCGTGCGGATGGCGTCCCGAAGCTGTGCTGCCTGCTCGTATCGTTCCTCAGCCGCGGCCTCCGCCATCCGTTCCCGCAGCGTATAGAGCAGCTCGTCGTTGCGCCCTTCCAGGAACAGCTTGGTATGTTCGACGGCCACGCGGTATTCGCCCTCCGAACAGAGCGTGTGGACGCACGGCGCGACACAGCGTTTGATGTCGAATTCGAGGCACGCCCGCGCCCGCTCGCCCGTGATCACCTCGTTGCAGGATCGGATCCCGAACAGCTTGTGGGTCAGCGACATCGTCCGGCGCGCGAGCGACGCCGGCATGAACGGTCCGGCATAGAAATGTTCGTCGCGCTCGACGCGGCGCGCCACCAGCACGCGCGGGTACGCTTCGCCGGTGGTCAGCTGCAGATACGGGTAAGTCTTGTCGTCGCGGAGCAGGATGTTGTATTTCGGCGCACGCTGCTTGATCAGGTTGTTCTCGAGCGCGAGCGCCTCGACGACCGAGTCGGTCACTATCACCTCGAGGTGCTCGGCCTCGTCGAGCAGCGCGTCGATGCGTGGGCTCGTGCCATAGGCGCCCAGATAGCTGCGCACGCGGTCGCGCAGCACCCGAGCCTTGCCGACGTACAGCGTTTCCCCCTGCCCGTTCGCATACAGGTAGACGCCGGGCTGCTCCGGCAGCCGCGCTATCTGGGTCTTGAGATCACGGATCGGCATGCGGTACACTGCGCGTTTTGGCGCAATTCTGAACCTTCTATTATAGCGCGCGGCATCAGCACCTATGACGTTTACGGGGCTCATCGGGCGGATCTGTATGGCTCCGCTCCGGCTCATCATCAATCTCTGCGTCGCACTAGGGATTCATCCCAACACGCTGACCTTCATCGGCGTGCTGATCAACGTCGCCGCCGCGTTCGAGCTGGCGGCCGGACGCTTCATCCGCGCCGGCGTCATCATGGTGGTGGCCAACATCTTCGACTTCATCGACGGCAAGGTGGCCCACGAATCGAACGCGGTCAGCGCGTTCGGCGGTTTCTGGGATTCCGTGATCGACCGGTTCTCCGACATCGCGCTGTTCCTCGGGCTGATTTACCTGTACTCGCACCTGGGGCGCACCGATTACGCGATGGTGGCCGCGATCGCGATGATGTTCGCGATCATGACGAGCTACACGCGCGCCCGTGCCGAATCGCTGATCAAGAAATGCAAGGTCGGATTCATGGAACGGCCCGAGCGGATCGTCCTCTTCATGATCGGCGCGTTCACCAACCGGATGGCCGCCGTGCTGTGGGTCATCGGCGTGTTGTCGGTGTTCACGGTTGCCGACCGGATCATCTACACCTATCGCGAGCTGCGCGATACCGAGCAGGCTATCGCATGAAGAACCCAGCCACGCTTCCGGGGCGCATCCTCTGGAACGCGTTCTTCTGGACTTACGAGCGTGCCACCTGGCAGTACGACGTCATGGTGATCGCCATTCTGGCATTCGTCTGGCTCACGCCGCCCGGCTGGCTGCACGATCCGATGGCGTCAGGCGAGGGACCCATCGGGTGGATTCTCAGAATGATGAATGACAAATGATAAATGATGAACCTTTCATCATTCATCATTCATCATTCATCATTCGTTCACACGTCATCCCGCTCATCGTGCATACCGAGATCGAGCGGCTTTCCCGCAAAGTGGATGTCGTAGGTGGCGATCTTGTCGCGGAGCAGGCGCCGCGCCGCGCCGTAGTACACCTCGGGCACGACCAGGCTGCGCGCGAACGCGCGCATGCGATAGATGACCACCAGCGTCGGCTTCTCTCCCTGCCGCCACGACAGCCCGCCGATCTTCCAGTACGGAACGAAGCCGGCATCGGCCCAGATCCCGTCCTGGTAGAACCCCCGCCCGATCTTCGCGCTGAGCGGCATCGCGTAGACGTAATACACGAGCATCGTCGTCTCGCCGAACACGTTGATGATGCTCATGCGCAGGAACGCGAGCTTGTAGACGATGAGCAGGCTCAGCACCGCGCCGAGCACGACCACGAGGCCGGAGAACGGGGGGTTCGTGGCCGGCCAGGTGAGCAGGGCGGAATGACGCAGCCGGCGGAACCGAAGAAACTGATAGAACAGCCGCAGGTCGGCGACAAAGAAACCGACACCAAGCAAGACCAGCAGGTTTGCGGGGTTCGCGAGGAATTCGTTGTACAACGCCGGGCCTGACCCCCGGCATTTTATTACTGACCGAGTCGCGGGTCGAAACAGTGCCGGCAGCGGGCCTCGTACGTCCCTTGCGCGCCGACGAGCACGCGCTCGCTGCTCGCGACAAGACGCTGCGTGTGGTTCGCCGGGGCGCCGCAGACCATGCAGATGGCCAGCGTCTTGGTGATGTATTCGGCGATCGACAGCAGCTGCGGCATCGGCTCGAAGGGCTTGCCGAGGTAATCCTGGTCGAGCCCCGCGACGATGACGCGCTTGCCCTGGTCGGCGAGCGTGCTGCACACCAGCGGCAGGTCCGAGTCGAAGAACTGTCCCTCGTCGATGCCGACCACTTCGGTTTCCGGAAGCACTTCGGCGAGAAGTTCGCGCGAGGATGACAGGTTGACCGACGGGATCCGCATGTCGCTGTGCGAGATGATGTGATCGTCTGCGTAGCGGTTGTCGAGCCGCGGTTTGAAGATCTGCACCTTCCGCTTCGCGATCTGCGCGCGGCGCAGCCGGCGGATGAGCTCCTCGCTCTTGCCGCTGAACATGCTGCCGGTGATCACTTCAATCCACCCGGAATTCGGCCGGTGCTGGCTTATGTCCATCTGTTACTTCGCTCGGTGGGGGCCCTTTGACATTCCCCCCGCCTTCGCTCACCCGCTACGCGCGTGAGCTACGGCGGGCAGGCCGCCGGCCGAAGGCGCTCTACGCACGAGAGAGGTACTCTCCGGTTTCGGTGTTGACGCGGATCTTGTCGCCATTGTTGACGAAGGGGGGCACGTTCACGACGAGGCCGGTTTCGAGCCGCGCCGGCTTGATCTGGTTGCTCGCCGTCGCGCCCTTGATACCAGGTGCGGTTTCCTCGACTACCAGATCCACCGTCTGCGGCAGCTCGATCCCGACCGGCTCGCTGCCGTAGAACTCCACCTTGATGAGCGCATCCGGAATCAGGTAGTTGACGTTGTCGCCGAGCGCTTCCGCGTCGATGTGGAGCTGCTCGTACGAGCTCGTATCCATGAAATGGAACGAATCCCCGTCGCGGTAGAGATACTGCATCTCGCGCTCATCCAGCGTGGCGCGTTCAACGAAGTCCTCCGACCGCAGCTTCTGATCGGCCAGCGTTCCGGTCCGGATGTTGCGGAACTTGACCCGCACGAATCCGCGCAGGTTCCCCGGCGTCACGTGTTGGAGCTCGAGCACGCGGAACAGATCCTGACCGACCTTGATCAGCATGCCTTTCTTCATTCTCGTCGCTTGTATGGAGGCCATGTGTCGATGTCCAGAACCTTTCGATGTTAGCACAGGGCGCCTAGGGCGCATTACACGCGCCTGCGGGCGTATTGCCGATTGCCGGTTTCCGGGTGCCGAGTTATCGATTGTCGATTGCTGGTCGAGATCGGCGATTGTCGGTTCAGATTGCCGGTTTTCGAATCAGTTCCCGAGTCGCAATCGTCTGTCTCAATCGGCAATCTCAGTCGGCAATCGTCAATCTCAATCGGCAATCATCAATCTCAATCGCCAATCGACAATCGCAAAAATCGGCACTCGGCAATCGTCAATCTGCAATCGATCCGGTAAGATCCCCCATATGCCCTGGGACCCCATGCGCGACCTGCGGGCGTGGCAGGAGCGGCTGGCCTCGCCTCGCGCCGACGCCTGGGCGCCCCCCATCGACGTCTACGAAACCGCCGACCGCTACGTCGTCGCGGCCGAAGTTCCGGGGATGACGCGCGAGCAGATCGAGCTGGCGCTCGAGGACGCGCGGCTCATCATCAGCGGGCACCGGACGGACAAAACCGCGGCGAGCGGAGCCGTCACGCATTTTCACCAGGTGGAGCGCGGCCACGGGGCCTTCGCACGGTCGCTCGAGTTCGCCTCGAAAATCGACACCGCCGCCGTGTCTGCCGACCTGACCCTCGGCGTGCTGACGATTACGCTGCCGAAGGCGGCGCCGCCGCCGCTCCGCAAGATCGAGGTCCGATAATGGTACGCCGTGCGACACTTCTGATCCTGTGCATGTCGATCGCGTTCTTCGCCGGCCTCGTGCTGACGGGGCGGATGCGCACCGCCGACGAGAGCGCGGCGGCGAACCGCGAACAGGCCGTTGCCAAGCCGGCGGTCACGATCAGCGGCGGCCTTCCCGATCTCACCGGCGTCGCCCAGCGCGCGGTGGCGAGCGTCACCAACATCTCGTCGACCCAGATCGTCCGCACCTCGAATTCTCCGTTCGCGAACGATCCGTTCTATCGCTTCTTCTTCGGCGATCAGGACGATGCGTTCGGCTATCGCGAGCGGCGCGCGCAGAGCCTCGGCTCGGGGGTCATCGTTTCGGCCGACGGCTACGTGCTCACCAACAACCATGTCGTCGACCGCGGGGTCGAGGTCACGGTCACCATGCCCGACAAGCGGGAGCTGCGCGCCAAGATCGTGGGCGCCGATGAAGCGACCGACATCGCGGTGCTGAAAATCGACGCCAACAATCTGCCGACGCTCCCCTGGGGGGACTCGTCGAGGCTGAAAGTCGCGGAGTGGGTCCTCGCCATCGGCAATCCGTATCAGCTGAACCAGTCGGTGACGCTTGGCATCGTCAGCGCCCTCGGGCGCACGCTTGAAGGACGGACGCTGCAGGACTTCATCCAGACCGACGCCGCGATCAACCCGGGAAATTCCGGCGGCGCGCTCGTCAACTCGCGCGGTGAGCTCGTGGGCATCAACACCGCCATTTTCAGCGAGACCGGCGGCTACCAAGGGATCGGGTTCGCGGTACCGAGCAACCTCGCCCGGCACATCATGGATGAGCTCGTCAAGTACGGCCAGGTACAGCGCGGCACGATCGTCGGGATCACGCTCGCGCCGCTCACGACACGGCTTGCCGAGGAGCTCGGCGCGCCGAACACGCGGGGAATGGTCGTCGTCAGCATGCAGCAGCGGTCCGACGCGTACGCCGCCGGCCTCCGTCCGGGCGACATCGTGGTCAGCTTCAACGCCACCACGATTGAAGACCAGGCGCAATTCGCGCGGCTGCTGTCCGAGGCCAAGATCGGCAGCACCGTCACGCTGGGGATCCTCCGTGAGGGCCGGCAGATGACGGTGAAAGTGCCGGTCGTGAAGGCGACCGACGGCATGCGGCGGCGCTGACGAGGTGCCGGACGATAAAGGCCCGGCCTACATGTAGGGCGCCGCTTTACGCGCCGCCGCCTACCTCAAATATCGTTTCATGCCGGACAGCGCGGGACTGTCGACGGCCACGCATCGCCATTCGGATTCCACGCCCACGTTGATCCCGATGCGCGGCGTCCAAGCGACCTCGCGCGCGGGAAGTCCGCGATCCTCGACGCGCAGCGCGCTCGAGGTGAGATCCAGCTTGTTCTGCCGCAGGGTAATCCCCAGCGCGCGCGTCAGGTTGCCGGGGCCGCGGCACAAGTCCGCCGCCGCGAATGCACTCGCGGGACGTCCGGTTCCTCGCGCGCGCCGGCGCCGCATGAGCGCCTCGCCGCCGAGCGGTTCGAGCGCGCGGATCAGCACCGCCGCGGGGGATCCTTCCTCCTCGGTGACCGCGTTCACCAGATAGTGAATCCCGTAATTGAGGTAGACGTAGGCGATGCCGGGAGGGCCGTAGAGCGGCGCGTTCCGGTGCGTCGGTCCTGGCGCCGCATGACAGGCCGGATCCGACTCGCCGATGTAGGCCTCGGTCTCGACGATGACGCCCGACGCCGTGCCCGCCGTGGTGTGATGGACGAGCACCTTGCCGATGAGGTCTCGCGCGACATCGAGCGTCGCCCGCTGGTAGAAACTCCGCGCCAGGACCTTCAATCTACTGACGCGCTGTGAGGCGCTCGATCGCCCGGGCGGCCGCCTGCGCCACGCCGCGATCCTTGTCCTGCGTGAGCGGCTGCAGAGCGGCCACGGTCGTGGTGTCGCCGATCGCGCCGAGCACCGTCGCCACGTTCGCGCGAATCTCGGCGGATGGATCCTGAAGATGCGACGCGAGCTGCGGCGCCACGGCGGTCCCGAGCTCGAGGAAATACTCCGCGACCTGCGGCGCCGCCTTCGAGTCGAGCGATTCGACGAGCCGCGGCACGTAGTTGCGTCCGAGCTTCTGCAGCGCAAACGCCATCGCGGCGCGAACCATTTCCGATGCGTCGTTGCCCGCGCCGATTTCGAGCGCTGGCAGCTCCGACGAATCGCCCGCCCGGC
>JBKPLP010000011.1:0-7869 GCA_046731735.1 Acidobacteriota bacterium
TCGCCGACGTCGGCCGCGACGAGGCGGTCCCGCACGTCGCGCAGATGATGCGCCGGCGGAGCTGGTTCGCACGAAAGAAGACGCGCGCGATCAAGCAGACATCGATTCGGACGCTCCAGCGCATCGGCTCACCCGCCGCGGCGCAGACCCTTGCCGACGCCGCGGTCCAGGGAGACCGGCTCCTGCGCAAACTGTTGCGCGCCGCGGCCACCGTAGCGCATGTCTGATACACAAACCTACGACGAGCTCGTGCGCAGGCTGGCGGCTGCGATGCGCGGGACTTCTCTCTACAACCCCGATCATCCGCTCGTGCGCCGCGGCATTGACGCGCTCACTACCCTCTCCACGACGGCGCTGCAGCGGGACGAAAACGTCGTCATCGGGTTCATCGGCGACGAGGTCGTCGTCAACGCGCAGCGGCTCCCGCGTTCGGCGGCTACGCTGGTCGGGTTTGCGCGCGACCTGAATGAGCGTGGCATCGAGAAAATCACCATCGCGCGCAACGTCACGCGGGAGGACCTGCGCTGGTTCGTCCACGAGCTGGCCGATCGCCGTGCGCCGCTGCCGCTGGCGGAGCGGCTCGAACAGCGCGGCGTCCATCGAATCACGGTCGGGCGCATCAACCTCGAGCAGAGCGAAGAGGGATCGACGGGCATTGCTGCCGCGAAGCAGCTGTACGGATCGGCGATCGAGACCGCCGAGATGCTGTGGCAGACCGCGAAAGCCGGCGACAAGCCGGATCCGAACGCCGCGCGCAAGATCATCGACAGCCTGGCGAGGCTGGTGTCGCAGGATCGGACGTCCCTGATGGCGCTCACGGCGGTGAAACGCTACGACAATTACACGTTCACCCACATGGTCAACGTGTCGGTGCTCGCGATGGCACAGGCACGCTCGCTGAATCTGGAAGGCTCGCTCCTCCGCGAGTTCGGGTTTGCCGCTCTGATGCACGACATCGGCAAGGTCAATACCCCGATCGAGGTCTTGAACAAGCCGGACAAGCTGACCAAGGACGAGTTCAGCCTGATGAAGCAGCACGTCGTCGACGGAGCGCACATCCTGCGCCGGACGCCGGAGATGCCCGCGCTGGCGCCGGTCGTCGCCTTCGAGCATCATCTGCGGCAGGATCTGTCCGGCTACCCTGAGAGGATCGGCCATCGCGAGCTGAACCTGTGTACCCAGATCGTGAGCATCGCGGATGTCTACGATGCGCTTCGGAGCAACCGCGTCTATCGGCAGGGGCTCCCGAGCGAGCGGATTCGCGCGATCATGATGGAGAAGGACAGCCCGGCCTTCAACACCCGGCTGCTCCGCCGCTTCATCAATCTGATGGGTCTGTTCCCGGTGGGCACGCTCGTCCGGCTCAACACCGACGAGGTCGCCGTCGTCACCCACGAACACCCGAGCGATCCGTTCCGGCCGCAGGTGAAGATTCTGGTCGACCGCGTCGGCGTCCGCGTGGAGCAGCCGATGTTGATCAACACCTGGGAGCCCGACGATCGCGGCGATTTCAGGTTCGCGGTCGTGGAAGCAGTTGATCCCGAGGTCGTCGATATCGATCCGCTGAATTACATGTAGCCATGGCCGAAGCTGCCAAGATACCCACGCTGTCACCCGAAACCGCTGCCGCCTTCGCGGAGTTCGCGCGGGCGTGCAAGGCCGCGGCGCGAGCGGTCGCGCTCTATCCAGGCACCCATCCCGCGATCGGCGTGTCGCTGGGCCGTCTCGCACAGGCGACGACGAGGCTCGCCGAGAAGGGGGCGTTCCGGCTGCAGGTTCAGGCGGGTGTGCTCCTGCTCGACGGCGCGGCGGCGGCACGGCCTGATCCGGCCATCGGGGAGCTGGCGGAAGTCCTCAGCCGACACACCATCGGCGCGCTCACCGTCAATGCCGCGGCCGACGCGGAGTCGTGGCGCACCCTCCTCCTGCTGCTGGCGCGGACGCCGGAAGAAGTCCGGGCGGACGGCGGTATCGCGCACCTGTGGGCGACGGCGGGCGGCCCCAGTCTCGAACTCGTCGAGATCGACTACGCCGAGGTGCTGCGGGAAAAGCAGGGCGAGGCGGCCACTATCGAACAGGTGATTGCCGCCGCGCTCGCCGGGCCGCAGCTGCAGCTCGACGACAACACCTTCGAAGCTCTCCTCCGCATCGTCGGCGATCCCGACAAACTTCAGCAGCTGTTGACGCAGCTCGAGGAGGCCGCGGCCAAAACCGGTCCCGAGGGCAAGGCGGCGGCGGTGCTGAGCCTGCTGCGCGGCCTGGTGGATTACGTGTCCCGCACTCGCCCCGATCAACTCGAGAACATCTTCAAACAAGTTGGCGGCGCGGCAGGCGCCTTCTCGGCCGAGATGATGGCGGAGCTGCTCGCGCAAGCGGACAAGCCGGACGCGATGGCGGGGACAACGAACGTGGTGCGCGCGATGACGACGAGGATGACCGACGCGTCGATCGCCCAATTCGTTTCGGGCTCGGTGATTGCGGAGCGCGGTGCGACCGACCGCCTCGCCACTGCGTTCCAGGCGCTCGTGCCGCAACGCGATCGGCAGCGGCAGTTGCTGGCGCTGGCGGAACACGAGGCGGCTGCTTCGGAGCTCGGCCAGGAGGCGTCCTTCTCGGAGCTCTGGGACCGCGTCGAGGGCATGCTCACCTCGTACTCCGACGAGAATTTCGTATCGACCGCGTACGGCCGCGAGCTGAGCAACGCGCGCGACCGCGCGGTAGAGGTCGAGCGCATCGCCGACGATCCGCCGGAGCGCGTCGCCGCGTGGGTGGCAACGGTGAACGACACCGCGCTGCATCTGCTCGATGACCACCTCCTGCTCGATCTGCTGGTGATAGAGAAGGATCCGCCGCGCTGGCGCGACGTTGCGCAAACGGTCATCACGCACGCCGATGACCTCGTTCGAGTAGGCCAGATCGGCCGCGCCTGGCAGCTCGCTCAGGCAGTGCTCGATCAGGGAGATGCCAGCGAGGATCGGAAGCCGCACGCGCGCGCCGCGCTCGAGGAATTCGGCCGCGGCTCCATGATGAAACACGTCGCCGCGCACCTGCGCAGCGCCGACGACGAGGCGGTGGCGAGGTTCCAGCGTCTGGTGCTCGCGATGGGCACGGCGGTGATTGCCCCCCTCGCCGAGGTGTTGTCGGCGGAGCAGGATGCGCGGTCCCGCCGCCGGCTGCGTGACGTCCTGGTTGCGTTCGGGGCGCAGGGTCGCGAATCGGTGCAGAAGCTGATGAACGCGCCGAATTGGGAAGTGCGACGCACCGCCGCCTTCCTCCTCCGCGAGTTCGGCGGCTCCGAAGGTTTGAAGGAACTGATCCCGCTCCTCAGCGACAGCGAACCGCTCGTACAGCGTGAGGCGGTGCAGGGGCTGGTCATGAACGGCAGCGATGAAGCTTCCGCGATGCTGCTGCGTGCGGTCACCACCGCGAGCGGTCGCACGCGCGAGACGCTGATCGCCGAGCTGATGTCGATTCGCGACGAACGGGTCGTCCCGGTGTTTGCCTACTTCCTGCGGCATGTGGACAAGGGGGTGACCGAGAAGATGTTCAGCGGCGCCGTGGACGCGCTCGGCACGCACGGCGGGCCGGAAGCAGTCGACGCCCTGAAATACGCGCTGCACCACGGCGTCTGGTGGGCGCCGTTCCGGACGCGCCACCAGCGGGCAGCCGCCGCCGCGGCACTGGCCAGGATCGGCTCGCCTCCCGCACTCGACGCGCTGCGCGCCGCGTCGACCCGCGGCCCGCGCGGCGTCCGCACCGTCGCGCGCACCGAGTTGGCGAGAATCGAGGGCTGATCCGGGATGCGGGATCCGGGATGCGGGATCCGGGATTCGCGGCTCGGGGTCAGCCAGTTACAGGACAGGGATCGGCTACGCGAGCGGAGTGGAGCGGGCGTCGGGGCCCGCGTAACGAAGCGAGCCAGGCGGGGTGCAGGGGACCCCGCCGATCAAGAAACGATGAGGGATTAGGGATTGGATTGTGTCTACTGATATCCATGCCAAAGTCGCTCAGTACGAAGAGCTGCTCCGCCGTTTCGCGTCGGGCGTGCGTGCCGCACAGCTCTATGCGGCTGACCATCCGCTGATCGCCCGCAACGTCGAGGGCCTGCTCGCCGTGCTGAAACTGCTGCACGCGACGCAGCCGTCGATCGCGGTCGGCATCGTCGGGCAGCAGTTGGTCGTCGCCGACACGCCCATGGCGAAGGCGAGTCTCGGGATGTCCGAGCTCATCAAGCGGCTCAAAGACCACAAGATTGAACGGATCGCGTTCGACCGCGGCGTCACGGCGAAAGAGACGGCGGAGTTCATGCACGCGGTTGCCGGCCTCGGAAAAACGGGCGCCACCGATTCCGCCTTTACCTTTCCGCACATCAAGGTCGGACGAATCAAAGGCGAGGATCGGCGGGACGACGGCATCGGCGGCGACATGGCGGCGATTCGGCAGCTGTATTCGAACGCCGTGGCAGTCGCCGAAGTGGCCTGGGAGAGCGCGGAGACGGAGGGACAGCCTGACCTGCCGGCAGCGCTCCACGCCGTCGAAGGCCTGGCCGACGCGGTCACGCAGAATCGCACCGCGCTCGTCGCGCTGACCGCGATGCGCAACTACGACAACTACACGTTCACGCACATGGTGAACGTGTCGATCCTGACCATGGGCCAGGCGCGGGCACTCGGGATCGAAGGGCGGCTCCTGCGCGAATTCGGCCTGTCGGCGCTGATGCACGACATCGGCAAGGTGCGCACCCCGAAGGAGATCCTGAACAAGCCCGACAAGCTCACCGACCCGGAGTTCGAGATCATGCGGCGGCACGTCGTCGACGGCGCGGAGATCCTCCGTCGAACGCCGGAGATGCCGATTCTGGCGCCGGTCGTCGCGTTCGAACATCACCTGCGCATCGACGGCACCGGCTATCCGTTCGGCGTCAAGCGTCCGAGTCTGAACGTGGCTACGATGATCTGTGGCATCGCCGACGTGTACGACGCGATGCGGTCGCAGCGCAGCTACCAGCAGGCGTTTCCCACCGATCGCATCCTGGCGGTACTGAAGCGGAACGACGGGACGCAGTTCGACGCGAACCTGGTGCGCCGCTTCGTCCAGCTCCTCGGCATCTACCCGCCGGGCAATCTCGTCAAGCTCTCGACCGGAGAAATTGCCGTGGTCACCCAGGTGCACGCACCCGATCCGCACCGCCCGCGGGTGCGCGTGATCATCGACAGGAATGCCACCCGACTCGATCTGCCGTACGATCGGAACCTGTGGGAAGCGCCGCCTGGCGAGCCGCAGGACACCGTCGTATCACCCGTCGAACCGGCGCAGTACGGCGTGGATCCACTCAACTACTTGCAAACGGAATCCAATTGAACGACAGCCGCCCCAAGAGCACACAGGAGGCATCCCTTCCCTCCCTTCCTCCTGTTTGACCTTTCTGGGATGCAGCGTGACGGTGAAGGTTGTTGATAGGAACTGAAGCCTTACGCACAACCGCGATCGGATTCGCCACCCTCGCCATGGGTCTCACGTGGCTGGCACTCCGAACCGCAGCCATTCCGGTCAATGCTCCGGAACGTCTCGTGGCCGAGCTGCGGCTGGCCCAGATCGCCGCGCTGCTGCTCGCCATGACGGCGGGGGCATACGTCGGCATCGCGGTAGCGCAGGAAGCCCGTCCCGGCGTCGGCCTCGACATCGCGCTTGCGATAGGATTCTTCATCGTGGCGGCGGCGACACTCGTGCGCGATCCGCGCCACGCGCTGACGATTCTCGCGCTCGCCTTCGCGGCGCATGCGATCGTCGATGTGGCGCACCGCCCGGGCTGGCCCCTCCCCGACGCCGTCGCGCCGCGCTGGTATTCCATCGGGTGCGCGGTGTACGACGTGTACATCGGCGCGCTCTGTTATTGGCCGATCTTGAGACGATCATGAGCAACCGTTGCCGTGTGTTTTTCGCGATCGCCTGTCCCGCTCTTCTCGCGCTGGCCTTCACCTTTCCGGTGCGTACGGCGCCGCAGCAATCCTCCGGCGCACCCGGCCCGAAGCTGGTCGTGATTCTCGTCGCCGATCAGATGCGGTTCGATTACCTGCAGCGTTACTCGACGCGTTTCACCGGGGGACTGAAGCGTTTGATGCAGAACGGCGCCTGGTTCCAGCGCGCCGCCTATCCGTATCTGAATACGGTCACCTGTCCCGGCCACTCGACGATCGGCACCGGCACCTTCCCGTATCAGCACGGGATGATTCTCAATACGTGGTTCGATCGAAAGACGCGCGCGGCAACCGAATGCACCGACGACGAGAAGACGACGGAAGTGAGCTACACCCACACGCTGACCGGCCAGAGTGACAGCGGCCGGCGTCTGCTCCGTCCGACGCTCGCCGACCACGTACGGGAACAGGCGCGCGGACGCGTCGTCGCGCTGTCGCTCAAAGCGCGGTCGGCGATCGGCCTCGCTGGGCACGGCGGCGATGTCGTCGTGTGGTTCGATACCCGCGGCGGATTCGCGACGTCCACGGCGTTCACGCACACGCCGACCGCGGTCATCCAGGACTACGTCGATCGCAATCCTGTGAACGCTGCGTATGGCCGGCAGTGGGAACGGCTTTACGATCCGGCGCTGTATCAGAACAAGGATGACAACCCGTCCGAGAAAGCGCCCACCGGATGGACGCGGACGTTCCCACACGTCATCGGCTCGAAATCGGGAAAGCCCGACGGCGAGTTCTACGGCCACTGGATGCGATCGCCGCTGTCGGACGAATACCTCGGAAAGCTGGCGGCGACCACGATCGACGCGATGCAGCTGGGAAAGCGCGGCAATGTCGACTTTCTCGGCGTGAGTTTTTCAGCGCTCGATCTGGTTGGCCACGCGTTCGGCCCGAACAGCCATGAGGTGCAGGATCTGCTCGCCCGTCTCGACCTCACGATCGGCGAACTGCTGAACCACCTCGATGCATCGGTCGGAGCGGAGAACTACGTCCTGGGGTTCAGCGCCGATCATGGCGTCGGTGATATTCCCGAGGACGTCAAGGGGGGGCGGTACACATCCGTGATTACCGCCGGCGCCGTAGAGAAGGCGCTCGAGCCGCTGCTCGGTGCGGGAAAACACGTGGCGTACACCGCCTACACGGACATTTACCTGGAGGACCATGCGTTGAAGCGCATCAGGAAAGACCCCGCGGCCCGGAAGGCCGTCCTCGATGCGCTGCGCGCCCTCCCCGGCATCGTTCAGGCATATACCGGCGACGAGATTGCGCAGCCGGAAACGCGGACGTCGTCGGATCCGGTCAAGCGCGCTGCGGGACTCAGCTATCACGCGGACCGCAGCGGCGATCTGATCATCGTCCCGCGCGAGAACTGGCTGCTCACGGCCAGCGCTGCATCGCATGGCACCCTGTATCCGTACGATCAACACGTCCCGGTGATCCTGTACGGCGCCGGGGTGAGGAAAGGAAACTACAACGCACCGGCGTCGCCCGCCGATATCGCGCCGTCGCTCGCCGCGCTCGCCGGCATCCGCATGAGCGGCACCGACGGGCACGCGCTGACAGAGGCTTTCGCGCATCATTCGTCCACACGGTAGAATGGCAGGGCCACCCCCCTGCAACGCCCGATCCCGAGGAGTTCACGTATGTCCGTTCGTGCCCGCGCGCTGCCAGTCAGCGCGATCGGTCTCTGTCTCATCATCAACTCCCTGCTTTCACAACCGCTTCGCGGCCAGGCCGAGTCCGCCCGCGGCCGCATCACGATTACCTCCTCTCCCCTGAATCGCCGCGCGTGGAGCTCGCGAGTCGACTCGATGGTGCGGACCGGCGAACTCCGCATCCGCCGGCAGACCCAGGACACGCTGCTCGCGGGACGGATTCACGAGCGCGCGGA
>JBKPLP010000012.1:0-19713 GCA_046731735.1 Acidobacteriota bacterium
GCCAGATCGTCGAGGAACTCGAAGGCATGAGCGCCCAGCGGTACGTACCGCCGCATTGCATGACCTATATTTATGCCGGGTTGAACGACCTCGACAGCGCGTTCGAATGGCAAGCCAAGGCGCAGGACACCGGCGCCTCGCCGTTCTATTACACGTCGCCGATTCTCGGCAACCTGCTGACCGACCCACGGCACGCGGAACAAATGCGCCGGATGGGATGGAAGGAGCTCCGGTGATCGATGTGGGACTGTTTCGTGCCGTTCGAAAGGCGGGCCTGACGCTGCCTCGGGTCGACGCCGCCACGAGATACGACGGGTCCCCCGTCCTCAAGGTTGGCGGCTGCTTCATGGCCGGCCTGGCAACGCATTCGTCCGCGGAGCCAGGAACGCTCGTAGTCAGGGCCCGCTTCGAAGATCGCGCCCTGTTGCTCGAGGACGCGCCGGAGACCTACTACGTCACCCCGTATTACGAAAAGTATCCCGTCGTCCTGGCCCGACTCGCCCGACTTGACCGCGATGCGCTGCACGGTCTGTTGTCCATGTCGTGGCGGCTGACGCAAGAAAAGTCGCGTCGCCGGCGCGTCGCCGCTTCCTCAGGCGACACTTACTGATGCCGAAGCGCGCGCAGCGGATCGATGCGCGAGGCGCGCCATGCGGGGATCAGCGTCGCGAGAACCACGCCTCCAAGCACGAGCGCAAGCGCACCCGCGAATGAGGCGGGGTCGGTCGTGCTGACGCCGAACAGGACCGTTCGCAGCAGACGCCCCGCGCCAAACGCCGCGATCGTCCCGACCACGATGCCAATGGCGCCGAGCCGTACACCCCGGGCCAGGAAATGGCGCACGACGGATCGCGCGGTGGCGCCAAGCGCAACCCGGATCCCGATTTCATGCGTGCTCTGCTTCACCGTGTACGACACGAGCCCGTACGTCCCCAGCGCCGCGAGCGCCATGCCTGCGGTGCCAAACAGGAACAGCATGAAGGCGGCAAGCCGGTAGAAAAGGAACGCGCCCTGCGTGAGCTCGGTGAGGGGACGTGCGGTCAGGATGGGCAGATCGCCGTCGAGCGCCGCGACCTGCGCGCGGGCCTGGTCGACGAGTACGTTGATCGGCACGGACCCGCGAGTCTGCAGGATCATGTCGGAGCGGTAGGCCTGCAGGAACGGCAGGTAGAAATACGGACGCGGCGGTTCGTTGATCTTCGAATACTTCACGTCTGCCGCGACGCCGACGACCGTCCGCCATTCGCGGTCCGCAACCCGCAGCCGCTTGCCGAGCGCGTTCGCCGCGCTTCCCCAAAAACGCTGCGCCAGCGTGTCGTTCACGATCACCACCGGCTCGCTGTTGCCATCTTCCCGCTCCTCGAACGGACGCCCCGCGATCAGGTTGATCCGCAGAGTGCGGAAATAATCGGACGCAATCGTGTTGGACATGAAGATGAGATCCTCCCCGCGGCGCGGCTCATAGCCTTCAATCGTGACCCGCGTGGGAGGAGTGTCGAGAAATCCGAGCGGCGTGAACGCCGACAGCGTCGCCGACTCGACGCCCGCGCCCGCTCGGGCGGCGTCGAGCAGTTTCCGGTAGAAGACACGGCCGCGCGCCTCGTCGTACCGGTTCTGAGCGAGGTCGACGGCAACCGCCGCCACGTGGTCTGGATCGAACCCGGGATTGAGGCGTCGCGCCGCCTCCAGGCTGCGCCACACCAGCCCTGCGCCAACGAGCAGCAGCAGGGAAACCGCCACCTGCGCGATCACCAGCGCCCCGCGCAGCCGCCCGCGCGCGGCGCCGCGCGGCGACGCGTCCTCGTTGATCACCGTCACCAGGTCGACGCGTGTCGTCTGCAGCGCCGGCACGAATCCAAACACGAGCGCGCTGCCGCAGCCGGCCAGCACGGCGAACGCCACGGTCGTCCGATCCAGATCCATGTTGAAGAAGAGGCGTGCAGGCACGGCAAGCCACTCCGCGTACTGCACGAACATCGGAATTGCCTGCTGGGCGAGGACGATGCCCAGGACGGCGCCGGGGATGGCGAGCACGAAGTTCTCGACCAGCAGCAGACGGACGATCCGGGTGCGCGACGCGCCCAGCGCGAGGCGCACGGCGATTTCGCCGCGGCGCGACAGCCCCCGCACCAGCACCAGACCCGCGATGTTGGCGCACGCAATCATCAGGACGAGAAGTCCCATCACGATCATCACGACGAGCGTCGGCATCATGTAAGTTTGCGCGCCGGTCGGCGCCCGCCAGAAGGGAACCAGCCGCAGCGACTGGGTGGCCTCGGCGAGCGGACGGTCCAGGGACAGCGTGGCCCACATCGCGTCCATCTGCGCCGCTGCCGTGGCGGCGCTGACCCCTGGTCGCAGATGGCCCTCGGGGAACAACAGGCCATAACGGCGATCGGTGATTGGTTCCGGGGTGACGTTCCCGGGGCTTCTGGTGCCGACGCCGAGTTGCGATGCCATCATGACGGGAACGAACGCCTCGACGTCGTAGCTGACGATCGTGCCGTGGAACGCCGGATCGGCCACGCCGACGACGGTCAGCCGGTAGTTGTTCACTTCTATCGTCTTCCCGACAATGTCGGGATCGGCGCCGAAGTCCCGCCGCCACAATCCGTCGCTGATCACGACGACGGGATGACGCCCTGGCGCGAGTTCGTCCGAGGGCAGCAGCGTCCGTCCGAGCTGCGCGCGAACGCCCAGCACCTGGAAATAGTTGCCCGTGACGAGCTCGCCGAAGATCTGGCGCGCGCCGCGGCCTCTTCCCAGGTTCATATCGGTGTAGCCGGATCCCATCAACGAGGCGAAGGCCTGGTTGTGATCGCGGATGTATTGGTAGTCCGGATACGACACGCGGACCGTGCGTCCGGTGTTGGTCTGCCGATACAGCACGCGGAGCTGCGCGGATCGGTCGACGCCGCCAAGCGGCGTGAGCGCGAGCCCCTTGAGCATGGTGAACACCATCGCATTCAGGCCGATGCCAAGCGTGAGGACGGCGACGACCGTCACCGAGAAGGCCGGATTCTTCGCCAGCGCGCGGATGGCGTAGCGCACGTCGCTGGCGATATCGCGCAGCGCCTCCAGCCACCAGGGGGTCCAGACGCGACGCGCCGCTTCCGTGGTCAGCGTGACGTTGCCGAACTCCTTGAGCGCCGCGTAACGGGCGGTCCGGCGATCGGCGCCATCCTCGATGCGTTCCTGCTCGGCGATGGCCAGATGCGCGCGGATTTCGTCCTGGAAGTCCTGTTCATCGAGCCGCCGGCGCTTCAGCCACGACAAGATCCCCATCGGTTACTCCTCTGTCCCCGGTTCCGGCGCCGGGCTCATGACCCGGCCGATTGCTTTGACCAGTTCCGCCCAGCGCGACTCCTCACGGAGGAGCTGCTTCTTGCCCTCGGGCGTGAGCCGATAAAACTTCGCGCGCTGGTTTGCCTCCGTCTGCCCCCACTTCGCGGTCACCCAGCCCTTCTTGGCGAGCCGTTGCAGCGCCGGATAGAGCGAGCCCGCCTCCACCTGCAACACGTCGGACGACTGCGCGCGGATCGTCTGACCGATGGCATAGCCGTGCTGCGGCCCCCACTGCAGGGTGCGCAGGATCAGCATGTCGAGGGTGCCGTGGAGCAGGTCGGCGCGGGAGTCGGAGCGGGCGTGCAGCGTCATGGGTATAGAGACTCTATACCCATGGCCTATAGATTGTCTATACCCTGGGGTCGCGGCCCCGGGGAGCGGCCGCGATCGGAGCCGCCGGCGGGACCTCGCTCCCGGGGGGGACGGGCTCCTTCGACCGTCTCGCGGATGATCGCGACGACCAACTCGGGCTCGTCGAACTGGATCCAGTGGCCGCTGCGCGCGGCGATGACGTGCCGCCCCTTCGGCGAGAGGCGTGCGAGCTGCCGGTGGCGGTCGATCACCGCCGCGGATTGATCGCCGCTCGAGATCACGACGAGCGGAACCTGGGGGAACGCCGCGATCTCGTTCACGCTTGCGGCCGCCTCTTCCAGCGACGCCAGGTGCTGGGCCATCGATCGAAAACACTTCGGCCGGCACCACAGCGTCTGCACGAGCGGGTGCACGTCGGGCGGCAGTTTGCGGACTTCGCCGACGAGATGTTCGAGCTCGCGCGACGCGGCGGGTCCGAGGAGCCGGGCGACATTCCGCGGCACGCCGGGGGCGCCGCCGGTCAGCAGCGCCAGGCACGCGCGCACGACGCCGAGCCGCGCGAGCAGGCCGCCCAGACGCGACAGGTGAATGCCGCCGCGGAGCCGCCAGCGCTGCTGCCGCGTGAACGCCTGCCATTCGCTCGGCGGATCCAGCAGCACGATCCCCGCCGTTTCCTCGGGATGCCGCGACGCATACGCGCAAACGAGCAGCGCCCCGAACGAATGACCAACCAGCACGGCGGGAGCGGCGCCGGCGCCATGCCCGAGGACAGCCCGCAGCTCGTCGAGCATCGTCGCGAAACTGAGCGACACGCGCGCGGGATCGCTCCAGCCCAGCCCCGCACGATCGTAGGCGCAGCCGCTCGTGAAATCCGACACGTCGCGCAGCACACGCGTCCAGCTCAGACTGGATGCGGCGATCCCCGACTCGAACAGCACCATCGGGCGGCCGCTGCCCGCGCACACCACATGGAGGGATCGGCCGCCCAGATCGATCAGCGTGCCGGGTGGCGGGTACCGCCGGGCATCGCGGCGCGCCCCGACGAGCTGATACATGACACCTGCGGTGACGACCAGCAGCGTCACGACAGCCAGCGCCATCATGCTGCCGATCATACGCGGGTGATACGACCGAGCGGGCGCGCTACAATCGTAGCGGATGCTGCGGGGGTACCTCATGCGCTGGATTATTATCGGAATCGGATCGATCTTCGGCGTTGCGGCGCTCGCCCGGGCCTTCGTGATCAACGCCCGGGCACTCAGACGCGACGTCAACACGCGCTTCGATGCACTGCGCGACCGCCTCGAACTCTCGGCCAACTCCGTCGTCGACGATCTGCTGAACACACATCACGTTGCCGATCCAGATTCCAGAGGAGATTGAGGAGTACCGGGACGCGTGCTGGCGCCGGGATGCGACGCGCCAGGTCGACACCGCGTTCGCCGCCGAGCGATTCATCGAACAGGTCGGCTTCGCGGCGTGTCTCACCGATTCTCGCCGGCCAGGGCCGTCGCTGTATATCGCGGTGTGCGGCCGCCGCGACGCCGTGATGCCGCGCCACGTTCAGAAAGATCCTGAAGCGTCACACGCGTGGCTGCTGAAGGACGAGCTGATGAAGCGCGGCAACGTCTACTACGCCAAGCTTGCCCGCGGCCGCGCGACGTTCCTCGCGCCGAGGATGATTCCCTATTTCCACGCCGTGTGGGGCATCCGCCGATGCGAAGAAGAGCGGCGTCTCAGCAGACATGCCCGTGCGGTGCTGCGCGTGCTGCGCCGCGAGTGGGAGATGAGCTCGCGCGACCTGCGCGACGAATCCGGCGTCAAGGATCGCCACGCATTTACCACGGCGCTCGACGAGCTGCAGGCGGCGATGATCGTGGTGCCGAGCGACGTGTTGTATCAGCCGTTCACGTACATCTGGACCCTGGGCGTCGGACGGTTTCCTGACGCGCTCCGCCGCCGGGTCAAGCGCGATGTTGCGCTGCGCGAAATCGCGCGCTGTTTTCTCTCCGGCGCCGGGCTGACGGTTCGCGGAGAGCTCGCCCGCGTCACCGGGCTGTCGCGCCCGGAGGCCGGGCTCGGCAACCGCGCGCTGGTTGCACAGGGAGACGCGACGATGGTGACGACCGGCGTGTATCAGCTCATTCGACGCACGGAACCGCTTGGCCGGCACCGGAACGGGATCAGTGCGGCGCCGGCGGAAGGTTAGGCAGGTATGGACTGGTCGGCCGATTCCGCGGACAGAGCCTTGAAGTCCGGAGCCACGCGCATGAACGCCGCGATGACGTCCGGATCGAAGTGGGTACCACCGCCGGACACGATGAAGGCCAGCGCCTGTTCATGGGACGACGGCGCGCGATACAACGTCCGGGTCGTCGCTGCATCGTAGACATCCACGACCGCGACGATTCGCCCGGGGATGGGAATGTCGTTCGCTTTGAGTCCTTCCGGGTACCCCGAGCCGTCCCAGCGCTCGTGATGCGTGTAGACGATCGCCTTCGCCAGGGACAGAACCTCGTCGTCCCGCACCAGCGCGTTCCTCTCCGCTTTGAGGATCACATCGCGACCGTAGACAGGATGGCGTTGCATCTCGGCGAGCTCGTCCGGGGTCAGGCGGCCCGGCTTGTTGAGGATGCTGTCCGGCACGCCAACCTTGCCGATGTCGTGCAGCGGCGCGAGGCCGGCGAGCATGTCGACCCGCTCCGGCGTCAGGTAGTCCCGAAAACGCGGGTGCCGCGACAACTCCTGCGCGAGCACCCTGGTGTACCGCTGCGTGCGGCGCGAATGCCGGCCGGTTTCGGCGTCGCGCACTTCCGTCAGCGAGAGCATCGCCTGGATCATCAGCGTCCGGGCCGCGGTGGTTTCGACACCGGCTGTGATAGCGCGCCTGCGCTCGAGGACGAAGCTGGCCAGACTCACCGAAGCGAACGATGCCGTCCATCCGAGCGTCGGAAACAGAACCGACACGAACACGCCATGCGACGCGAGCAGCCAGACCGCCGCAAACCAGAACGCGGCGAGACCACCGGTGGCGAGCGCGGCGCCAAGCATTACGCCGCGCGCCGCAATCAGCAGCGCGGCGAGGGTGCCCGCGAGCAGCGTGGCGCCCGCTTCGAGGAAGCCCTGGTCCTGCGGCCGGCGAATGAAATCCCCTTGCAACAGGTTGTCCGCGACGGTCGCCTGCACTTCGACGCCGACGAACAGCGTATCGAGCGGGGTCGCCACGACTTCGCGCGTGCCCAGCGCGGTCGTGCCCACGAGCGCGATCTTGCCCCCGACCCTCGCGCCATCGACGCGGCCGTCGAGTACGTCTGCTGCCGACAGGTAGGGAAACGTCCGCTTCTTTCCACGGAACCGCACCAACAAGTTCGCCTTTCCGTCGAGCGGCACGTGGCGGGCCGCGAGGGAGAGCCGCGACGAATTTACGGTCGATACCTCCATCATTGCGTCGCGCCCACCCTGCGACGCGGAGAAAGCCGCGAGTGCGAGGCTCGGGTACACATGCCCGTCGAGCTCCGCCAGCAGTGGTACGCGGCGGAGAATGCCGTCGCGCTCCGGCGCTGCATTCAGGAACCCCGAGGACCCGGCGGCGCTGGCCAGGTGCGGCAGGCTGCAGATGGCGCCCGTCGCATGAAAGAAGGGAGAGGGATCCGAGTCGGCGCCCCGATCGACCACCACCACCGGCAACGGGTGCAGCGCACACGGCTGGCGATCACCATCCGGCGTGTCGAAGGTCAGGCCGTAGCCGAGGATGACGCGCCCGCCGCGGAGCGTGGCGGCCAGCGCCTCGTCGGTATTCTGATCGCCGCGGTCGGCCTCCGCGAACATCATGTCGAGTGCGACGACCGAGGCCCCGGCGTCGCGCAGGCGCGCGACGAGGCGGGCGATGACGTCACGACGCCACGGCCACTGCCCGTATTTCGAAAGACTTCGCTCGTCGACGTCGACGATGATCACGCCGCCGGCGGGTGCCTTCGTTCCGGCCCACCGCAGCGTCTGATCGTAGATGGCGTTGTCCAGCCGCGCGATAGACGCCGGCCGATACAGCGCCAGCACCGCGAGGAGCAGCGTCGGGACCACCCCGCTGAGGAAGATGACACGCCGGTTATGCGCTGCGACGCCGCGGGAACTCGTCATTACCTGACGACGATGTCGACGCGTCGATTGCGTGGCTCCGGCGTTTCGTCGGGCGTCCGCACGAAGGGATCCGTCTCGCCGAGCGACGAGACCTGAATCTGGGTAGCGTCGAGGCCGGCGCTGATCAACAGATTGCGGACCATCATCGCGCGCTTCAGGCCGAGGTCGAAGTTCGCCCGCGCCGTCCCCATTGTGTCGGTGTGTCCGGTCACCACGACATCGGCGACGGGGCGCTGGCGCATCAGCGCGAGGATGTCGGGCACGAGAGCGCGCGCCTCGTCGGTCAGTTCGTCGGACTCGAATCGGAAGTTCAGCGCGAAGCGTTGGGGAGCGGGCGGCAGCGCGGCAAGCGCCTCGGCAAACATCTGCTGGACGTCGGCGTCGCCGAGCCGGAACACGGTCGGACGCTGATTCTTGCGAACGCGCGCGCCTTCGTTCGCGTCGTCCAGATCCACGGCACCGGCCTTGTTCTCGACGCCCGCGCGGCCGACGGTCTTGTCCGCGTCCGGCAACAGGACGACCACGGCACTGCCCTTCGCGGCGCACGCGCTCGCGGAGAGCGCGAGCCCTACCAGGAGAACAGCCGCCGCACGCACATCGGTCACTGTTCGTCGACGCGAATGGCGAGAGTGGTGCCGCGCACGCCGACGATCGCCGCCGGCGTTTCGAGGCGGACCGCGTCGGGCGAGAGTTTCGCGATGCGTCCCGACACATACGCCGAGACGCCCCGGACGAACTTCAGCACGAGCCGAAGGCCGCCGTCAGCCGACGCGTAGGCAAAGCGGTCGACGCGGACTTCGCTCGCCGGACCGAGCGACACGCGTGTGTCGTCGTTGAGCGTGATGCCGAGCCGCCCGTCAGCGCCGGTCCGCAGCACGTCCGCCTCGAGCACGACCTGTCCGGGCGTGGCCGGGATCGCGCGTCCTTCGCGGACGACGAACGCGGCGCCGGACGCCACTTTCACGCGGCCGGCCCCGGGAGCGTCCTGGGCGCGGGCGGCCGAGGCGCCGAGCAGCACGACGAGAACTCCGAATGCGATTCGAGGCTTGGTCATGGTCGACAGCTCCTGCTCGCCGTTTCTCACAACGTCCCTCCGCCGTTGTGGCGGTTTAGGACACCGAACGACAGTTCTGTCACCGCACCCACGCTTTTGTGCGTGATTTCGTTAGATCTTGAGCAGCCTCAAGGGAGGGAGCAAGGGGCGCGCCGGGCGGGTCGGGCTAGGGATTCCAGATGCCGAGTGCGCGGCGCACGGCGACGAGCTGGCCGACGTGATAGGCCGAGTGATCGATGACCAGCAGGATGGCGCGCAGATAAGTCTGGCCGGCCTTGCCGGTCGGCACCTTCGCCGTCAGATCTTCGACCTGCCCGGCGAGCCGCTTCAGCTCATCGCGCGATCGCCTGTACGACGCGATGCTGTCGGCCCACGCGGGCCCGCTCGGCGGCGCGGCGTCCCTGGGCCAATAGTCATCGGGCCAGGTCATGTTGTGCTCGTAGTTCGCGTTGACGCAAAAATCGAGGATGTCCTCCTGCGCGATTCGCACGTGCTCGATCAGCTGCCACGGTGAGTGATCGAATCCAGCCGCGCGTGCCCCGCGCTTCTCGGCAGGAATGCCGTCGACCGCCTTGTCGAACCCGGCGTGCGCTTCCTTCCAGTCAAGGGCGCGCGCGAGCTGGTCGCGGAGCGGATCGGTAGGCTGGCCCATGGGCGTGTCTCGCCGAATTCTATGTCAGCCCGGCGCCGGCATTGCCAGAATCGCCGGAATTGCCAAAATCGCTGGAATTGCCAGCATCTTGTTCTCTGAATTCATTCTGGCAATTCTGGCAATTCCGGCGATTCCGGCGATTGAGAATTCAGATCACTCCGCCCTGAGGACGGACATCGGTGTCACCCGCACCGCCCTGATCGCGGGCACCAGGGATCCCGCGAAGGCCATCAGGAGGGCGAGCGCGACGGCCGTGGCGAACGTGGCGGGATCGCCCGGTGCCACGCCAAAGAGCAACGCGCTCATGCCTCGCGCGGCCGCATAGCCGCACAGCACACCGGGCACGATCCCGAACAGCGCCAGGCGCATCCCGTCTGCGAAGATCATGCGGCCCACCCGCGAAGGCTCCGCGCCCAGCGCGAGGCGCACGCCGATCTCCAGGGAGCGCTGTGAGACGGTGTACGCGAGCAGTCCGTAGATGCCGACCCCGGAGAGCAGCACGGCGACGGCCGCCAGCACACCGAGCACCTGCAGCTGCGCCCGGCGCGTCGCGGTTTCACCCGCCACGACCTTTTCGAGCGTCCGCACGTTGGAGATCGGCTGCTCGGGATCGACCGTACGAATGATCTGCCGGACGGCGGGTATCAGAGCGTCCGCTTGACCCTCGTGCCGGATCACCAGATCCTTTGGATCGAAGCCGCCGGGGAGTCCTTCCGGAACTTGCAGAGCGGGCAGATACATCTGAGGCTCGTTGGTCCGTTCCAGTCCCCGGACCTTGATGTCGCCCACGACTCCCACCACCATCCGCATTTGATCGAGATGACGAAACATCTTGCCGATGGGATCCTGACCGGGCCAATAGCGCTCGGCGAACGACGCGCTGACCACCGCCACCGATTGACGCTGGCCGGTGTCGCTGTCTTCGACGTCGCGGCCGCGCCGGAGCGGAATCCCCATCGTCCTGAAATACCCGGGCGTCACCCAGCGGTGGCTGGCGCCGGCGGTCCGGGAGCTCCGAACTTCCTGGCCCGGGACCTCGACCCGGGTGATCAAGCCGGTGATGACCATCGGCAGGCCGGTGGTAAATGCCGCACTCTGGACGCCCGGCAGCGCGCGTACGTCCGTCAGCACGCGCTGGTAGTACTGATACCGGCGCACCGGATCGTCGTACTTCGGTCGCGCCAGCGGGGTGTTGAGCGTGAGCACGTTCTGCGGCACGAATCCCGGGTCGATCGCCTGGACGCGCCACACGGCCCGGATCAAGAGGCCCGAGGTGATCAGCAGGATCACCGACATGGTGACCTCGACGGTCACCAGCACGGCGCGGACGCGCTGCTTGCGGCCGCCGCCCGCGCGGTTGGTGTCGCGCAGCGCGTCGAATTCCGTGCGGCGCCCCGCGCGGAGCGCGGGCAGCAGACCGAATCCCAGTCCGGTGAGCGCGGTGAAGACCAACGCCAAGCCGAGCACGCGCAGGTCCAGACTCGGCTGAGTGGCGAGCGGCAGCGTCGGCGGGACGAGACTGGCAAACACCGGGACGCTCGCGGCGGCCAGCGCGACGCCCGCCGCGCCACCCAGCACGGTCAGGATCACGCTCTCGGTGATCAGCTGTCGTACCAGCCGCTCCTTGCCCGCACCAAGCGCCGCGCGCACCGCCAGCTCTCGCTCGCGCGCGGTCGCGCGTGCGAGGAACAGGTTGGCGAGGTTGGCGCAGGTGAGCAGCAGCAGGCAGAGCGTCGCGCCACCCAGCGCGATCAGCATCATTCGAAACCGCGGCGACATGTTGTCCCGTACGCGGAAGAAACTGACGCCGGTCTCCGCGTTGGTCTCGGGGTAATCGCGCGACATGCGGGCAGCCAGCGACTCGAGTTCTGCCCGCGCCTGTTCGAAGGTGACCCCCGCCTTGAGGCGGCCGACCGCGTGCAGGTAAGTATTCGTACGATCCTCGAAGTCCGCTGGCTGGAACGTCAGCGCGGTCCAGAGCTGGCTGCCCCGGTCGGGAAAATAGAACGTCGAGGGCATGACGCCGATGATCGTGTAGGGCGCTCCGTCGAGGTTGACCTTCCGCCCCAGCACTCCGGGATCACCGCCGAACTGCGATTGCCACAGGCCGTGGCTGATGACGATTGAGCTGCGGTCGTCGTCCGCAGATCCGAATACGCGCCCCAACACCGGCTCGACGCCGAGCAGCGGGAGCACGTCGGGCGTCACCGGTGTGATCCCCAGACGTCGTGGTTCGCCACCGCCAACCAGGTTCGCCGCGGCGCCGACGAACGCGCCCATCGCCTGGAACGACGAACTCATCGCCTTCAGGTCGCGATAATTGGCGGGCGACAGCTCGTTCATGCAGCCCCAGCCGCCACCGCTGCGTGGGCCCTCGCACAGCAGCACCAACGGGTCGGGATCAGGGAACGGCAGCGGGCGGAGCAGCACGAAGTCCGCGACCGAGAACGCGGCCGTGTTGGCACCCACGCCAAGCGCGGTCACCAGGATCGCGGTGAGCGCAAACCCGCGCGCCCGATTCAGCGTGCGCACGGTGTAGCGCAAGTCCTGGATCAGAATGGCCCAGTGCACGGCCACCGCGTTGGGTATTTCGTCAGCGACGGCGCGGAGTATCAGCCCGACGCGGCCGGCCAGAGCCGCGTCGGCGTACGACTGCGCGAACATTTCCGTCATCTCATCGCCGTACTCCAATCGGAACGACGCCGGATAGAGATGGAGCAGAGCGCGGAACAAACGGATCATGACGACTCCGGGGCGGCGCGCCAGGCGTTCCTGGCGAGGCGCACCAGCTCGGCCAGCCGGCGAGTCTCGGCGCGGGCGACCGCTGCGCCGAAGGGCGTGATGCGGTAGTCGCGGCGCCGCGGATCGGCTTTCGCGCGTGACAGCTTGCGCGGCTCCTCGATCAGGCCCTGCTCCAGCAGCCGCTGGATCGTGCGGTAGAGCGTCCCGGGACTCAGCCGGAGCGCGCCGCCGGTTCGCGCCTCCACGTCCTGGATGATTCCGTAGCCGTGGCAGTCACCTGCGCTCAGCGCCAGCAGGATGTGAAAGGCCGCCGCGGGAAGCGGCAGCAGGGCATCGACCTCCTCGTTCTTGACGGGCATTCGGGCGCACGGTAGTCCACGGTGGGTATATTGTCAATGGATATATGCACCGTGGATAGTTGCGCGGTGTGGGCCGGTGCGTGGGTGGCGCTTATCCTGCGTGCCAAAGGGATAACTCAGAGGGCACGAAGACCACGGAGGCACTCGGGCCCCGCCGCGCTGCGCGCGGTGCGGGTCGTAACGATCCAGAAAAACAAGCATTCGTGATGCCCATGCGTGCTTGTTTTTCTGGATCGTTATGACCCGTCCAACGGCGGCCGCAGGCCGCCGTCGGGCCCGAGTGCAGCAACGCCCCTTCGTGGCCTCCGTGGCCTCTTAGTGAATCTCACGGTCTGCGATCGGCCGCCGTCACTCAGTGATTTGCCGGATCACCCGGCATGGGTTGCCGGCGGCGAACACGCCGTCCGGCACGTCGCGCGTCACCACGCTGCCCGCCCCGATGACCGCGCGCGCGCCGATGCGCACGCCCGGCAGGATGATCGCGCCGCCGCCCACCCACACGTCCGCGCCGATCTCCACGGGCTTCCCGAACTCCTCGCGCCGCCGCAACTCCGCGTTGAACGGATGCATCGGCGTGTAGATCTGCACCGCGGGACCGAAGAGCGAGTAGTCGCCGATGCGCACCGCGCACACGTCGAGGACGATGCAGTTGAAGTTGAAGAAGACGCGTTCGCCGAGCTCGATGTTGCTGCCGTAGTCGCAGTAGAACGGCGGCTGCATCCAGACGCTGTCTCCCCCCTTGCCGAACAGATCGGCGAGGATGCGGCGCCGCTCGTCCTGCTCCGCCTCCCGGGTCGCGTTGAGCGCCTGGCACAGATCGCGCGCCCGCACACGTCCCGCGACCAGTTCAGGATCGAACGGGTCGTACAACTCGCCGGCAAGCATCTTCTCGCGTTCAGTTGGCATGTCGCTCTTGCGGTCTCTTGATGACGACGCCGCGTGCCATCACGAACGCGACCCGCTGAAACGCCGAAAGGTCGCGCAAGGGGTCGCCGTCGAGCGCGATCACATCCGCTGACGCGCCCCGTTCGACGACGCCGATTCTGCCGGTCATGCCGACGGCCGCGGCCGCGTGAATCGTCGCCGCCCTGACCACCTCGAGCGGCTGAAGCCCCAGATCCTGGAGGAACTCGAACTCACGCGCGTTTCGGCCGTGGGCGATCACTCCGGCGTCGGTGCCAAAGGCGATGGGAAGGCCGGCCTGGACGGCGCCGCGGAGATGCGACCGCAGCGCCGCGACATCGTCTGGCGGTTGCGCGCGGCTGAAAGAGAACAACGTCGGCAGCAGGTAGATCTTGCGACGACGCATCGTCGCGACCGTGCCGGGCCCGACGAAGCCTGCGTGCACCACGAGATCGGCGCCCAGACGAACGGCCGCGTCGATGCCGGCGGCACTGATGGCGTGAACGGCGACCCGCTTCTTCAGGCGATGGGCCGTGTCGATTGCGGCCTGGAGCTCGGCATCCGAGATCTCGTAGCGGGTCGGCTCGCGCCGCGCGTCGGCAAGCCAGCCGGAGACGCATACCTTGATGACGTCCGCTCCGCGGCGGACTTCCTCCTCGACGCGCTCGCGAAACGCGAGGGCGTCGCGGACGCCGATGCCGCCGAAGTCGCAGATGCCGCCCGTGACGCCAATCCAGCGGCCCGCCGCGAGTACGCGCGGCCCCACGAGACGGCCGGCGTTGATCTCGTCTCGCAAGCGAAGGATCTGCGCATCGTTTGCCCCCAGGTCTTGAACCGTCGTGAACCCGGCTTCAACCGTGGCGCGCGCATTCTCGGCGGGCGCGCCGGCCAGCGCGAGGTGCACGTGTCCATCGATGAGTCCGGGCAGAAGCGTGACGCGTCCCAATTCGACGCGCTCGGCACCGGCGGGCACGCGTGCCTCCAGGTCGGCCTTGGCGCCGGCCTGCGTGATTCGGTCACCCGCGACGAGCACGAGGGCGTTGCCGATCGTCCGGCCGTGGCGCACGTCGAGCAGTGCGTCGGCGTAGAGCGCCGTCATTCGAGCGCCCTGGCGGGCGCCGGCGGCCGAGGTGGCGAGGGCGATGAGGCAGCCGATGGCTGGGACGAGTTTCATGGCCAGCAACTGATTACTGTAGGCCCTCGATCATGAAATGTCCACAGCTTCTGAATTGAAAATTGTTAGAATATTTCAATGAAGCGCCCGCGGCCGACGTTCCAGATTGACGAAATACCAAAGATCACGGCGCTCGCGTCGCCCGTCCGGGCCGCGGTCGTCGACGCGCTCGAGGTGATCGGTCCAGCGACGATCGAGCGGGTGGCCAGGGCCCTGGGCTATCCGCCCGACGGCCTCTACTATCACTTCGGCGTGTTGGAACGGAACCGCCTCGTGGTCCGGATCGGATCCGAGAAAGGCGCGGGCGCAGCGCGGTTCGATCTGCCCGGCCACCCGGCTACCCTGCGTTACCGCCTCGACGATCGGCGGCAGCGAAGCGCCATCGTCAAAGTGGTCGGCACGATGGTCAGGAGCGCCGAACGCGGCTTCCGTCGTGCATTCGCGCCGGGGCTGGCAACCGCACAAGGCCCTCGCCGCAACCTGCGGGCCGGCCGCCGCACGGCGTGGCTGACCGCCACGGAGCTGGCGCGGCTCAATCGCCACATCGAAGCCATCCACTCGCTCTTCGGTCGGGGCGTGCCGCGACGACCGGGCGCCCGGTTGCACGAATTCACCTACGTGCTCGCTCCGATTGTCGCGGCAGGCCGGCGCGCGCCTGCGGGGGCAGGTTCACCACGTTCACAAGGAGGCCGGTCATGAATCGTGTCACAGCCGCGCTGGTCGGGGTCGTTCTCTGCCTCGGCGCGGTCCACCGCACGCCTGCGGTCGCCGTTCGCCCTGCAGCAGCGCCGGTCACGATTCCGTTCGAACTGGTGATGCGCCACATCATTGTCAAGGCGGCGATCAATAACTCGCGGCCGCTCTCGTTCGTATTGGATACGGGCGCGAACAGCGCGATCGTCCGGCTGTCGGTGGCCAAGGAACTTGGTCTCACACTCTACGGATCGGTCAACAGCGGAGGCGCCGGGGCCGAGAGACAGGCCGGCCAGCGCGTCAAGGGTGCGACGTGGTCACTGGGCGGTCTCGAGGGATTCTCTCAACCCATGACGCTGGCGCTCCCGCTGGCGATGTTGCCACGCGCGTTCGGCCAGGATATCGATGGAATCATCGGTGGAGAGTTCATCAAGGAATTCGTGCTGGCGCTGGATTATCAGGCCCGTACGATCACCTTGCACGATCGCAGGACGTTTCGCTACGAGGGCAAAGGCGAGACCCTGCCGCTCGAATTGAATTCGGCCGGCCACACGGTCGTGAAGGCCACGGTGACGCCGCTCGGCGGTCAGCCGATCGAGCACCGGTTCCATCTGGACATCGGATCGGGCGGGACGCTCATCCTTCACAGCCCGTTCGTAAACGAACACAAGCTGCCCGGTCCGGAGTCCACGACCATTCGTGCGATCGGCATGATGGGTGCCGGTGGCCAGTCGTTCGGCCGCGTTGGGCGAGTGGCATTGCTGCAGATAGGGTCGTTCGCGCTCGGCAACCCCATCACCGTCTTCTCGCAGGACACGGGCGGCGCGTTCGCCGACAGCTCGATGGCCGGCAACATCGGGTTCGGGATTGCGAGCCGGTTTCGCATGATTCTGGACTACGGACGGCGTCGGATCATCCTGGAGCCGTCACCCTCATTCGCCGAGCCGTTCGGTCGGGCGCTCAGTGGCATCGCGGTGGTTGCTGAAGGTGCCGATTACCGCACGTTTCTCGTCAGAGACGTGCTCGAAAACTCTCCGGCGAGCGAAGCGGGAATAACCGTCGGGGACATCATCACGTCTGTCGACGGTATCTCCGCTGCAGCGCTGACTCTGACGGCACTCAACGAGACCCTCGAGAACCCGTCGCCGCACGCATTGACGATTCGGCGCGGCGACAACGCCATCAACGTGACGCTGACGCCACGAAAGCTCGTCTGACCGGCCTATCCTTCGCGCAGCACCGTCGCCGGATCGAGCCGTGCGGCGCGACGGGCTGGCAGCCAAGCGGCGAGGCCCCCGACGGCAACGAGCACCGCTGCCGCGCCGGCGAACGTCAGCGGGTCGCGCGCTTCCAGCTGGAAGAGCAGCGCGCCCACGAAACGCGCCGCCCAGAGGCTGCCCGCCAGGCCTAACCCGAGGCCGGCGGCGAGCAACAGGCCGACCCGCTTGAATACCAGACCTACGACGCTGGACGGGGCCGCACCAAGCGCCATGCGCAGTGCGATCTCCGCCTGACGCGCGCGCACCGCGTGCGCGACGACGCCGTAGAGGCCGACGGCCGCCAGCAGCAGCGCAAGCCCGCCAAAGAAGGAAGAGAGCATCGCGATGAGGCGCTCCTGTGTGACTGTCGCCTCAACGAGTTGATCGAAGGTCCCGAACGTGAAGGCGATGGCCGGATCGGCGCGCGTCAATGCCGCGGCGACGTCGCGTTCTACGGCCGCACGCCGGCCTGGCGCCGCGTTAATGGTCAGGAAAACCTCCGGCCAGAATTCCTGCGGCGCTCGCTGCGCCACGGGGACATACATTGTCGGCACCATGCCCTGGCGCGGAGTCGGGTAGACGGCATCGCCGACTACTCCGACAATCTCGTAGTACGTTTTTTGATCGCGTCCCAGACGGACGCGCTGCTTGAGCGCTTGGCCGGCGGGCAGATAGTGGCGGACGAACGCTTCGTTCACCACGGCAACGGGAGGGCTGCCGACGCGGTCGCCGGCTTCGAAGTCCCGGCCGCTGCGCAGAGGCGTTCCCATCGTCTGGAACCAGCCTGGTGTCGTGGCGTTCAACCAGAGCGTGGGCAGGCCAAGCGACCTCAGACGGGCAATCGGCGCATCGCCGATGCCGAGCAGGCCGGCTTGCCAACCGCCGTTTGCGAGCAGCCGTTCCGCGGAGACGGATGCGGAACGTACGCCGGGGACGGACGCCGTCGCGTTCCGAAGGCGCTCGACGCGCGCAGCGCGCTCTTCGGTCGGGCCGCCTCCTGTTTGCAGGTTCAACTCGGCAACGAGCAATGGCTCCGGCACGAAGCCGAGCGGCAAACGGCTGACCGACGCAAACGTACGCAGGAACAGTCCCGCCGTGACGACCAGAACGAGTGATACCGCAATCTGGGCGATGACGAGCGTGCTGCGCACGGCAAAGCGACGTTCACCCGTGATCCCGCGGCCCGCGTCGCTGAGCGCGCCGCCAGGGGTGACGCTCTTCAGCCCGATCAAGGGCGCCCCGCCGGCGGTGATCGCCGAGAGACACGCAAGAGCCGCGGTGAACCCGAGCACGCGCCAGTCGAGCGCGAGATCCAGCGACACGGTGTTCTCCCATGTGCTCAACTGCTGCACGAGGAGCGCGCTGCTCCACTTCGCGAACACCAGCCCGAACGCGGCGCCGGTCACCGCGACGATCAGACTCTCGATGAAGAGCAGCTGCGCGATCCGCCAGCGTGAGCTCCCCAGCGCCAGGCGCACGCTGAGCTCGCGGCGCCGTGCCAGCGCCCGCGCGAGCAGCAGGCTGGCGATGTTGGCGCACGCGACCAGCAGCACGAGCGCCACCGCAACGACCATCGCGAAAAGCGGTGTCTCGAAGCGCGTGCGCAGCGACGAGTTGCCGGTGGCGGCCGGCACCAGCGTAAGCGGTTGGCTGCGATGCCGTGACATTGTCGCGGTTTGCACTATCTGGGGTTGCGCGGCCCGGAGCCCGGCGTTGGTCTGCTCGAGACTCTGTCCGGGCTTCAGGCGCACCATGATCTCCAGCCACGAAGAGCCTCCCTCGGCCAACCGGCTCTCCTGACCCTGCACGAGCGGCTCGGCGGCGAAGGGCAGCACGACGTCCATCACCTGACCGACGTCCGGACCGAAGAACCCAGGTCGCATCACGCCAACGATGGTGAACGGTACGCGGTCCACTGTGAGCTGGCGCCCAAGGACGTCCGGGACCCCGGCGAATCGCTGTCGCCAGAGACGATGACTGATGACGGCGACGGGGCCATCTGTCGCGGCGGTGCTGTCATCCGCGGCCGTAAGCATACGGCCGCGTACGGCGGTCACACCGAGCACGTCGAAGAACCGGCCGCTGACGTACGCGCCGTCCACCGCGTCTCTCTGGCCGTTCGATGCCAGGTCGAAGCGCTCGCTGCCCCACGCGAACGCGCCGTCGAACAGCTCCGACTCGCGGGCCTTGATTTCTTCCCAGATTGGATAGGACCACGACCCGTTGGTCAGCAGCGCGAGGCTTCCCGGATCGTGCACGGGCAGCGGACGCAGGATCAGGCTGCTGAAGATCGAGAACAGCGCCGTGTTGGCGCCGATACCGAGCGCGAGCGTGCCGACGGCCACGAGCGCGAAGCCCGGACTTTTGCGCAGCCCGCGAATCGCGTTGCGGACGTCCTGTCGCGTGTGGTCGAGCACACGTATCGCCCACACCTCGCGTGCGTCCTCGACGGCGAGCGCGACGTTACCCATCGTCCGCCGGCTGGCGGCGGCATTGTCCGGTCCAGGACGGTCGCGCTCCAATGCATCCTGCCGCAGCGAGCGATGCGTCTCGATCTCCTCGCGCAGGTCGGCCTCGCGGCGCGACCAGCGGACGAGGTACCGCAGCCTTTGGAAGAGCGTGTTCATTACATCTCGTCCCTCAAGCCGTCCCCAGCACACGCTGAATCGCGCCGATCATGCGATCGAACTCGGCACGTTCCGCGGCGAGTTGCGTGCGGCCGCGCGCGGTCAGCGTGTAGTAGCGGGCGCGGCGATTGTTCTCCGACGTGCCCCACTCCGCTTTCACCCAGCCGTTGAGGAGCAACCGCTGGAGCGCGGGATACAACGCGCTCTCGCCGACGCGCAACACGTCATCGGACGCCAGGCGCAGGTGCTCGACGATGCCGTAGCCGTGCTTGGCGCCGCTGACCAGCGTCCTCAGGATCAGGAGCTCGAGCGTGCCCGGCAGGAGATCGGAAGGCGTATTGGTGAGTCCCATCAGCTCTTGATGGGGACGATATGCGAAGGGGCGGTTCGCCGTCAACCGACATCAACGATTGAGGGGGATCCCATGTCGGCGAAGACAGCGTGACCCCCAGCAGC
>JBKPLP010000013.1:0-4958 GCA_046731735.1 Acidobacteriota bacterium
CCGCGTACTCATCGCCAAATTGTTCGGCCATCATTTTCTCCTCGGCACCCAGGCGCAGGGCAAGGAGGACCGCCATCGCGATGAGGTACGAGAAACCTGCCACCCAGTTCGGGATCACCAGGGCTTGGCCGACGGCATAGAGGATCAGCGCCGAGTACATCGGATGGCGGATCGCGCGATACACGCCGTGTGTAACAAGCCGATGCTCCTGACGGAGTTCCAGAGTGACCGACCAGTTCGTGCCGAGATCCGCGTGCGACCGAAAGAAAAGCCACAGGCCGATCGCGAGACACATCACGCCGGCAGCGAGGGGGCCGCTGCGCAGCGGATACTCGGCGAACGAGAACGCGGGTGACACGACCCAAATCAACGGGACGAAGAATCCGGCCCACGCGAGAACCAAGAGGAGCGTCTCCCGAGGGGTCTTGTGACTCCGGGCGACCTTGACACTTCGACTGCGGCGGCCGTGCGGCGCGCGAATCCCAATCATCGCGACCGTGCCGGCGAGTATCACCGCCTTCGCGATCCACGGGTTCATGGCCAACTACTTCTTCAGCAGCTTGAATGCATGAGTCCAGCTGTTGCTCAGGAATCCGGGAATGCACCAGAGGATGCACAACGGCTCGATGGCGCGCGCGCCTTCAACGCCTCCCATATCCGCCGTGTCGAACCCGAATTGATCGAGGATGGTCTTCACATCGCGCTTCGCGCCCTCGTCGTCGCCGCAGATGAACATCGTCGGCTTGATCCCATTGAAATCCGGGTTGACCATGAACGCGTTGCCGACGCAGCTGAATGACTTCACGAAATGCGCCTCGGCACAGAGCGCCTGAAGCCTCTCCATGAGCGATTCGTTTTGCGAGGTGAAGTACTGCAGGACGCCGTTGACTGGAGCCGCATCGGCGATCGGATTCGTGGTGTCTATGACGGTCTTGCCTTTGAGATTGGCGACGCCGGCCGCGTTCAACGCCGCCTCGGCCGCTGTCCCCTTCGTCGCCAGGACGACGATCTCGCCAAACTTCGCTGCGTCCTCGAAGGTGCCGATCTTTGCCTTGCCGTTTGTCTTGGACTGCAGTTCTTCGCGTTTACTGGCTGTGTTGGTCCCGATCGTGACGTCGTAACCGTGTTTCACGAAACCGTTGGCGAGCGTTTGACCGACGATGCCCGATCCGACGATGCCGACCTTGATACTCATGAAGGACTGCCTTTCGCATTGTCGCGAAGCCGGAGGAGTTGCTTCCGGTGATGTCGGCCATGCACCAGATGAAGCGTTCTCCATTGTGGCGCTGTCAGCGGGCCCAGAATCGGATGGTCGAGCACTTTGACCTGGCGTCCGAAGCGCGCTTCACACTCCGCGATGATCGCATCCATGGCCTCGAGCTTTTCCCCGATCTCCTTTCGCACCCTTTCCGTCGGCAGGCCCCTCGGCCGCGCCACTGCAGGGGTCTTCCGTCCGGCGGGCATGTGACGCAATCCCACGACCAGGAAGGTCATCATGCGATGCGCCGCGGAGGGCCTGGTCGAGAGCGGTTTGCCGCTCGTCATGACTCTCTCGAAGCCTTTGATCGTGCCGGTATAGGTCAAATACAGATGCTCCAGCACCTCCTCAGCACACCATTTCCCCGGGAGATGCCAGCGCAGTTGCTCGCTGGACATGCCGTCCACCGCTGACTCCAGATCTTCTCTCAACTTCACCAGGCGGGAATCCATGGCTATTCCTCTTGTCTTGGCGCCGCTCAAGGTAAACCGGGACACGTCCACCTTTCTATAACGGAGAAACGTCCGAGTTTGTGACAGCGCGGCCGCGGCGACCGAATGGTCATCGGAATCGAGCACTCGCGGTCGATCCACGATCTGGCGCGCTTGCTCGCGACCGCTGGATAAAGGATAGTGGTGGCGAGAAACGAGAAAGAAGGAACGAATGATGCGTTCGACAAGACGAAAGATGATCACCTCGTGCGCCCTGTTCTCGATCCTGGCCGTCTGCTGTCTTTCAGCCGAGGCGCAGACGATCACGCAGGTGATGTCTGGGCTCGACTCGCCGCGCGGCCTGGCGTTTGGTCCGGAAGGCGGGTTATACGTCACGGAAGCGGGTGTCCCGGCGAATTCAGGAACCTGTGTCGCGGTCGCGGTCGGCATGAACTGCTTCAGCGAAACCGGCAAGGTCACGCGGCTTTACAGGGGCAAGCAGGAACGCGTCGCGGAGGGATTACCGTCGGTCTTCAACACTGTTCGTCAGGACGTGGTGGGTCCCAACGATATCTCGTTCCAGGGTCGCGGCGGCGGCTACGTGACGATCGGGTGGGGCGGTGCACCTGCCGCGCGTGACACGCTTCATATCGCGTCGCTGGTTGGCACGCTGATCAAGCTCGAGCCGAGCGGTCGCTGGCGGTTAGACGCCAACATCTCCGACTTTGAACGCCTCAACAATCCCGCTGGCGGCCCCAACGATTCGAATCCGTATGGCGTACTGGCCTTGCCGGGCGAACGCTACGTCACCGACGCGGGCGGGAATTCGCTCTTGCGCGTCGATGCCAGCGGCGACGTCTCGCTCGTCGCGGTGTTCCCGGCGGAGCCGATCATTCCGACCCCAGCGCCGCCAGCGGCACCGACCGCCGAGGCGGTGCCGACAGAGGTGGTGATGGGTCCGGACGGGGCGCTCTACGTGAGCCTGCTGACCGGCGCTCCATTCGTGAACGGCCTCGCCAAGGTGTATCGCGTCGTGCCGGGTCAGGCGCCGACGGTGTTTCAAAGCAACTTCCGCACGATCATCGACATCGCCTTCGGCCCTGACGGGTCGCTGTACGTCCTCGAACATTCCGCCGCGGCGCCCGGTTTTGCCGCACCAGGGAAGATTACGCGGATCACCCCCGACAACGTACGGCACGTCATCAACACTGGCACCACCCTGGTGCGCCCGACAGCGATCGTGGTGGACGACGACGGGGCAATCTACGTGTCGAACAAAGGCGCTGGGTTCGCGGCAGGCGCTGGCGAGGTGCTCAAGATCGTGCAGTAACGACAGCCTCAGCGCGGCGCGGCGTTTCAAACACGAGCCTCACGGGATCGCCGACTCGGATTGTGCCGGTGCGGACGACGTCGGCGTTGAGCGCCAGTCGACCGCCAAAGCGCCGAACGATATCGCGCAGCACTTCGGGGTCTACCTGCAACGTGTCGGGATCCACGGTCGTCATGTGACAGCGGCCGCGCAGGGAGTCCAGCCGCACGATCGCGTCGCCGATGTGCAGCTCGGCGCCGGGCCAGTCGCGCTCACCCAATCCGTCGACGCCGCCGATGACGATATTGGGGCGCAGGCGCCGGATGTCGCGCCCGAAGGCGGCAACCGCGCCGTCGGTCGCGACCAGCAACGGCAGGATGTCGAAGCGATCGAGCCCCGCCCACGCCTCGAGCCAGGCGTCGGCGCCCGCGGCACCTTTGACCAGCGCAAGGGCATCGGGGCTGTCCCACCGATAACCATTGATCCGCGGACCATCGGCGGGATCGAGCGTTCCGCGCAGACCGAGCAGCCGGTACTGCCGCCGTGATGTGCGCACTCCTTCGGGGCCTCGCACCCGCACGACGCGATCGCCAGGAATGCCAGCCGGTCCAATCACTGCCGTCGACAACGGCTCGCCGGCCAGCGACTTCACCGGGTAGCGCCAGAGCCCTGTCACGCGAAGTGCCATTGTCAGTGGGATGCCAGCGGGCCCGGCAGTGTGACAATGCATTGCCATAATTGCGTAATTGCCACAATCGCCGCAAAAGAGAATTCAGGGAACGAAATTCTGGCAATTCTGGCAATTCCGTCGATTTGGCATTTCTTACTGTCACAAACCGCGCGCGCCGGCATCTCAAGGGTGAACCGCAAGATTTCCAACGGAGTATGAAGATGCCAGCACACGAGGCCGGAGACGCCAAGCACATTGCCTGCGCCGAAATAGTACCCGACTGTCCGTTCACGGCCAGCGCAGCGACCGAAGAGGAACTCTTACAGGAAGTGGCCGCGCACGCGGCGCGCGACCACGGCATCACAAAGGTGACACCGGAATTGGCGGCGAGGGTCAAAGCGGCGATCAAGAGCCGGTGATGCGGTGAGCATGATCGTTCCCGCGGCGGAACCGAGCGATGAGACGCTCGCCGCACAGGCCGCGGCCGGGGACGATTCTGCCTTCGAAGCCATCGTGGACCGGTATCAGGCGCGCGTCTTTCGCCTGGCATGCCGTCTGACCAGCGACACGGATGCGCCCGATGTGCTGCAGGAGACCTTCCTGCAGGTCTACCGTCACCTGTCGTCGTTTCGCGGCGAGTCGCAGTTTGGAACGTGGCTGTACCGCATCGCGAGCAACGCCGCGCTCATGCATCGCCGCGCCCGTGCGCGCCGCCCCGCTGAATCGCTCGATGTGTTCCTGCCACGGTTCGATGCGAACGGCATGCACGCGGCCACTCCGGCCGAACTGCAGGTCGCCGCACGCGCCGACGAACTGTTGGACCGGCAGTTCCTCGCCGAGAAAGCACGTGACGTCATTGCGCGATTGCCCGATCTGTACCGCGATGCGTTCGTGCTGCGTGACCTCGAGGAGATGTCCACCGCCGATGTGGCGCGAGCGCTCGGCGTGGAGCCCGCGACCGTGCGACAGCGCGTCCACCGCGCCCGCCTGATGCTGCGCGGGTATCTCGCCGATCTCGTCGGGGTGAAGCCATGAAAGCGATCGCGTGTGTCTCCGGCGTCGAGCTGCTCATGGATTACCTGGAGGGCGTGCTGTCGGCGGACGTGCGTACCGCGCTCGACGACCATGTCGCCGGATGCCCGCGATGCACCGCTTTCGTCGCGTCCTACTGCGGCACACCGCGCATCCTGCGCGCGGCGACCGCGGCGGCGCTACCGGCTGACGTCGAGGCATCGCTCAAGGCCTTTCTGCGTGCAAGGACGACCGCGTTCAAATCCCGGTGAGTCACAC
>JBKPLP010000014.1:0-13147 GCA_046731735.1 Acidobacteriota bacterium
CAGGTGCTCTCAGCGATTGACTCGCAGAACTGCGACGTCAGACCTGAGCTCGTGGCGATCGATTCCGGATCGACGGACGGAACGCTCGAGCGGCTCCAACGGCACCGCGCCACCGTACTGAGCGTTCAACCGGGTACTTTCAATCACGGCGAGACACGGAACGCCGCACTCGCACTGGTGGACGCAATGTTTGCCGTGCTCCTCGTCCAGGATGCGGTGCCCGTGTCCTCCGCTTGGCTCGCCGCCCTACTCGATCCGCTCGTCAAAGACGCGAGGGTCGCCGGCAGCTTCGCGCGGCAAGCGCCCGCGCCGGGGGCGAGTGAGATTACGACGCATTACCTGTCGCGGTGGGTCGCAGCTGCCGAGCAAGCCCGGACCGTCGGGCCGCTTGCGCAGGAAGATTTCGATCGATTGTCCCCGGTCCAGCGCCATGCGGTCTGCGCCTTCGACAACGTGTGCTCCTGCATTCGGACGAGCGTCTGGCGTGAGCACCCCTTCCGCAGGACCGCGATCGCCGAGGACCTCGAGTGGGCACGCGATGTCCTGCTGGCGGGCTATCGAATCGCTTATGCTCCCGCAGCGGTCGTGCGTCATTCCCACGAGCGGTCCGTGAGATACGAGCTCCAGCGCACCTACCTGGTTCACCAGAGACTGCAGGAGCTTTTCGGGCTCTCCACGATTCCCTCGCTCGGATCGCTGGTCCGGTCTGTTGCCTCGACCGTTCCCGCGAATGCGCGAATCGCGTCGCGCGAGCCGGCGGGACGGGCACGCGCGGTGCTGCGCGGCGCGGCGCTTGGCGTGGCCATGCCGGTCGGACAGTACCTCGGCGCCCGGTCCGCACGGGAGGGACGCGAGCTGCTTCGCACGGGCGGAATCTGATGCGCATTCTTCAGGTGGTCCACGGTTTTCCCCCGGCAGCCAGCGCCGGTACCGAGGTCTACGTCCGCAATCTCGCGCATTCGCTCGCGGCGAATCCTGCAGATGAAGTGCGCGTGTTTACGCGTGAGGCCGACTCGCGACGGCCGGCCCTCAGCGCGTGCCACCGCATCGACGGCGCGGTTCGAGTCACCGCGATCAACAACACGTTCCAGTCCTGCGCGACCTTCGAGGAGAGCTACGCAAACCCCGCGATCGAACGTATCGCCGGAGCGCTTCTCGATGAATGGCTGCCGGATGTCGTTCATGTTCAGCACCTGACGTGCCTGTCCACAGGCATTCCACGCCAGGCAGTGAGCCGGCGGATTCCGGTGGTGTTGACGCTCAACGACTACTGGCTGGTTTGTCATCGCGGGCAGCTGGTGGACCTGGCCGGGGCAAGGTGCGACGGCCCTTTCAATGGCGGTTGTGCCGGGTGTATTCAGCCCGCTGCGCTCGTGAACGAATCGGCGGTGCGCGCCGGCCGCGCCATTCGTGCACTGCCGCCACCGGGTGCGGCAGCAGTCGTGAAACTCGCGGCGGGGTTCGTCACCGCGCTGGTTCCCCCGGCAACCACACGTGCGGCGAGCCTGGCACGGCTGCGGCACATGCAGGAGGCAGTACGCGACGTCGATCTGTTCCTTGCGCCGTCCGAAACGCTGGCGGCAAAGTTCATCGAGTTCGGGATTCCACACGAGCGGCTCGTGCGGTGCGACCAGGGCATCATCCTTCCGGTCCTGCCGACCGCACGCCGTCGCGCCGTGACACCGCTGCGACTGGGGTTTGCCGGGGGCCTGCAGCCCACGAAGGGTTTGCATGTGCTGCTCGACGCGATCGATCGGCTGCCGAACGGTCTGGTCACGCTGGACGTATTCGGTTCCGCTGCGGCTCATCACGGCGACGACGAGTACCTGTCGTCGATGGTATCTCGGCTCGGCCATGCGGCCATTCGACGGATCGGACCGGTACCCCACGATCGCATGACGACGCGTCTGGCCGACATCGATGTGCTCGTTGTCCCGTCCGTCTGGATCGAGAACGCGCCGTTCATCATCCGGGAAGCGTTTGCCTGCGGCGTGCCGGTGATCGCGTCGGACCTCGGAGGTATGGCGGAAATGGTGCGGCACGACCGCAACGGTCTCCTTTTTGCGCCAGGAGATGCCGATGCGCTCGCCGCCCAGATTCGGCGGCTGCTCGACGAGCCGGCGCGGCTCGACGCGCTCCGGGCAGCCATCGTCCGCCCGATCTCGATCGAAGAGGACGCGATGCGGCTGCGGGAGATCTACGCGTCGCTCGCGACGGCTCGGAAACCGGCTGGCCCAAAGGCCAGTACCGCCGAACGGGTTCCAGTGATCCCGGCCCGCAGGCCGGCCGCTGACATTTTCGCTGTCGTCCTCAACTACCGCACGCCCGAGCAAACCTGCATCGCCGTCGGATCTTTGCAAACGTCACGCACTCCGCCCGCCGCAATCGAAGTCGTCGACAACGGCTCCGGCGACGACTCGGTCGCCGCGCTACGCCGATCTTTGAGGGGCGTGCGCATCATGGCTCTGACCGGCAACGCCGGATTCCCAGCTGGCTGCAATGCCGGCATCCGATCCGCGCTCGAGCGTGGTGCCGAGCACGTGCTGCTCGTCAACAGCGATGTCGTGCTCGCGCCGGATGCGATAGACCGGCTCCTGGCAATCATGAATGCCGATCCAGAGGTCGGCATCGCCGGGCCGGTCGTGGTGTCGCGCGAGGAGCCCGATCGCATCGCGTCAGCGGGCATCGCCTTCTCCGCAGAGACCGGGAGGATGCGACATCGAAAGGTCGGAGCGCGGGTCGATTCGCTCGTCCTCGACTCGAGTCACAGCGTCGACGCCGTCAGCGGCTGCGTCATGTTGATCCGGCGTCAAGTATTCGAGCGGGCTGGGTTCTTCGACGAAGCGTACTTCTTCTCGTTCGAGGACGTAGAGTTCTGCCTCCGGGCGCGGCGCGCGGGCTTCCGGACAGTCTGCACGCCGGATGCAATCGCCTATCACGAGGGAGGCCGCACGATTGGGCGCAGGTCCGCGCGACGCGTCTACTTCGCGACGCGAAACCATCTGCGGCTGGCAAAGGCGGCAGGGTCGCGTGCGGGTCGTCCGCTGCGGGCGGGTCTTGTGCTCGGCCTCAACGCCGCCTACGTTCTAGTGTCGCCCGAGGCGCCGCTGTTCGGCGGCGCTGCGGCGTTCGTCCGCGGCGCCTGGCATCACTTTTCCGGACGTTACGGGGCGGATTGAGTCGCGTATCGAGCGCAGATCGGCGTCGAGGAGCGCGATCTCCTCCACCAGCCGTTCGATCTGCTTGCGATGCCGCGACACTACCACCGAGAAATACAGGGAAACGATCACGACGAAGAACGTCAGGGCGAGCAGCAGCAGTGCCGGCGGATAGTGCACCCCGAGCGCCAGCGCCGTAACGTCGAGAACGTTCCGCCACAGCGAGAGTACGAGCAGCGCGACCGCACACACGATCCAGATGAGCGAGTACTCCTCCGTCAGTTGACGACGGCGAACGAGCTCGACGACCGCCGCGAGCAGGACCGCACTGACCACGATCGAAACGAGCTGAACCGGATCAGTCACCGATTGATCCTTCGGCAAGCCGCCGCAGCGGCACGACGACAATCGCCAGCATCGTCCGCGCGAATGCGAGCGTCGCTCTGGGGGTGGTCAATGACGTCTGACCCGCCAGGCGCGGCCGCATACGAATCGGAACCTCTGCCAGCCGCAGGCCGTTGCGGTGCAGGAACAGTACGAGCTCGGGTTCGGCGTAGCCTGCCGGATGGTTGCGACTCAGCAATCGAAGCGCACGCGGCCCGAAGAGCCAGAATCCCGAGGTCGGATCGGTCACCCGCCGCCGCGTGACGACGCTGAGGCACGAGGCGAGCATCGCCTGGCTGACGTGGCGCCAGCCGCTCGCGCGTCTCCCCCGCCGCAGGTGGCGCGAGCCCAATGCAACATCCGCCCGGCCGCTCACGACCGCTCTGAACAGGCGCGGGATGTCGCACGCGCGATGCTGCGCGTCGCCGTCGATGCGGACGACGAACTGATAGCCGGCGCGCTGCGCGTAACGAATGCCTGCCCGCACCGCGCCGCCGACGCCGAGTTGCTGCGACAGCGTGAGCCAGCGGACACCGAGTTCAGGCAGGAGATCCGCCGTCCCATCCGTCGATCCGTCATTCACGATGACGATGTCCTCGCGAGGGATCACCCGCGCAAGATCGGCGATCACGCGGCGCAGACTCGCGTTCTCGTTGAACGCAGGTACGACGGCGAGGAGCTCGCCGCGCGTGGGTGGTGCTGCGGTGTGCCGCGCCTCCGTCCACTCGACGCGTGGCATTGAGTGCGCGGGCTTTGCGGCGCGCCGGAGCAGCCGCCGCGCGATCCACAACGAGATCGCGTACGCCCAGGCGAGGTCGCGCGCCATGTGGGCGATGGCGAACCCGAGCGCGGCCGAATCGCCCGTGCGGCGCCACGCGACAATTCCGCTGCAGGCGCGCTCGAACGTCAGAGCCGACATCAGGCTGCCAGCCACCAATAACGCCGGCAGCCACGCCTCACCGGTCACGCGGAAAACGGCGGCGGCGAGGAGCGCAGCGATCGCGAGCAGCGTCGCCGGGCCGTGCGCCATCATCAGCGCGCCTGACACATCGTCGCCGGTCACCCTGTGCGGGTGGCGGGCGACAACGTCCAGGCGGCCATAGCCCACGCCGAACTGCTGGCGCAGGTACCCGGCAAAGCCCTCCCGCCAAACATGCACGCTGACGGCTCGTCGCTGAAAGACGAGGCTGTAGCCGCGCGCAATCAACCGGTAGCTGAGGTCGTTGTCGTAGCCGTAGCCGAGCTGCTCGTCGAGCAGGCCGACCTGCTGGAGGGCGCTGGCCCGGTACGCAGTGTTACCAGTGCACACGTGGTTCAGGTGCGGGCCGCGAATTCGCGAATACCGAAACTCGAGGTCGCGTCCCATCGCGCGCGCCCAGAACCCGGCGCCCGGCCTGGTGATGTAGTGTCCTTGTGCCGCCGCGACCTCACTATCGTTGAATGCGGGGAGTAGTTCGGCCAGCCATCCGCTCTGAAGAACGACGTCCTGATCGATCTGACAGATGATCGGATGCGTTGCCGCCCGGATACCAAGATTGATTGCTGCGGCGGCGCCGCGACCTTCGCCGTGGAGCAGCGTCAGCTGCCCGGCGGCTTGACGCGCCTCCAGCAGCCGCAGCGACCCGTCCGTGCTCCCGTCGTCCACGGCGATGATCTCGAACGGACGGCCGTCACGCTGAGCAAGGATGCTGGCGATGCACGAACGGAGCAGGCGCCGGCCGTTGAGCACCGGAACGACGAAACTGACGCCCAGGCTCGCTGGCGGCCTGGCTGCCTGCGCCGTTTTGCCGGCCCGCGTTCGACTCCCGCTGCCGATGACATCCTCATAGAGCGCTTGCAGCCGTTCGCCGACGATACCGCCGGCGTAAAGCTGCCGTACGGATTCAGCGGCGCGCGCCGCATGCAACCGCCACGTATCGCGCTCCGCAAGGATGATCTCTATCGCCCGCGTGAGCGCCTGGATATCGCCGGGCTTCACCGTCATCCCGCCGCCGACGCCGGAAATCACCTCGCCGCACCCGCTGTCGTCGCAGACGATGACGGGGATCCCGCAGAGCAATGCTTCAAGCGGCACCAGTCCGAAGATTTCGTCACGCGTCGGGTAGACCACCACGTCTGCCGCCGCGAGGGCGGCAAGTCGCGCCGTTCCCGAGAGCAGCCCCGTCATGACGACGCGGCGCTCCAGTCCGAGCTGGCGGACTGTGTCGATGACGCGCGAACCTGACCCCATGTCATTGCCGGCGATCGCAAGCCTGGCTCCGGAGGCGGCGACGCCGGCGAACGCGCGGACGAGATCGTCGACTCCTTTTCGCGGGGTCAACTTGCCGAGGAACAGAACGATCGGTTCGTCCGCGAGTCCGAGCATCCCGCGGAATTGAGCGCGGCCGGGCACACTTGAAAACTCCGCCTCGTCAATCGGGTTGCCGAGGACGACGAGTCTGGAGGGGTCGACGCCGAGTTGCCGCAGCTGCGCGTGTTCGGCGTCCGACACCGCGATTACCCGCGCGGCGTCCCGAAGCAGCCGGCGCCCAATCGTGCGAGCGAAGATTCGCTTGGCCATGATGCGGCGTTCGATGGGACGCGCGGTGCCGTTGGGCTGCACGATGTACGGCACGCGAGCCCGTGCCAACATCCGCGCCGCGATGGCCCCAGGCAGGTTGTGACACGCGTGGATGTGCGCGACGTCGAAGTGTGTCGCCGACGATCGAAGGAACGAACGCAGGCCGATTGGCGTGAAGAACTGAAGGTGATAGGCCAGCGCGTTCGACACGTTGGGAAACATGCGAACGTCGACGCCGTCGGTCGCGGGCTCAGGCGGTGAGGCGCGCGAGTTCTGATCGCGGGCGTCGGTGGTGCAGACGGTGACCTGATGGCCGCGGCGTGCGAGTGCGTGCGCCATCGTCGTCGCGAGGCGCGGGATCCCCCCGTACGCCCATGCCGCTTCGTAATAGGGCACGACGTGCAGGATGCGAAGTGCGCTCATGGCCTTCGACCCTGGATGCGCCGGCGGCGAGGGTCGTGCCGTATAGTATCAGGGTTCCCCGCCCATGGTTTCAGTGGCGACATCAGACACCACCGTGGGCCGCGCGCAGTTCGGCGGCCTGATCTGGACGCTGGTCCGGACCGATTTCAAAACGCGATACCACGGCACGATCGGGGGATTCGTGTGGGCGCTGCTGAAGCCGCTCACGATGTTCCTGGTGCTGCTGGCGGTGTTCTCGTACGTATTCGCCGCCGAGCCGCAATACAAGCTGGATCTGATCATCGGGCTGTTCCTCTACGAGTTCTTCCAGGAATCCACGAAGTCCGGATTGTTGTCGATCCGGGCGAAGGGCTATCTACTGACGAAGGCGCGCTTCCCGACATGGATCGTGGTGGTCACCTCCGCGTCGAACGCCGTGATAACGCTGACGCTGTTTTCAATGGTATTGATCGCGTTTCTCGCCCTCGCCGGCCGGACGCCCTCGCCCGCCGCGATTGCGCTCTACGCGTCGTACCAGCTGGAGTTCTTCGCGGTCGTGACCGGGTTCTCGCTCGCGGCCAGCGTGCTGTTCATGCGGTATCGCGACTTGAACCAGGTCTGGGAGGTCGTCACCCACGCGGGGTTCTTCATCGCGCCCATAATTTACCCGATCGGAATCCTTCCTGAACGCGTGCACGTGTACCTCTATGCGTGGCCGCCAACCCCGATCATCCTGTTCTCGCGCAGCGTGCTGATCGACGGCCGCGCGGCGTCTCCGCTTGCTCACGCGCTCCTGTTGGCCGAGACGCTGGCGATTCTCGGAGTGGGCGCGATGATCTACCGGTGGCGCGCCCCCCGCGTCGCGGAGGAGCTGTGACGGCGTCCGTCATAGAAGTCAGCGGCGTCTCGAAGAGCTTCACCATTCCCGCCGTGCGACGCGACACGGTGCGCGAGCATGCCCTGGATTTCTTCCGCCGGCGTGCCAGCGAGCGGCTGCGCGTCCTCGATGCGGTCACCTTCGAGCTTCGCCGCGGCGAGAGCCTCGGATTGATGGGGCGCAATGGTTCGGGCAAGAGCACGCTCCTGAAGATTGTCTCCGGCATTTATCCTGCGGACGCCGGGACCGTGGGGGTGCATGCGCCGGTGACGCCAATCCTCGAGTTGGGCGTCGGATGGAACCCCGATCTCGACGCGGTCGACAACATCGAGCTGCTCGGCACGGTGATGGGCATGACGCTCAAGGAACTGCGCGCCGCCACGCCCGAGATTCTCCAATTCGCGGAACTCGAGAAGTTCGCGCATCTCGAGCTGCGCCATTATTCCAGCGGCATGGCGGCGCGTCTCGCCTATGCGGTCGCGTTTCGGGCAGTGCGGGACGTCCTGATCCTCGACGAGATCTTCGCGGTCGGCGATGCCGGTTTCAAGGAGCGCTGTCAGGCGCGCTACCGTGACCTGCACCGCGCGGGGCACTCGCTGCTGCTCGTCAGCCACGAGCCGCGCACGATTGCCGCGTTCTGCGATCGCGCGCTGCTGCTTGAGGGCGGCCGCATCGTGACGAGCGGACCGGCGGCCGCGGTCGCGGATCGTTACCTGGCGCTGCTCACCGAAGACGAGCCGGCTGGCCGGAAGGCTGGGCTCGCACCGTGGCCGGCCGCGCGATGACCGCCCCGCGAATCTCGGTGCTCGTCCCTTGCTTCAATCACGGAGAATTCATCCGCGAGACCGTTGACAGCGTTCTCGCCCAGACACTGAAGGACTTCGAGATCGTCGTGGTGGACGACGGCTCGACCGATCCGCAGACCCGGAGGACGCTGAAGGAACTGGCTGAAGAGGGCATCACGCTGCTCACGACCGAGAACCGCGGGCTGCCTGCCGCGCGCAATCATGCGGCGCGGCACGCGGCCGGCGAATTCTTCTGCGCCCTCGACGCCGACGACAAGCTGGCGCCGCAGTGGTTCGACAAAGCCGTGCGCGTGCTGGACGGACGGCCGGAGATCGCGTTCGTATCCCACTGGCTGGAGACGTTCGGCGACGAGCGCTGGACGTGGCAGCCGGCGCGCTGTGATCTGCCGGCGCTGCTGGCGCGGAACGCGGTGAACGGCGCCGCCCTGGTACGACGGTCGGCGTTCGAAGCAGTCGGCGGCTACGACGAGTCGATGCGCGAGGGCTGCGAAGACTGGGACTTCTGGCTTCGCCTCGTCGAACGCGGCTTTGCTGGCACGGTGATTCCAGAGGTCCTCTTCTACTACCGCCGGCGCTCCGGTTCGATGAGTCGGATGATGCTCGAGGAGCAGCGGTATCGGCGCCCGCTCGACGTGCTCGTCCGCAAGCACAAAGCAGCCTACCGAGAACATTTGATCTCGGTGCTCGTCGCGAAGGAATCGGAGGTAGAGCACCTTTCGCAGGAGATCGCCGATCTCGAGCGCGGCGAGCTCGTGGACCTCGAGCCGGCGCTGCAACGGGCGCGCGAGGAGCTCGAGGCGGTCTCGCGCAAGGCCGCGCGCGTTCGGGCGGCGATGTCGATCGAGGAAGATCGCGAGCGACTCGCGGCGAAGACCGCCGAGCTCGAACGGGAGATCCGTGACCTGCGCGCATCCTGGAGCTGGCGCATCATGGCGCCGCTACGCAAGGTCTACGCCCGCCTGACCGGAGTGGACGGCTGATGTCCTCGACGGCGATCGTGATTCGTGCCGGCCGAGGCGGCCGCCCGCTTCTGCAAACCGCGGATTCAGTTCTTCGGTCCGGCAAGGCCCCCGCCCGCACCCTCATCACACTCTCGACGGATTCAGCTCCGCTCGTCGACGCGGTGATTGCCCGACTCGACGCCGCAACCGTCGACACGCCATACGAGCCGCTGAGCGATGCGATCCGCGCGATGGATGCGAACTATCTGCTTTTCGTCCACGCCGGCTACATGCTCGATGAGGTGTTCCTCGAACGATGTGAAGACGCATTCGCGAACGATGTCTCGGTGGCGGCGATTGTGCCCCCCGTTCGATTGCAGACCGCCGATGCGACGGCGTATCTCGAATGGAGGCCGGCAGCCACGACCGCCGTGTCCGTGCTCAACGACACACGCAGCGTACCCGCGGTATTTGCCGTCCGCCGCGACCTGTGGGAGGCACTCGGCGGATTCGACGCGTCGTTCGACGAGCTCGCCGACTATGAATTCTGGCTCCGCCTCACGCTGGCCGGCCACAAGGTCGCGGTTCTCGATGAAGCGCTCCTCGCGCGCGACATTACGGTCGCCGCCGATGACCGGCGCCCCGCCAAGAAGGACGGAGGGCCTGCCCTCACCGCCGGCCAATCGCAGGATCCGCGTCTGCGCCGTTTCAGGGCCGTGCTCGAGAAGCATGCCGGCGCGATCGAAAAGGTCATGCACGAGGTGGTGGTCGCGAGGGAAGTGCGCTTCGGGCAGTTGCGGGAAGTGCATCGAGACTTGACGACACGACGCGATGCGGGCCTCGCGGAACTCGGCCGCCTGCGCGCCGAAGCGGCGCACCTGCGTGCATACCTGACGCACCACGCGCGCGCCGCGATCGACTGGGGCGATCTGCGCCATACCGAGCCGATCAGCCGCGATTGGGGATACGACCGTGGCGTCCCGATCGATCGCCGCTACATCGACGACTTCGTGGCGGCGCATTCATCCGACGTCCGCGGCTCGGTGCTGGAGGTGCAGGAGCCCGAATACACGCGCGCCTGCGGCGGTCCTCGGGTGACGGCGTCCAGCGTCCTCGATATCGACGCCTCGAACCCGCGCGCGACGATCGTGGCGGATCTTCGCAACGCCCCCAACATTGCCGCGGAGCAGTTCGACTGCATCATCCTGACGCAGACGCTGCACGTTATCGACGATATGGGCGCGGCGCTGCGCGAGTGTCATCGGATCCTCAAACCAGGGGGGGTGCTCCTGGCGACGGTCCCCGCGGCGAGCCGCGTGTGCCTGGAGTACGGCCGCGAAGGAGACCTCTGGCGCATGACACCCGCCGGTGCGCGACTGCTGTTCCGCTCGGCGTTCGCTCCCGCCACGGTCACGACGTCCGAATTTGGCAACGTCCTGACGAACGTCGCGTTTCTCCACGGCGCGGCGACGGCGGAACTGTCCGACGCCGAATTCGACGCGCGCGATCCGTACTTCGTCGCCGTCACCGGGGTGCGCGCGAAGAAAGGCTCCTCACCGGCGCGTCGCGGCGCGCGCGGCCTCGTTCTTCTCTACCATCGCATCGAAGAGAACTGGGACGTGCACGACCTCGCAGTTCCTCCCGCTCTGTTCGAGGCGCAGCTGGCCTGGCTGCGTCGCGAATACAACATCCTGCCGCTGGCGGACCTGCTCGCGTCGCCTGCCGAGTCGCTGCCCGAGCGTGCCGTCGCGCTGACGTTCGACGACGGGTATGTCGACAGTCTGACGACGGTAGCGCCGCTGCTGCAGAAATATGACCTGCCCGCGACGTTCCTGCTCACCACCCGCTGGCGTCGCGAGCGCGGCGAATACTGGTGGGACCTGCTCGAGCGGGTGATGCTCTCGACGCCCGGCGTCCCCCCGTCGTTTGCGCTCGACAGTGGCGGTCTGATCGAAACGCTGCCGACCGGGACGAACGAGGAGCGGATGCTCGCGCACGGCCGTCTGCACGAGGTGATGGCTCATGCGACGCTCGAGGAGCGTGATGCGCTGGTGAGCAGGCTTGGATCGTGGGGCGGGCGGCTTGAGCCGCGCGTCGGTCCGATGCTCGACGAACAGGTGCGGCAGCTCGCGGCGTACCCGAATGTTGCCATCGGCGCCCATTCCGTGAATCACCTGATGCTGCCGGATCAGAACCCGGATGTGGTTCGACGTGAAATCGTGGATTCGTGTGAGGCCCTGACCGAGCTCGCCGGGAAACCGGTCGACGTCTTTGCCTACCCGTATGGCGCCTACGACCGCGCGACGGCCGCCGCGGTCCGCCGGCTATGCCGTTGGGGGCTTTCGTGCGACCAGCGGATGATCGGGGAGTCTTTCGATGCGGCGACCGTCCCGCGGCTGGAAGTGAAGCGGTGGGACTGGCTGGAGTTCGCGTCGCGTCTCGAACCACTGTTCCACCCGCGTCCTGGACCAGTGCGACGCGCGTTCATGCCGTAGAGCAACGACCGCCAGGCTCAGAGATCCGACCCCACGATTTTCCGCACCCGCTTCATGACCGCGTGGCGTTTCGTGATCTTCTCCCGCTTCGTGATCGCGCGAAACGTGGCGGCGAGCTGTACTCGCCAGCGCTCGTCTGATTCCGCGCGCGCGTAGGCGACGGCAATCGGCTCCAGACACGACTCGTCGCCGACGACGTGCAGTGCGGCAAGGAAGGAAGTGGGAAGCGCCCCCTCCGCCGTTTGCAGCGTTTCGCGGAGATCGTAGACGGCGACGCGGCTGCCGCGAAGCGCGAGGGCCTGGTGCAGCGCGCCGCGAAGCGACCGCCAGCCGGCGCATCGGGGACGCGCCGCCGACGCTTCGCGCGCCCGCAGTGCATCAATCATTTTCTGCAGCGCGCTGAGCGCGGCGGACGGCGCGCGCGTCTGTGCCGCCTCGCGGAGTGCCGCCGGGTCGTCGGGAAGCCGCCCGTCGAGCGCCTCCTGCCACACGATGTCGCCGGCCTCGACATCCCGGGGCAGTTCCCGGGCCAGTGACTTCAGTTGGGGATCGGAGTCCGCCGCGAGCGCGTCCGCGACTCGTGCCCGCACCCCTTCCGGCATGTCGCGGAGGGCGTGGAACGCCGCGAGCCTGAGCCGGCGCTCCAGCTGCGGATCGAGTGCCGTAGCGACGAGCACATCGAGGGCGTCCGTGGCGGTCGGACCGTGTGGTGAGTCGAGCAGCGCCCGCAGCGCCGAGGTCGCGGCAATCCCGACCTCACCGCTGTCGTTGAGCGCGCGCCGCGCAATGGCGACGGTGCGTCCGTCGCCGATCGCCTCCAGCGCACGGAACACCGCGATTTTCGTCGTGTGATCCGTGGCGGTCTCGTACGCCCGGCCGAGTGCATCGACCGCTCGCGCACCGATTATGGCCAGTCGCGCGATAGCCGCGTCGCGCCTGACATCGTCGTCGCCGCCTAACGCTGCGACGAGCGTTCGGATTTCATTGGCCGACGACGCTTTGATGACCATCTGGGGCGTACAAAGGAAAAAGGTAAAAGGTAAAAGGTAAAAGGAAAAAATCCTTTACCTTCTACCTTCTACCTTCTACCTTTTTCCTTTTTCCTTTTTCCTTTTTCCTTTTACCTTCTACTTAGCGCACGACGCGAACCACCATGGCGGCGCGGCGGTTCAGGCGCCGCGTCTCCTCGCGCGCGTTGTCGTACTTCGGCCGCTCTTCGCCGTAGCTGACCGTGCGCAGCCGGCCCGCGGCGATGCCGCGGCTGGTCAGGTAGTCGCGCACCGACGTCGAGCGCCGTTCGCCCAGCGCCAGGTTGTATTCCGCCGTCCCGATGTTGCAGGTGTGGCCTTCGATCTCGATGTTCAGATCCGGATTGGCCTGCAGCGTCGCGATCGCTTCGTCCAGCGTCCGGGTCGCCTCCGGCCGCAGCGAGTAGCGGTCGAAGTCGAAATACACGTCCTCGAACGTGAACTCGCGCACCGGCCGCGCCACCACCTGGATGTTGACGTTGGCGCTCGCCGTCTT
>JBKPLP010000015.1:0-10736 GCA_046731735.1 Acidobacteriota bacterium
GCGATCCGCAGGGCGAGATCGTCGCCTCGGTCGGCATCTCGTCGCCGTTGACCCGGCTGCACACGCGCGGCGTCGCCCGCGCCGCGGCCGAAGTCAGGAAAACCGCCCGGGCCATCACCGTCTCGCTCGCGAGCTGACGCGCCCCGTCAAACCTCGTCGTAGAGCACGACCGGGTAATCCTTCTGCGTCGTCATGGTCCGCTCGACCAGCGGCCAGACACGCTGGTGCCCGGCCGACGCGATCCACTTCTGGCGAAGCGCTTCGCTCTCGAACTCCAGCTCGAAGCGGTAATTGTGCGCGGCCGGCGCCGTGCCCTGAAGAATGCTCCGGCGCTTGAGCATCTTCACGCGAATGTAGCCATCGTGCTTGACGGCTTCGGGAACGAACGTCCCGTGAAAGGCGTCGAGCATCTCGCGCTCGCGCCCCGGCGAGACATCCATTTCCACGTAGAGCCGGATGTGTCTGGTCTGCGCACCGGCCGGTGCGGCAAAACGAGCGGCCCCGAACGCGGCAGCCGCCGCGGCAAACGCCGACCGCACCATTCCTCGTCTGTTCACGTGCCCTCCAGCTTTCATCCGAGGGGCTTCGCCCCTCGGACTCCCCAACATCCGCCTTCGCGCGAAGCGCTGCGGCGAGACCTCGCCGGAGCCTTAGCGTACGCGGGCGCGCTCCGTGCGCGTGGCTCGCTCGCGGCGCTCGCTCGCTCCGCGTCAGCGCGGCGTGGCGGCGAGTAACTGCGTCTTCGCCGCCATGTCTTTGGCGACGCCCATCACGAACAGCTCGAGCGGCGCCGAACCCGTGCTGGTGAACCGGGTTGTCTCGCCGATGCGAACGGGAATCGCGTCGCCGGCGCGAACACCGGCCGTTCCCGATTCGGCGCCCGCGATGCTGATGCTTCCGTCGCCGCCGAGCACGTAATACGCCTCTGCGAAGCCATCATGCGCGAGCTCGGGAGTCGCCGCACCCGGAGGCACGAGAACGTGATCGATATAGGACCACGTCGTCGAGAACATCGCGGGGCCGGCGGCGCGCCGGGAGAGCACGGCATTCGGAGCCGCGGCGGGGGTTGCCGCGCCGCGCCCGCGTGCGCCGGCCGCTCTCAGCAGCGACTTGTCCAATCGAATCGTCATGAACGTGGGGATCGTATCGAGCGGCGCGCCGACGCGCGTATCGCCGAGATCGAAGTTGTCGTACACGCCGGCGACGAGCGATACGTTCAGGTTCATCCACTGCACGGGCGCCGGCCCCGGATTGTAGATCGCGTGCGAGTGGCCGGTCCGGCACAGGACACCGGCCGGACCCTTCACGCTCGCCGTGCGCCCATCGACCGTGAACTGCGCTTCACCATCGAGGATTACGAACATTTCCTCGACGACATTGTGAAAATGATGGCCGATACCCGAGCCCGCCGGAATGACGCCGCGATGCACGAAGTTGAACTCCGGCGTCAGCGTGCCGCGATTCAGCAGCGCCGTGAACGACATGGTGCCAGCACCGCCGTGGACGGCGGACAGTTGCCGATACGCGGCCGGATCCGTGTGCGCGATCCGCTGCGCCATCGCGCCGGCCGCGGCAGGGCCTTGCGCGCTGACGCGCATCAGCGCAATCGCCACGGCGACGACCGGCAGGAAGGCCTTTCTCATGGTCTGACCTCGATCCCCCGGTATCCTACCTGCAATGAGCCGCGGCGGACGTAGTCTGCAAAGCTCGTTGCGCAATGCGCAACATGCCTGCGGCTATAATGCCGCGTCATGTCTGTGGTGTTCCGCCTCTCACCTGTTGCTGTTGCCGCCGCGTGTGTGCTGGCCGTCCCGCTCGCGGCTCTGGACGGGCAGCCGGGCCTGCACGATCCGTCCACCGTCATCGCTGAAAACGGAAAGTACTACGTGTACGCCACCGGCGGCGGCCTTCCGGTATCGATCTCCGAAGACGGCTGGACCTGGCGGCGGGCAGGCACGGTCATGCAGGCCGTGCCGGGCGGCAAACCGGGTCCGGACGTCATCGCGCGCGGCGGGAACAACACCTGGGCGCCGGACCTGATCCACGTCGGCGACAAGTACTTTCTCTACTATTCCGCCCCGGGCAGCCAGCCGAAGTCGGCGATCGGCCTCCTCGTCGGCAAGACACTCGATCCCGAGTCGCCTGACTACAAGTGGGAGGACCGGGGACCGGTGGTGTGGTCCGACGGCGTCGAGGACAGCAACGCGATCGATCCGGGTATCTTTCGCGACCCGGCGAACGGATCCCTGTGGCTGACTTATGGCTCGTACTTCGGCTACATCCGTCTCGTCGAACTCAACCCGAAGACCGGAACGCGGTTGTATCCGGATCGCAAGCCGATCAACATCGCGATCAATTCGGAAGCCTCGATCATGATCTTCCGCGACGGCTGGTACTACCTCCTCGTCACGCACGGCTCCTGCTGCGCCGGGGCGAACTCCAGCTACAACATCCGGATGGGGCGGGCGAAGAAGGTGACAGGACCATTTCTCGACAACATGGGGATCGACATGTTGCAGGGCGGCGGCAAGCTGTTCCTCGGATCGGCGGACCGCCAGATTGGCGCTGGCCACTTCGGACTGCTCGATTTGGGGGAGGGCGTGCAGAAGTTCTCCTGCCACTTTGAAGCGGACCTCGATCGCGGCGGCGTCAGCGTGCTCGACATCCGTCCGCTGCTCTGGCGGGACGGCTGGCCGGTTGCCGGCGAGAACGCCAAGGCCGGCACCTACGCGATCGAGTCGGCGCGAACGGGCACCGCGCTCGAGCTCGCCGTCCAAGGGCTCCCCGTTGGCGGGCTTCGCGGTCGCGGCGGTCGCGGCGGCGGGGCCAACGCTGGCGCGGCCCCCGCGTCGCCGCCGGCGCCGATTGCGCCACAGGAGGCGTCGCAGGTTTCTGCGAACTGGCCGGCAGGGCCGGCCGGCGTCCGCATGTCTGTCTACATGCTCCAGGCGCAGCAGAAGTGGGCGATCACGCCGGTTCCGAATGCCGGGGGCTACCCTGGATCGCCGTTTTTCAAAATTGCCATCGCCGGAACGGATCGAACGCTCGCGGCGACGGAGGATCGCGAGCTGATCGTCCTGCCGGCCTTCACCGGCGCGCCGGAGCAACTGTGGCGCATCGACCAGCTCGCCGACGGCACCTACCGCGTGATGCCGAAAGCCGTGCCGAAGTCACAGGAGCCGCTGGCGCTCTCCGCTGCCGGCAGCAGCATGCCGACGCTCGCCAGATTCAACCCGGAGAGCGACCGTCAGCGTTGGAACATGAGGACGCCGTGACCGTGCGTACGAACGGGTCCTCGCGACGTATCGTGCCGCTGGTGCTGATGGCGGCGCTGTGGCCGGCCGCTTCCGCATTCCCCAAACTCCCGGTCGAAGGCCAGGAAGGGCGAGCGAATGCGCGACCGCCGGCGCCCTCCCTGACGCGGCCGACGTCGCCGGCGAAGCCGACAGACACCGGCGGCTTCATCCAGCGATGGCTGCTCCTCGAGCCGTTTCGGGTGCCGGGCCAGCTCACGGAAAGTGCGGTACGCACCGCGGTCGAAAAGGACTTTCCTGTGGCAGCGCCTCCTCTGCCTCACGATGGGGACAAGCTCACGGTTGGCGACAGTGAACTCACGTGGCACGCCGTCGACACCGTCAACTACAACGTCAACCTCTATCATTTCGCGTATGCGCTGAACAAGCCGACGACGAACGTTCTTTTCTGGGCCGTCACCGTCGTCAACTCGCCGCGCCAGATGAGCGGCGTGCGCCTGGCGATCGGCTCGAACGCCGCGTCGGTGTGGTGGGTCAACGGTACGGAAGCGACGGCGCTCTACAACGATCGCCAGACGGTGATCGACGATGGCGTCTCGAAGCGGCTGACGCTGAACCAGGGGGTGAATGTCATTCGTGCCGCGATCGTCAACGCGGGAGGAGCGACGGACTTCTGCGCGCGGTTTCTCGACGAAAACGATCGTCCGATCAAGACGCTTACCGCGACGTTGACCGCACGTTGATATGAAATCGCTGCGCTGGTGGATGATGGCGCTGCTGATGATCGGCTCGATCATCAACTACCTCACCCGAAGCACCCTCGGCGTCGCCGCCCCCACCATCCTGAAGGACCTGCACATCACCGCGCAGCAGTACTCGTGGATCGTCGGTGCGTTCCAGGGCGCGATCATGCTGCAGCCGATCTGCGGATATGTCCTCGACGTCGTCGGGCTGAAGGCCGGGTTCGCGATGTTCGCGATCGCCTGGTCGATCGTCAGCATGGCACACAGCCTGGCGCACAGCTGGCCCGCATTCGCGGCCCTGCGCGGGCTCCTTGGCTTCGCCGAAGGCTGCGCCAACCCCGCCGGGATGAAGGCGACGGCGGAGTGGTTTCCCGCCAAAGAGCGTGGTCTCGCCGGCGGCCTCTTCAACATCGGCGCGTCGGTCGGCTCGATGCTCGCGCCGCCGCTCGTCGTGTGGGCGATTCTCAGCTACAACTGGCGGGCGGCGTTCGTGATGACGGGCGTCGTCGGCCTCGCGTGGGTGGCGCTCTGGCTGGCCTTCTACCACTCGCCTGATCGCCATCCGAAGCTCTCGGCCGGCGAACGCGAGTACATCGTCGCGGGCCAGGAGCAGCACCTCCGAGGAGACGGCACCCGGCCGTCGATCGGACGGATCCTGCGCCAGCGGAATTTCTGGGGCATTGCGCTGCCGCGATTTCTCGCCGACCCGACGTGGGGCACGCTCACGTTCTGGATGCCCCTGTATTTGAACTCGGTGCGGCATTTCGATCTGAAGCAGATCGCGCTCTTCGCGTGGATGCCGTTCCTCGCCGCCGATCTCGGCTCGATGTTCGGCGGCGTCGTCAGCCTCTGGCTGCAAAAGCGCGCGGGGCTCAGCCTGATCAACGCGCGCCGCGGCGCCTTCACCGTCGGCGCCGTACTGATGACGGGCATGGCCTTCGTCGGCTTCGTCGACAACCCCTACACGGCGATCGCGTTATTGTGCCTGGGCGGTTTCGCGCACCAGACTCTTTCGGTGACGGTGATCACGATGGCGTCCGATCTGTTCAAGCGGAACGAGGTCGCCACCGTGGCGGGGATGGCCGGCACCTGCGGCAACGGCGGCGTGCTGGCGTTCTCGTTGATCATCGGCGCGCTCGTCGCGGCCGTCGGCTACACGCCGTTCTTCATCTGCCTGGGCGTGCTCGATCTGATCGGCGCGTTGATTCTCTGGACCCTCGTCCGCGAACCGCACGCCGCTCGTACCTCATGAGCACTGTCATTCGGAATCCGATCCTTCCCGGCTTCAACCCGGATCCGTCCATCGTCCGCGTCGGCGAGGACTATTTCATCGCGACCTCCACGTTCGAGTGGTTTCCAGGCGTCCAGATCCATCACTCACGCGATCTGGCGCACTGGCGCCTGCTCACGCGTCCGCTCAGACGCGCCAGCCAGTTGAACCTGCTGGGCGATCCCGACTCGTGCGGCGTGTGGGCGCCGGATCTCACCTACGCGGACGGCCGCTTTTATCTGGTCTACACGGACGTGAAGCGATACGGCCGGACAACGGTCGGCGGCGCGTCCGGTGCATCGCTCCGCGATTTCCACAACTACGTGGTCACGTGTACCGAGATCGATGGCGACTGGTCCGATCCCGTCTTTCTCAACAGCAGCGGTTTCGATCCGTCGCTCTTCCACGACGATGACGGGCGCAAGTACCTTCTGAACATGCTGTGGGATCACCGTCCGGGCCACAACCGCTTCGCCGGCATCGTCATCCAGGAGTTCTCGCCCGCGGATCAACGGTTGGTTGGGGAACGGCGCGTCATCTTCTCGGGCACGCCGCTCGGTTTGACCGAAGGTCCGCACTTGTACAAGCGCGGCGGCTACTACCATTTGATTACCGCGGAGGGAGGGACCGGCTGGGGCCATGCGGTGACCATGGCGCGCGCACGGAAGATCGATGGTCCCTACGAGTTGCATCCCGACTCACACGTGCTGAGCGCACGTCATCGGCCGGACGTCGTGCTTCAGCGCGCCGGCCACGCGGATCTCGTGGACACGCCCGAGGGCAGTACCTACATGGTGTACTTGTGCGGGCGCCCGCTACCCAACCGCGGAAGATGCACGCTGGGCCGCGAGACCGCGATTCAGAAGATGGTCTGGGGAGAAGACGGATGGCTCCGAACCGTCGCCGGCGATGGTCTACCCTCGGTGGAAACTGAAGGGCCACGCGTTACTGCGCCGAGCGCGCCCAGCCCACCGGCGCGCGAAGACTTCGACGGCGGGCAGCTGCCGATTGATTTCCAATGGCTGCGATCTCCGTGGCCCGACGGGCTGTTCAGTCTGACCAAGCGTTCGGGATTTCTACGGCTGTACGGACGCGAAACGGTGGGCAGCCTGTTCGAGCAGGCTCTCGTCGCGCGCCGGCAGCAGTCGCACTGCTACAGTGCGGCGACGAGAGTCGAGTTCGAGCCGCGTCACTTCCAGCAGATGGCCGGGCTGATCTGCTACTACAACAGCTCGAAGTTCCACTACTTGTACATCTCGATGGACGACGCGATGGGCAAGCACGTTCGGGTGATGTCGGCCCTGCCGGACCAGGCGCAAACGGACGCGTTCACGTCCCCGTTCCCGGTTGATTCGAATGTTGCCGTGGAACTGCGAGTCGAGATCGATGACGAGCGTCTGCATTTCGCGTTTCGCGTCAGCGGCGCTGAGTGGACGTGGATTCCGCATCAGTTCGATGCCAGCATTCTTTCCGACGAAGCCACGGCGCCGGGCCTGCCGAACTTTACCGGCTCGTTCGTCGGCATGGCATGCCAAGATATGTCCGGTGAGCGCTATCCCGCCGACTTCGACTGGTTTGAGTACATCGAGCGGCCGTACCGGCCAAATCCGTTCGTCACGTGAGGCTTGAAAGGGATCTCATGAACGACGCGAGTGAGCGCAGCGAACGAGCCAGCGGAGCGGAGCGAGCGGCGAAGCGGCGAGCGAGCGACGCTGCGGGGGAGTTCGAGGGGCGACGCCCCTCGAATAAGACATGAGACCTACCCGCGCACGGTATCGCGTCGTCGCGCTCGCCACGACGCTGGCGATGGTCACCTACCTCGATCGCGTGGCCATCGGCACGCTTGCTCCTGGAATCCGGCGCGATCTGGGGCTGACCGCCGTCCAGATGGGGTGGGTGTTCACCGTCTTCCAGCTCGCCTACGGGTTGTTCGAGGTCCCGACCGGCCGCTGGGCGGATCGGGTCGGCACGCGATCCGTCCTGGCGCGCATCGTGATCTGGTGGTCGGCGTTGACCATGGCAACGGCCGCCGCGTTCAACTATCCGGTCATGCTCGTGGTGCGCTTCCTGTTCGGTGTCGGCGAGGCGGGCGCCTGGCCCTGTGTGGCGCGAACGTTCTCGCGGTGGATTCCGCGCAGCGAGCGCGGGCGCGTGCAGGGCATTTTCTTCGCTGGTGCGCACCTCGTCGCCGGGCTGACGCCTGCCGTCATCGTCGGGGGAGGCCTGCTGGGCAGCTGGTGGCCCGGCATGCTCAGCGTGATGTCGTGGCGCGGTGTGTTCGTCGCTTTTGGCCTGGTCGGCCTGGTATGGGTTGCGGTGTGGCTGTACTGGTTTCGAAACGACCCGTCGCAACATCCGGCTGTGAACGCCGAGGAGCTCGCCGCGATCGTGGCGGGCCGGCCGCGGGAGTCAGCACACCCGGGCGGCCTCGCCTACTGGGGCGATCTGATTCGCAACCGGAACATGATCGCGCTGAGCGTCATGTACATCCCGAACTGCATGATCTTCTACTTCTGCATCACCTGGCTGCCGACCTATCTGCTGGAGCGACATGGGTTCAATATTTCCGGCATGGCGCTCTTTGCCGGTCTGCCGCTGCTGGTCAGCATGCCCGGCGATTTGCTGGGCGGGTGGCTCACCGACCGCCTCTCGCACCACTACGGCCTTCGCGTCGGCCGCTGCGGGCTGGGCGCCGTCGCCTACCTGCTCGTCGGCCTCTGCCTGATTGCCGCCGGTCACGCCTCGTCGCCCGTGGGCGCGGCCGTGTTGATCGCCGCCGCTACCGGACTGACGATGTTCACGCTCGGAGCGGCGTGGGGCACCGCGATCGAGATCGGGGGGAATCACGTCGGCGTTGTCGGCGGCACGATGAACTCCATCGGCAACCTCGTCGCGATGCTGAACCCGCTCATCGTCGCCTATTCGGTCGAATGGTTCGCGAGCTGGGACGTGCCGCTGTACGTCATGGGCGGCTTGTTTCTCATCGGCGCCGCCTGCTGGACGGTCATCGATCCGCGTCGCCCGGTGTTCGCGACGGAACCTCAGACGCTCGGCCCGGAAGCACTCCCGGCGCCGATCAACGCCCGGTGACCTGTCTCACGCAAAAAACGGCACGCCGGGAACGGCGTACTTACGCATCCCTTCCTCGTTGATCTCGACGCCGATGCCGGGCTTCTCGGAAAGACGGATGAATCCCTTTTCGACCCACGGCCCGTCGTAGGTCGTGATTTCCTTCCACATCGGTTGGGTATCGAAGTAGGTCTGCCATTCGAGGATCATGAAGTTTGGTACCGACGCACACACGTGGCACGAGGCCATCGCGCCGAGGAACGACGCCACCATGTGGGGCGCGAAGGGCACGTAGTAGAGGTTCGCGAGGTTGGCGATCCGCTGCCCTTCGCCGAGCCCGCCGGTCTTCTGCAGGTCGGGCATGATGATGTCCACCGCACCCATTTCCAGCATGCGCCGGAAGCCATGCGCCAGGTAGACGTTCTCACCCGCACAGATGGGCGTCGTGGTCGAATCGGCGATGAGCTTGTAGGCGTCGACGTTCTCTGCCGGAACCGGCTCTTCGAGAAACATCAGGTTGAGCCCCTCCACCCTTTTCGCCACCTGCTGTCCGGTCGGATAGTCGTAGCGGGCGTGCATGTCGGCGCAGATGTCGATGGTCGGGCCCACTGCCTTGCGTGCCGCCGTCAACTGGTCCACCATGCGCTGGATTTCCGCCGGGCTCGCCGTCCAGTTGAACTGGTCGTACTTGTTCGGGTCGGCTGCCTGATCGAGATCGAACTTGATCGCGGTGTATCCGGCCTTCGCGGCGCCCGTCGCCGCCTCGGCGAAGTGCTCGGGCGTCGGCAGCCGTGCCTGATACAACGCCGTATCGCAATAGACGCGGATGCGATCGCGGAACTTCCCGCCGAGGAGTTGATAGACCGGAACGTTCAGCGCCTTGCCGGCCAGATCCCAGAGCGCGGTCTCCACGGCAGAGAGCACCGCCACGAACATGCCCGCCTGCGCTCCCCCGAAGACGCCCCCCTTCCGCACCTGCTCGAACAGCCGGTGAACGTTGAGCGGACTCTGGTTGCGAATCCGCTGCCCGAAGCTTTGGACGAGATGATACGTACCTTGAACCGCATCGACAGCTTCGCCGCAGCCCCAGATACCCTGGTTCGTGTAGATCTTCACGAACAGGCTTCCGCGCATGTAGCCGCACTTCACATCGGTGATGCGCAACGCGGACGGGGCCGAGGCCTGCTTCGCGTTGTCGACAGCCTGCCCAAACGCGGCGAGGGGTCGCGCGGCGGCAGCGCCTGCCAGCGCGCACGCGGTCAGGAAGGTGCGCCGGCCGGTGGTCGTCTGCTTCATGATCCCTCCTACTTGATCTCGAAGATGTATGCGCGGCCGCCGTCTGCAGGGGTCGGGCCTGTGTGCACCGTGCCGGCCGGGACGAACGTCACTTTCGGTACTGGTGGTGTTGACGCGTCGAATACCATCTCGACCGCGTCACCGACGTGGCGATGCGTCGGCGCCGACGAGCCGGCGGTTACCAGCCAGGCTGCCGCCCGGCGATTCTCCCAGGCAGGGGGGCCGGCGACCTGGCGCAGACCGTCCGCCGGCTCTGCGCGGCCTTCGCGCGGCGCTGGCGACTTGACTTCGATCTGCACCGCGCGCATCGGCGGATCGCTGGCGCCTTCTTCCACGTGGGTGACGCCCGCCCAATTGCTCTGGAACACCCAGGCCTTGGTCGGCACCAGCCGTCCCGGGGCGGCTCCCTGGGTGATTATCCGATCGCCCTCCGCGTAGGAGATGCCGACCAGGTCATAGCGGTGCGTGTGCAGAGGGTACTTCTGTTTGAGCCACGAGACGTCCCAGACCGCGACCGCGTCGTTTTCCAGGAGCTTCGTCGTGCCCGGCCTGGGGTAGGGCGGCGGCAGCTCGGCCTGCACCGCGAGCATTGCCGTGACCACGATGACGTTCAGGACTCCCATCCAGCCCTCCGCGGTTTGTTGCGCCATCTGAACGGCGCGTTGCGTACCGCGCTACTATACGCGCAACTTCAAGGAGCCTGGCCCATGCACACCCGCCGTTCGTTTCGTCAGCTCGCGATCGTGCTGCCGTTCTGCGCCGCCGCGACGGTCGCCGTGCTGCTCGCAGCTCAGGCCGCCGACCCCCAAGGCGACCCCTTGATCGCCGGCTTCAAGAGCACGTATCCCGCATCGGTATCGGACGCCGTCGAGCTGGTCACCGGCAAGAACGGGACGATGCGCTATGACATGAAGCTGATGACCGGCGCGAATGTGGTAGGCCGCGCCGTGACAGCGCTGGCCAAGCCGGCGCCGGCCGATCAGGCGACGCCGGCGCTCGCCACCAAGCACTCGGTCGAGATGATCGACGAGGCGAAGCCCGGCGAAGTCGGGGTGATCGTCATGGAAGGGACGCTGGACATCGCCGCCATGGGCAATCTGATGG
>JBKPLP010000016.1:0-2379 GCA_046731735.1 Acidobacteriota bacterium
GCTTCATGTCCACCGACCAGCGGAAACCTGGCGGATACACCACACGCTTGACGCGTGCCTCACCGGCACGTCCCACTTCGAGTCGCACGTGGCCAACCTCGCGGAGGTCGGCGCCCTTGACGCGCGCTGGCGGCGCAGGGGCCTTCTTTCGTCCGGCAGCAGTGCGTTTACCGCGGCGGGCCGCGACTGGCGCGGATTTTCTGGTTGCTTTGCGGGCGGTTTTCTTTTTTGCCATGGGGACCTCACGGCTGCGGGTGAGGTGATGCTAACACGGGCGGATCCGATGCCGACGGAGCGAACAGAAAGAGCCTGCCCTCTGTCGTATAGTGCACTGAAGACATGGCCATCTCGACGCTTGCAGGACAACCGGCTCCGAAGAATCTGTTGGTGGACCTGGTTCTCCTCGAGCGCGAGTATTACGACCGTCGGCCTGACATCTCTGACCCCAACCAGCTGGTGGCGTTTGGCACCAGCGGACACCGGGGGACCTCTCTGCGGGGCACATTTACCGCGGCGCACATTCTCGCGATCACCCAGGCCATTTGCGACTATCGCCGGCTGCGCGGGATCGACGGTCCGCTCTATATGGGCAAGGACACGCACGCGCTGTCTGCGCCGGCCGAGCGCACCGCGCTCGAGGTTCTGGCCGCTAATGAAGTCGACACCATCATCCAGACAGGCGGCGGCGTCACGCCGACGCCGGTCGTTTCACGAGCCATCCTCACCTACAACGACGGGCGGACCGGCGGTCTCGCCGACGGCATCGTCATCACGCCATCGCACAATCCACCGCAAGATGGTGGCTTCAAGTACAACCCGCCGCACGGCGGCCCGGCGGACACCGATGTCACGCGATGGGTAGAGGACCGCGCAAACGAGTTTCTGCGCCAGGGCAATGCGGGGGTGAAGCGCGTCGGGTTCGACACCGCCATGAAGGCGGCGACGACGCACCAGCAGGACTTTGTCGTCGACTACGTCCACGATCTGCGCAACGTGATCGATATGGACTCGATTCGCGCTGCCGGTCTTTGCCTGGCGGTAGATCCGCTCGGCGGTGCGTCACAGCCATACTGGGCGCCGATTGAGGCCATCTACGGGCTGGACATTACTGTGGTCAATCCCGTGATCGACCCGACGTTCTCTTTCATGACGGTCGATCATGACGGCGAGATCCGGATGGACTGCTCGAGCCCTTATGCGATGGCGCGGCTCGTCGGCCTGAAGGACCAGTACTGCCTCGCATTCGCCAACGACCCTGATGCGGATCGGCACGGGATCGTTACGCCGTCTGTCGGTCTGATGAAGCCGAACGATTACCTCGCCGTCGCGATCGACTATCTGCTGGCGAACCGGCCCGAATGGCGGTCGGACAGCGCGGTAGGGAAAACGCTCGTGAGCAGCAGCATGATCGATCGCGTCGCGCGCAAACACGGGCGGCGGGTTCTCGAGGTGCCGGTCGGTTTCAAGTGGTTCGTTCAGGGCTTGTTCGACCGTTCACTGTGTTTTGGCGGCGAAGAGAGCGCGGGCGCCAGCTTTTCTCGACGCAAGGGAACCGTCTGGACCACCGACAAGGACGGGCCGATCATGGATTTACTTGCGGCCGAGATCACCGCGCGTACCGGTAAAGAACCAGGCGAGCACTATCGCTCGTTGACCGCGGAGTTCGGCACACCGTATTACACCCGTATCGACGCGCCTGCCTCGCCAGAGCAAAAAGCCAGATTGCAGCAGCTCTCGCCCGAAATGGTGCGCGAATCCCGCCTCGCCGGCGAACCCATCGTCGCCAAGCTGACGCGCGCCCCAGGCAACGACGAACCAATCGGCGGCTTGAAGGTCGTCACCGCAACCGGCTGGTTCGCCGCTCGTCCCTCGGGGACGGAGAACATCTACAAGATCTATGCGGAGAGCTTCAGCGGCCAGGCCAATCTCGATGCCATCGTCCGCGACGCGCAGGCCATCGTGGACAGCGCCCTGCAGACAGTTGGACAGCGCAAGGGGTCATAGTCGGGCGACCCGTCGGGCGGAACAGTTACCGTACTCTGAAGGGCACCAGCGCTCTGGCCGACTCGGTTCCGCGCGTCACGTCGATCGCGATCACGTAGTCGTCACGCAGGCTGACACTGAGGGGGAGGTCGAGCTGGTAGGCGCCATCCGCCATGCGGGCAACGGACAGTGCGCGAAGCTCTTTGCCTCGACGGCTGAGCAGCCGCGCCGCGACCGCGGCATCCTGGTCGCCGTAGACGGCGAAGCGGATAAACAAGCGATCCGATCGATCGAATTCGCGGCGTGCTTCGGCCGGTCCGTCGCCCCCGTCCGCTATCGCGCGCGCTTCCCGTGCCGTCCGGGTGCGCATGACCATCGGGGAGCCGAGCGCGAGCC
>JBKPLP010000017.1:0-3615 GCA_046731735.1 Acidobacteriota bacterium
AAAGTCGGTTGAAGAGAACCAGGAGCGTACGCGCGCCAATGAAGGACGCATTGGCGAGGTCGATCAGAAAGCGGTGGCTGCGGGCCAGCGCGCGGACGCGGCCGGACGCCGCGCCGACGAAGCCCGTGCGGCTGCTGACGCGGTAAACACCCGTGCCGATGCCATCGAGAAGGCGTCGAAGCGCCTTGTCTACGAGGTCACCCTCAGCGAGGACAAGGGCGGGTTCAAGTTCGGCAAAGCGACGATGCCCGACGAGGCCAAGGCTGACCTCGACGCGCTCGTTCAGAAGCTGAAGGCTGAGCCCAACGGGGCGTTCATCGAGATCGAAGGCCACACCGACAACGCGGGTACGAAGGACCTGAACTACAAGCTCGGTCTGGAGCGCGCGGAAGCGGTGAAGCGCTATCTCTATGAGCAGCACCAGGTGCCGCTCCACAAGATCAACGTGATCAGCTTCGGCGAAGAGAAGCCGATCGCGCCGAACAAGACCAAGGCCGGACGCGCGCAGAACCGCCGCGTCGTGATCAAGGTCCTCACCTAGAAAGCTCGCGGCCGCGGATCCTCTGTCGGATCCGCGGCCCTGCGGCCTACCGGAGGCGGGGCGCTGGAGGTTTCGCCGGAATGGTCCGGCGGCGCGTCCGCGGCTTAACGTCAGCACTTTCGCAGGGTGCTTCGCGTCCCGCTTTCCGGTAGACCGCAGATTTTCTCCCGCCCTCCGAGCTCGTGCCCAGGCTCCCCAGCCTCCTCTGTTAATATCCGATCAGTCGGTTCCTTTGATCGCGATTTCCTCCATCGCCGTCGTAAAGGTCTCCACTTCTTCGAGCGTCGTGTAGACGTTCGGGGTCACCCTGACGCCTTCGAATTCCGCGTGGGCGATCGGCGTTGCGATGATGCGCCACCGGTCCCACAACCGCGTCACGACCTTCGCCGTGGCCACGCCGACAACCTGCACGTTCGCAATCGCGCAGGACTGGGCCGGGTCCGTCAGATTCGTATGGATCCGGAATTTGGGATTGCCGGCGAGCCGTTTTGCCCAGCGGTCGCGCAGGTAGCGCAGCCTCGCCGCCTTGCGTTCCGCACCGATCCCCTCGTGGAAGCTCATGGCCTCGGCGATGGAATTGTGGTTCGCTGCCGGGTGCGTACCGATCTCTTCGAACTTTCGGATGTTGTCCTTCTGCGTCTCGGCTGCGGGCTGCAACGGCCACAACGACGCGATGTTCTCGCGGCGCACGTAAAGGAACCCCGTACCGATCGGCGCGAGCAGCCACTTGTGCAAACTGGTGCCGTAGTAGTCACAGCCGAGATCGCTCAGCTTGTAGGGGAATTGCGCGAACGCATGCGCGCCGTCGACGATCGTCTTGACGCCGCGCCGCCGCGCTTCGTCGCAGATCCGCTTTACCGGAAAGATCTGGCCGGTCAGGTTCGTGATGTGGCAGAAATGGAGAACCTTCGTCGCCGGCGTGATCGCCGCGAGCAATCGGTGCGCGAGGTCGTCCATCGAGGGCGGCGGGACCGGAAACGAGATCTTGTTCACGCGGATGCCGTCGCGGCGCACCCGCTGGTCCCAGGTGGTCAGCATCCTGCCGTAATCCTGGTTGGTGGTGACCACCTCGTCGCCCGCTTTGAGGTCGATGCCGAGCTGAGCGATCTGCAGCGCCTCGCTGGCGTTGCGCGTGATCGCCAGCTCCTCGGGGTCGCAGCCGAATTCCGCGGCGAGGCGCCGGCGCACCGTTTCGATGTTCGGCTCGAGGATCTGCCACATGTGATACACGGGCGCCTGATTGGAGATGTCGAGATAGCGTTTGAATGCTTCGTGGACAACCCGCGGACTCGGAGAACAGCCGCCGTTGTTCAAGTTGATGATCGTGCGATCGAGCGTGAAGGCCTGCTGGATTTCGCGCCAGTAGCTCTCGTCGGCCGCGACATCGCCAGCCGCGAATCCCTCGACCCGCCGTCCCGCGGCGTGCACGCGCTCGAGATGGTCATCGTTGAATGCCGCGATGGCCGCCGCCGTTCCGGTCGCGCGCAGAAACGAACGTCTGGTAATCATGGCTATCCGTTCAAACACGAACCTCGATCGCGAACGGAGCGGAGCGAGCGGCGCAGCGCGAGCGAGCGAAGTGAGCCAGGCGGGGTGCAGGGGTCCCCGCCGATTCAATCGAAGATAGAATACTCTGATCGCGGGCGCGAAACGGACCGTCCGCCGGAGGAACCTGGATGCAGCCGTATGGCCCCGCCGTGCTGCGCCTCGTGGTGGGCGCGGTGTTTGTCGCGCACGGCGCGCAGAAGCTCTTCGGCCTCTGGGGCGGGGGCGGTTTGCCCGGCACCGCCGCGTTCTTCACGCAGCTCGGGATCACCCCTGCCTATTCACTCGCTGTCGCCGTTGCGATCGTTGAATTTGGCGGCGGTCTTCTGCTGATCGCCGGCGCGCTGACGTTCTTCGCGGCGCTCGCGCTGGCGCTGGAAATGGCCGTCGCGACCTGGAAGGTCCACCTCGCGAACGGCTTCTTCATCAACTGGGCGCTCGCGCCAGGCCAGGGGCATGGCTACGAGTTCAATCTCACGCTGATCGGTGCACTGATGGCTCTGATGCTCACCGGCCCCGGCGCGTTCTCGATCGATGGTCGTCGCGCCCGGTCGGCAGAGTCCGAGGCCTACGGCCGCGCCCGCGTGCTCGCGCGGAAGGTGTGATCGGCCGGCGATGAAGCCTCTCGACAGGACCGTCCTGATAACCGGCGGAAAACGGATCGGGGCAGCGATCGCCGTGGATCTCGCGCAGCGCGGGATGAATGTCGCGCTCTCCTACAACCGCTCGAGACCGGAAGCGGAGGACGCCGCGGCGTCGGTGCGTGCCGCGGGACGGGAGGCGGTGTTGATTCGAGCCGACGTCTCGCAGGCGCACGAGTGCGAGCGGCTGGTCAACGAGGCGGCTCGGTCGCTTGGACGCCTCGACGTGCTCGTCAACATGGCGTCGGTCTACCGATCGGTACCACTTGACGACACCGACGAGTCGGTCTGGGATTCGACCGTGGATGTTGACCTGAAGGCGGCGTTCCTCTGCGCACGCGCGGCCATCACCCATCTTCGCGCCGCCGGCGGCGGGCGCATCATCAACTTCACTGATTGGGTCGCGGCGAGCGGCCGGCCGCGCTACAAGGGTTATCTGCCGTACTACGTCGCCAAGCGCGCGGTGATTGGCCTGACCGAAGCGCTGGCGCTGGAGCTCGCCGCCGATCAGATCCTCGTCAACGCGATTGCGCCCGGGCCGATCCTCGCGCCGCCCGGCACGACCGAGGAGGAACTCAAGGCGGTCGAAGCGTCGACGCCGGTGGGCCGCTGGGGCGGCGAGCAGGAAATCGTCAAGGCCGTGGCGTTTCTCATCGAGTCGGATTTCGTCACTGGCGAGACCATCCGCGTCGACGGCGGACGGCATGTGAGGTGATAGTGAAAGGTAAAAGGTAAAAGGTAAAAGGTAACAGGTGGCGGGTAGCAGGTCAGTCAACTCACTTCAAAGCTTGGTTGCCGCGAACAACGACTCCACCGACCGGATCGCGCCGGTGAGCTCGCGCCGATCGCGAGCGAAGCAGAACCGGATATAGCCTTCGCCGTTGGCGC
>JBKPLP010000018.1:0-19642 GCA_046731735.1 Acidobacteriota bacterium
CCAAGAAGCTGTGGGCCTACATCAAGAAGAACGGGCTGCAGGACGAGAAGAACCGCCGCATGATCAAGGCGGACGATTCGCTGAAACCGGTCTTCGGGGGCAAGGCGCAGGTCAACATGTTCGAGATGACGAAGCTGGTGAACAAGCACCTGAAGTAACGCCGCTGCGCCGTCCAACCGATGCCGTCACCCTTCCGCACTCGCGGAGCGCGGTGGGTGTGTCTGCGAATGCTGAATGATGAATGGTTCATTTGTCATTCAGCGTAAGAGGGGTTCTACAGGGTTCGACGGGGTTCTACAAGGTTCTGCAGGGTTCGGTTCGACAAGGTTCTACACGGTCGAACCTTGCAGAACAGAACCTGGGAGAACCTTGCAGAACCTGGTAGAACCCCGAGACCCTCCACGAGCCGTCAGCTTCCGGCGACCCGATCAGCACACCGGTGATACACTCCGCGCGGCTTTTCTCCGGAGGAGGCATGCGCGTGACCCGTGTCGCCCCTGTTGCGGCGGCGGTCTTTCTGATCGCCCTCACGTCCCTTCCGGTCGCAACCGCTCCCGTACCTGCTGCTGGCTATCAGCAGTTTCTCAGCGCCGCTTCGCCCCTCGACGTCGTCGCGGCGAAGAAAGCGGACCGTGTCGCGTGGGTGGCGTTCGAAGAAGGTAAGCGCAACGCCTATACGGCGGCGGCGCCGGCCTTCATCCCGGTCCGGCTCACGAATTTTCAAAAAGACGACGGTGTCGACATGTCGGAGCCGAGGATCTCGGACGACGGCTCGACGGTCATCTTTGTTCGAGGGAGCGCGCCGAACCGCGACGGCTGGGTCGCGAATCCCATGGCCAACCCGGACGGTACCGAGCGCGCCGTGTGGGCGGCACGGACCAGCGGCGGTCCCGCGTTCCGCGTCGCGGAGCTGACCGGCACCGCGGAGCTCGCGCCCGACGGCAGCTCCGTGCTGTTCACCAAGGACGGGCAGATTCATCTCGCGAAGGTGACTCCGGTGAAGCCGGTGTCCGAGTTGGATCGGGCCGAGAAGGCCTTCATCGCCGAACGGGGCACCGAGAGCACGCCGACGTGGTCGCCTGACGGGAAGAAGATCGCGTTCGTGACCACGCGGACCGATCACAGCTTCGTCGCGGTGTACGACATGAAGGGCCGTACCGTGAAATACATGGCGCCGAGCGTCGACTTCGACAGCAGTCCGCTCTGGACGAGCGACAGCGCCAGCGTCGTGTTCGTTCGCCGTCCCGGGCTGCCGTTCGCGCTGCAGGCGCAACAGGGCAACGGGAGCATCGGGGTTCCTAACGGCCCGGCATTCCAGCCCAATGCGACGGGGCGCGGGCGCGGCCGGGGTGCACCCACCGAGCAGACAACGGCGGCCGCGCAGACTCCGGCACCGGCGGAGGCGGCGCAGGGCGGGCGCAGCGCCACTGTCCCGGGTCTGGAGCGCGCTACCTTCCGCGGCGGCTATACGCTGTCGATCATGAAGGCGGATGTCGCGACCGGTGAGGCGCAGGAGATCTGGCACAACCAGCCGTCGGACCCGACCGTGACCAGCATCGCGAATCCAAAGCTCGCTGGCGATTACCTAGTGTTCACCGTCAGCGCGGCCGGAGGGCGCGGCGGTCGCGGGCGCGGAACCGCCGCGGTTGTCCCGCAACCTGCGCCGCCGCCGGTGCCGGCGGACGAGTGGGATCGCTATTTCTCGTTGAAGCTCACGGAGCCGGGAGCGCGCCCTGTAACGCTCACGACGACCGACGGGCTGATTGAGGATCAGACGTCCGTGGCGTTGTCTCCGGACGCCAAGACGCTTTACTACTGCACGAACGCGATGGACATCGAGCGGCGTCACATCTGGGCGGTGCCGGTTGGCGGCGGCCCGCCGCGCCAGGTCACGACCGGTCAGGGGATCGAGACCCTGCCGGTTCCGCTTGCCTCCGGCAAAACGCTGGCGACGCTGAGCGCGACCTGGAAAATGCCCCAATCGCTCGGCATCTGGACGCTGTCACCGTCAACCCCGGCGTCACAGAAAATCGCGTTTCCGCTGGCGCGGAAGAATTTCCCCACCGACGCGCACGTCGAGCCGCAGCTGGTTCTCACCAAGGCTGCCGACGGGCTCGAGATCCACAACCAGCTGTTCCTGCCGAAAGACATCCCGCCTGGGGAGCGACGGCCGGCAATCGTGTTCGTGCACGGCGGCCCAGTGAGACAGATGCTCCTCGGCTATCACTACATGCAGTTCTATCACTGGGCGTACGGTATCAATCAGTGGCTGGCGAACCAGGGATACGTCGTGCTCTCCATCAACTACCGGAGCGGTATCGGCTACGGCAGATCGTTCCGCAGCGCGCCGAACACCGGCGGCGGCGGCAACGCCGAGTACCAGGATGTGCTTGCCGGGGGGAAATACCTGCAGTCGCGTTCCGACGTCGATCCGAACCGTATCGGGATCTGGGGGCTTTCCTACGGAGGGGTCCTGACCTCTCAGGCGCTTGCCCGGAACTCGGACCTCTTCAAGGCGGGCGTCGATCTCGCGGGCGTCCATCTCTGGGGCAGCTCGCTTGATCCCGACGCGGTGTCGTTCAAGTCGTCGACGATCGGGGCGATTGACGGATGGAAATCGCCGGTGCTGCTCGTCCACGGCGACGACGACCGGAATGTCGCGTTTCAGCAGACGACCGGTCTCGTGCAGCTCCTCAGGGCCCGCGATGTGTACTACGAAGTGATCGTGTTCCCGGACGACACGCACGAGTCGCTGCTGCACAGCCGCTGGATGTACACGCTCGGGCGGATGGAGACGTTCTTCCGCAGGTTCCTCGGCACCGACAGAAAGATGACGGTGCCTTCGGAGCCGCGGTGATTGGCAGAATTGCCATAATCGCCGGAATTGCCAAAATTGCCATAAATGATTCGATCAATTACAGCGATTCTGGCAATTGTGGCAATTATGGCAATTCACGTTGTCAGTACGACTTTGCCGATGTTCGCGCGGCTTTGAATGAACCGATGCGCGTCGGCGGCGCGATCGAGGGGAAACGTTCGCGCGACGATCGGAGTGATGCGGCCGGCGCGCAGCTCGCTGATCAGCATCTCCATCGTTCCTGCAAGCTGACGCCGCTCGTCCCACAGATGCCCGACGTTCAACCCGAAGACGCCGCGATTACGGTTGATCAGTGACAGCGGATTGAATCGGGGCGTCGCGAACCAGGCCCGGAACGCGCGCCACGCGTTGCGCTTCTCACCCGTCGCCGCCGCCGACAGCCCGAAGATGATCAGCCGTCCGAGCGGCGCGAGCATGCAGTAGCTGTCGGTGAAGCTGCGTCCGCCGATCGGATCCAGGATGACGTCGACGCCGCGACCCCGCGTCAGCTTCTTCACTTCGTCGGCGACATTCGCATGTCGGTAATCAATCGCGTGATCGACGCCGAAGCTGCGCAGCGCGTCGTGCTTGAACGCGGAGGCGGTGCCGATCACTGTCGCTCGGCGCAGGCGCGCGAGCTGCGTCGCCGCGATGCCGACGCCGCCGCCCGCGTTGTGCACGAGCACGGTTTCGCCGGGCGCGAGCGCGGCCATCTTGTAGAGCGCGATCGATGCGGTCAGATAGTTGACCGGCACCGCCGCCGCTTCCGAATCGCTCAAGTTGTCCGGGAAGTGGAACGCCTGTGGCGCGGGAACGACGACCGTGTCCGCATACCCGCCGAAGCGCGTGAGTGCAACCACGCGATCCCCCTCGGCGAAGCCGACAACGTTCCGGCCGACGGCATCGACGAGACCGGCGACCTCGTAGCCAACCACCATGGGGGGCTTCGGTGCGTCGGGGTACAGGCCAAGCCGCGCGAGGATGTCCGCGAAGTTGATCCCTGCTGCGCGGACGCGGATGCGGATGTCGTCGTCAGCCGGTAATGGGTCGGGCCCCTCGCGGATCTCCAGCACCTCCGGAGCGCCGTGGCGGGCGATGACCACCTGCCGCATGGTGGCAGGCTATCACGACGGTCGTGTTGCCGGACCTAAAGGCCCGGCCTACGTAGGCGAGTGTTGCCCAGGCATAGGCCCCGGCCTGCGTGGGCGAATCACCGGGGCTAATAAGGTCGGCGTGCCGTAGGGCGGGTCTTCAGACCCGCCTACGAGCGTGCCAGCAGCGCGAGCAGCGCCTTCTGCGCGTGCAAGCGGTTCTCCGCCTGATCGAACACGACGGAAAGAGGGGAGTCGAGGACATCGGCGGTCACTTCCTCACCGCGGTGTGCCGGCAGGCAGTGCATGAACAGGGCGCGAGCGCTGGCGTGTGCCATCAGCGCGGCGTTCACCTGGTAGGGCGCAAACACCGACTCTCGCTCCTGCGCCTCGTCCTCCTGACCCATCGACGTCCACACATCGGTGTACACCGCGTCGGCGCCGCGCACTGCCCCAACCGGGTCGGTGAACAGCTCGACGCCGCCGCCATATCGGGCGACTCGTCCAACGCTGTCGACGACGTGCGCGGGCAGCTCGAACCCGGCCGGCGACGCCACGCGCACGATCGCGCCGAGCATGGCGCCCGCCTGGGCGAGCGATGTCGCGACGTTATTGCCGTCGCCGACGAAGGTGATCGTCCGTCCGCGGAGGCTGCCCCACAGCTCCCGCAGCGTCACGCAGTCGGCAAGCGCCTGGCACGGATGCTCCTCGTTCGTCAGCGCGTTGACGACGCGAAGCCGGGGTGCGGCGTCAGCGAACTGCTCGAGCCGTCCCTGAGCGTAGGTGCGGACGACCGCGGCGTAAACCCATCGCTCGAGGTTGCGCGCCACGTCGGCGATCGGCTCGCGTCCGCCCAGCGCCACGTCGGTCGGCGGTTCGATGACGTCCCCCCCGAGCTCCCGCACAGCAATCTGGAACGTCGATCGGGTTCTGAGCGAGGGCTTCTCGAAGAGCAGCGCCACGTGCCGTCCTTCGAGCGGCCGATCGTGGAGCACGCCAGCCGCTCGCGCCGCTTTGTATTGCGCCGCAAGGTCCAGGCACAGATCGAGCGTGTCGTGCTCGAAATCGAGCATCGAAAGAAATCGAGAGGGAATGGCAGTCGCGCTGCGCATGAAGCGTCCTCTACGTGCGGTACTCCGCATTGATGCGTACGTACTCGGCGCTGAGATCGCAGGTCCACATCTTCGCCGCGCCGTTCCCTCCGGTGCCCAGATTCACGTCCACGACGATCTCCGGCTGTTTCAGGTATTCCGCCGCGTCGGGCGCCCGTTCATCGTGCGGCGCGCCGTCACTGAACAACTCGATCGGACCGATGCGAACCGCGGCGCGGTCGAGCACGAACTCCGATCCTGATCGCCCCGCGACCGCCACCAGACGGCCCCAGTTCGGATCACCCCCGTGGATCGCCGTCTTGACGAGAGGCGAATTCGCAATCGCTCGTGCCGCCCGCCGCGCGTCGACGTTCGAAGCGGCGCCGGTGACGCGCACCGTCACCAGCTTGGTGGCACCCTCGCCGCCGCGTACGATGCCAATCGCCAGCGGCTCGCACACGACGCGGAGCGCCCGGACCAGCACGTCGTAATCCGGGTCACCGAGCCGGACGCCGCTCGCCCCGTTGGCGAGCACGAAGACGCAGTCGTTCGTCGAGCATTCGCCATCGACAGTGATGGCGTTGAACGTGTCGTCCACCGCTGCCTTGAGCGCGCGCTGCAGAAGCTCGGGGGCTGCCGCGGCGTCCGTCGTGACGAATCCGAGCATGGTTGCCATATGGGGTTCGATCATTCCCGAACCCTTCGCGATCCCGCCGACCCGGAACGTGCCGCCGCCAGCCATGACCTCCGCCGACGCCTGCTTCGGAAACGGATCCGTGGTCATGATCGCGCGGGCAGCATCCGACCCACCCTCAGCCGAGAGCGCCGCACGGGCGCTGCCGATACCGCGAGCGATCTTCGCCATGTCGAGCTTGACGCCGATGACGCCGGTCGATGCGACGAGCACCTCCTCGGGCGTGCACCCCAGCGCTGCCGCCGTCTGGGCCGCCATCGCTTCAGCATGCTGCAGCCCCTCGCCCCCGGTGCAGGCGTTCGCGCAACCGCTGTTGACGGCAATCGCGACCGCGCGGCCTCGCGCCGCCGACAGGTTGCGGCGTGACACGACGATCGGCGCGGCCTGGGCGCGATTGGTGGTAAATACGCCCGCTGCCGACGCCGGTCCGTTCGACGCGATGAGCGCGAAGTCCAGCCCCTTCGCCTTGATGCCGCAGAAGACGCCCGCTGCGCGGAAGCCCTTCGGAGCGGTGATGCCGCCGTCGACCGCCTTCGACGTGAGCTCGGTCACGCAGACACCGGCTGCTCGTCGAATACGTGGCCCGGATCGAGCTGCAACCGTTCGATGTTCGGGCGGCGCGCCGCTATCGTCCGGCCGGCATAGATGACCGCCGCAGGCTGCTCGGGGCGGATCTGAACGCCGGCCCGCAACGGCAGTGCGACTGCATACTGCCCGCAACGGCGGAACAAAGGACACGACGTGCAGTCGTGTGCAATCTTTTCGGGTACCCACATGTGGGGAACGATCGTGAACCCCATCTTCACGAAGTGCGAGGGCTGATGCGTGAACGCGCAGAGGGTCGCGAAGCCGCGCCCGGCGGCGCCGCCGGCGAGCTCGGTGACCAGCCGGGGACCGATCTGATTACCGCGTGCGTGCTGGTCGACGACCAGCGACCGCACCTCGGCAACCGTCCGGCTGAGCGGCGCCAGCTCGGCGCACGCGATCACCCCGCCGTCGTGCTCGGCGACGACGAAGCGCGGAGCATGGGCGACGACGTCGTCGAACGTGCGCGGAAGCAGATGGCCCACCTCGAGGTTGTCCGTGATGAGCCGATGAATGTCCGCCGCGTCGGCCGCCGACGCCTGCCTGAAGGTCACCTTGTTCATCGCTGTGATCCCCCGAATGCCGCGTGCAGCGCGGCGTCCAGCAGTCCAATCGCCTCGTCGATCTCTTCAGCCGTGATGATGTAGGGCGGCAGCAGCCGGACGACGGTGTCCGACGTGCGGTTCACCAGCAGCCCTTGCTGCAGCGCGGCCTCCACGACCGGCAGCGCCGGCCGATCGAGATCGAGCCCCCACATCAGTCCGGCACCGCGAACTTCGCGCACGCACGCGTGCCGCGTGGCGAGCGCGCGAAGCTGCGACTCCATATGGTCCCCGACCCGCCCGACGTGCGCCATCAGGCCGCCGTCGACGAGCTCCTCGATGAACACGAGCGCCGCCCGGCACGCGAGCAGGTTCCCGCCATACGTGCTGCCGTGGTCGCCGAACGCCGCCGCCGCCGCCACACGGTCGCTGAAAAGCGTGGCGGCAATCGGGACGCCGGCGCCGAGCGCTTTTCCGATCGTGATCAGGTCCGGCTGCAGGCCGAGGGCGGCGGAGCAGAAGGCGCGCCCGGTGCGGCCCAGCCCGCACTGGATTTCGTCCGCGATGAGCAGCGCCCCCGTCCGCTTGCAGGCCTCCGTGATTGCCGCAGCGGTCGCTGCAGAAATCAACCGGATGCCCCCTTCACCTTGTATCGGCTCGACGATGACTGCAGCCGTATGTTCGGTCACCGCGGCCCGCAACGCGTCCAGGTCATCGGGCGCCACGAAGGTCACGTCAGCGATGAGCGGCTTGAAGGGAGCGCGATAGTGGTCGTCCCACGTGACCGACAACGAGCCCATGGTCCGGCCATGGAACGAGTGTTCGAACGCGACGAATCCGGAACGCGGCTGCCCCTGCGAATACCAGTAGCGGCGGGCGAACTTGAGGCTGGCTTCGACCGCCTCCGCGCCGCTGTTGCAGAAGAACGCACGCGGAAGGCCCGACAGCTCCGCCAGCCGCGAGGCCAGCTCTCCCTGCAGCGGATGAAAGAAGAGGTTCGACGTATGGAGCAGCTGCTGGGCCTGATCCGCGAGCGCGGCGGCCAGGCGCGGGTGCGCATGTCCAAGCGCCGCGACGCCGATCCCCGACAGCAGGTCCAGATAGCTGCGTCCGTCCGCGTCGAAGAGGCGGCAGCCGCGGCCGCGCTCGAACACGACCGAGCTGCGCCGGTAGATCTGCAGCAGGTGCTCTTTTTCAACGGAGATGACGTCGGTCGCTGTGGTCATATCTCTTTTCAACCCGCTAGAAGGCCCGGCCAACGGTTGATCGAATCCGCGTACCCGATGCGGTTGTGAAGTCCATCACGCCCCTGCCGGAGACGATGGCGATCTCGGCGACACCGGCATCGAGGGCGCGGCGGCACGCCGCGAGCTTCGCGATCATGCCCGAGTGGGCGGTACCGGACGCGATCATCGCGTCCATCTCCTCCGCCGTGAGCCGCGAGATCGTCGCCCCCTGCGCGTCGAGGACGCCGGCGGTGCCGCCGGCGATGGTCAGACGCGATGCCCCAAGCGCCGCCGCCAGGTGTCCGGCCAGCGTGTCGGCATTGACGTTCAGCAGCTCTCCGGCTGCGGTCACGCCGATGCTCGCGACCACCGGGATGTAGCCCGAAGCGGCCAGATCGCGCAGCAGCGAGACGTCGACGCTCTCGAGCTGTCCGACCAGGCCGAGATCCACCTGCTCGCCGGAAACGGTCGAGAACAGCCCGGCGCGCGTCGAGAGGCCGATGAACGCGTCGGCGCCCGTCAGGCCAACCGCCCGTCCCCCGGCGGCTCCGATTGCGGCGACGAGCGCCGTGTTGTTGCGCCCCGCGAGCACGCTGATGACCGCATCGAGCGCTGCGCTGTCGGTGACCCGCAACCCGTCGACGAATCGCGGCTCCGCGCCGCGGGCCCGCAACTCGGCGTCGATCGCCCGTCCGCCGCCGTGCACGACGACGAGCGGGCCCGCGCTCGCCGCTCGCACGATCGCGCCGGCGGCCTGCCGGATGGCGCCAGCATCCTCGAGGAGTTCTCCGCCGAGCTTGAGAACGTCGCTCATCAGTCCAGCGCCGTCGCTTCGTCGAAGCCGAATACCACGTTGAAGTTCTGAATCGCCTGTCCCGCGGCTCCCTTCACCAGGTTGTCGATGCAGGCGACCATGACGAGCTGCGAGCCCTGGACTCGCCATCCGATGTCGCAGAAGTTCGTGTGCGCGACGTGTTTGATCTCCGGCAGATCCGATCCCGTCAGGCGGACGAACGGCGACGCGGCGTACGCGGATCTCAGCGCGGCTTCGACCGCAGCCCCGTCGCTTCCTGCCTTCAACCGCACATAGATCGTCTCGAGGATCCCGCGGTCGAGCGGAACGAGATGCGGCACGAAGGTCACCGCCGTGCCGAGCTCCTGTTCGATCTCCGCCGCATGACGGTGGGCGAACACGCCGTATGCGGAGATGCTGCCGTGACACTCCGAGAAGTGCGTGCGCTCGGTCGGCGTCTTGCCTGCGCCGGACACGCCGGACTTGGCGTCGATGATCACGCCCGGCTCGAGCAGGCCGGCGCATACGAGCGGCTGCAGCGCGAGCACAGCAGCCGTTGGATAGCAGCCGGGACAGGCGATCAGTTTCGCGTCGGCGAGTTCGCGGCGGCGCCGCTCCGTCAACCCGTAGACGGCCGGCACCGCAGTCGGCGTGTGCGGGTACCACTTCTGCCGCAAATCCGCATGACGCAGCCTGAACGCACCGGAGAGATCGAACACGCGCGGGCCGCTTTCCGTCAGTTTCGGCGCGATGTCCGCAGCCAAGGCGTCCGGCAGCGCGAGAAACACGGCATCCGTGCCCTGCGCGAGCTTATCCACGTCGAGCGGCTCGACCGGCGCGTCCCAGATTCTTGCCAGAGCAGGGAGGCGCTTCGATTCCGAGGCGCTCGACGCCATGGCGAACCGGATGTCCGCGTGCGGGTGGCGCGCAAGCCGTCTGAGCAGTTCGAGGCCGGCGTAGCCCGTTGCTCCCGCGACGCCCACTCGAACTGGAGAATAGTTATGCATTCGAACGTTTAGTTATACAAGGTTTATTCCACCGGATCAACAATAAACTGTGGAAAACACGCCTTCTGGACTGGCTGCATGCGGTATAATTTCCAGCTGGCGTTTGCATAATTATGAAATCCTACCGCCAGGCGGCCATCCTGGAGATCGTGGAGCGGGAGGCGATTACCAGCCAGGAGCAGCTACGCGAGCGGCTCCGCGGTCGCGGTATCGACGCGACCCAGGGCACCATTTCCCGCGATATCCGCGACTTAGGCCTGGTAAAGCGCGCGGCGGATGGGGCGTACCGGCGGCCCGGGATGGAACTGGCCGGCCCAGGAGACGCCGAGCAGGAGTGCCGGACCGCCGTCGACGACTACCTGCGCCGTTACGACGTGGTCGAACAACTCGTCGTATTGAAGACCGACGCGGGGCAGGCCCAGCCGCTCGCGGTGGCGATCGATCGAGCCGGCCTGGCGGAGGTCGTCGGCACAATAGCGGGCGACGACACCATCCTCGTCATCTGCCGCAGCGCTCCCGATGCGGCCGGGCTTTCGAAGCGGCTCGACCAATGGCGTAGTGCTTGAGGGTTCTACGAGGCTCTGCGGGGTCCTACGGAGTTCTGCGAGGTTCTGTTCTACAGGGTTCTGCGGGTTCTGTTCTACAAGGTTCTACAGGGTTCTTTTTACACAATCGGGGCAGCGATATCGAGGTTCCAGCGATGCGACGAATTGTTCTGGCGTACTCGGGCGGGCTCGATACCTCGGTAGCCATTCGGTGGCTGGCCGAGAAGTACGAGGCTGAGATCATCACGCTGACGCTGGATCTGGGCCAGGGCCAGGAGCTGACGAACGTACGCGAGCGGGCGCTTGCGGTCGGGGCGCTCCGCGCGCACGTGATCGACGCACGCGAGGAGTTTGCGCGCGACTACGTGATGCCCGCTCTGCAGGCGCGCGCCATGTACGAAGAACGGTACCCGCTTGCCTCGGCGCTCGGTCGTCCGCTGATCGCCAAACACCTCGTCGCGGTCGCGCGCATGGAAGGAGCGACCGCAGTCGCCCACGGCTGCACCGGGAAGGACAACGATCAGGTTGGCCTCGACGTGTCGATTCACGCGCTCGATCCGGAGATGCGCGTCATCGCTCCGGCGCGCGAGTGGAACATGAGCCGGACCGACGAGATCGAGTACGCGCGTGTCAGGAACATTCCTGTTCCGGTGACGAACGCCAACCCTTACAGCATCGACTCGAATCTCTGGGGGCGCTCGATCGAATGCGGTGTGCTCGAGGATCCCTGGATTGAGCCACCGGAGGAGGTCTACACGCTGACGCGGCCGGCGACGGCGTGCCCGAGCGATCCCGCCTACGTCGAGATCGATTTCGAGGCCGGGATCCCGCTGCGTGCGAACGGTATCGATATGCCGCTGCTGGAACTGATCGAGAGCCTCGAGACCATCGCCGGTGCGCACGGCGTGGGCCGCATCGACATGGTGGAGAACCGGCTGATGGGCATCAAATCGCGGGAAGTGTACGAAGCGCCCGCGGCGGTCGTGCTGCACATGGCCCACGCCGAACTGGAGAAGCTCGTCATCGCGCGCGACCTCGAGCGCCTCAAGCACGATCTGGGGCGCGTCTACGCCGATGCCGTCTATAACGGCCTGTGGTTCTCGCAGACACGCGAGGCGATCGACGCCTTCGTCGCCGCGATTCAGCCGCGCGTGACCGGGACCGTCCGCTTGAAGCTGTTCAAGGGCGACTGCCGCGTGGTTGGCCGCAAGTCGGATTACGCACTGTACGACCACGGCCTCGCGACCTACGACGCGGGCGACAGCTTCGATCACGCCGCGGCGGAGGGTTTCATCAAGATCTGGGGTCTGCCGACGGCGACCGCCACGCGCAAGGCGATGAAGCGCGCCGAAGCGGTGGAGCGCTGATCGATGGCCCATCTGTGGTCTGGACGGTTTGCCGGCGATCCGGACGCCGCGCTGTTCGAGTTCGGCGCCTCGTTCAAATTCGACCGCCGGCTGTTCGCCGACGATGTCACGGGCAGCCTGGCGTGGGCGGACGCCCTCGAGAGCGCCGGGGTGCTCTCCCATGACGACGCGTCGGCGATCCGCAAGGCGCTGGACGAGATCGCTGCAGCGGGCGCGGATCCCGCGTTTTTCAACTCCCCCGCGGCGGCGCTGGACGAGGACGTCCATTCCTTCGTCGAGCGCGAGCTCGTGGCACGAGTCGGCGTCGCTGGCCGGCGGCTGCACACGGGGCGATCGCGCAACGAGCAGGTGGCGCTCGATCTTCGTCTGTACTTGAAGCGCCGAATTCCACAGCTGCAAACAGCCGTCGTCGGCCTGATTGAAGCGCTCGTCGCGCAGGCGGAAACCTGTGGCGACGCGTTGATGCCGTCCTACACGCATCTGCGGCGCGCGCAGCCGGTCCTGGCCGCGCATTTCTTTCTCGCGCATGCCGCGGCGCTCCGGCGCGATCATGCGCGCCTGGCGTCGGCGCTCGACGAGATTGACGAGCTGCCGCTCGGCTCAGGCGCAATCGCCGGCACGAGCTATCCGATCGATCCGTACGCGCTCGCCGCGAAACTGGGTTTTTCCCGCATCGTCGCCAACAGCATCGACGCGACCGGCGATCGCGATTTCGTCGCGTCGTTCTTACACGCGTGCGCGCTGGCGATGGTCCATCTGAGCCGCGTGGCGGAGGACCTCATTCTGTTCACATCGGAGGAGTTCGGGTTCTTTGAGCTCGCGGATACCGCTGCGACCGGCAGCAGCCTGATGCCGCAGAAGAAGAACCCCGATCCGCTGGAACTTGTCCGCGGCAAGACCGGCCGCATCATCGGCCGTCTCGCCGGATGGCTGGCGACGATGAAGGGACTGCCGATCGGTTACTCGAAAGATCTGCAGGAGGACAAAGAGGCCTTGTTCGAGGCGGAGGATACGGTTCGTGCGTGTCTCAGCGCCACAGCCGTCGTCCTGTCAGGCCTCACGATCAACGCGGAAACCGCGGAAGCGGCGGCATCGGGGCTGCTGCTCGCGACCGACGTCGCGGATTACCTGGTCGCGCGCGGAATGCCTTTCCGCGAGGCGCACGAAGTGGTCGGGTCACTCGTGCGCCGGCTCGTGGACGAGCGGCGATCGTTCGAGGACATGACCGTCGAAGAATGGCGCGCGCATTCGCCGCTCTTCGACGCCGACATCGTCGCGGCGATTACACCTGCGGCGTCGGTCGCCAGGAAACGGACGCCACAGTCGACGAGCCCGGAAGCGGTGAAGGACGCGCTTCGCGCGGCAAAGCGGTGGATTGACGATAGGAGATAGGAGACAGAGATCACTCTGTCTCCTGTGTTCTGTCTCCTGTCTTCTGAGTTTAAAACTTGAACGTCACCCCGACGGTTGCGCGCCAGAAGTTGAAGCTTCCGAGCGAAAGGTCGAGGGTGGTGGCATCGTCTTCCTCGAAAGATCGGAAGTACCGGAAATCGCCGCGAACGCCCACGGCGGGACTGAAGAACGCGTCAATCCCCGCGCCGACATCCATTCCGAAATCCGACGCCGAGGGTTTACTGAAGAACTGCGTTGGATCGTCCACCTTCGAGCGGATGAGCCCGACTCCGCCGACGGCATACGGGCGAATCGGACCGCTGGGGACGGCGAGCCGCACGTTGCCGGTCAGCGTCGTGACATTTCCGTCGCCAAGAAAATCGACGCCCGAGCTGGAATCGGTGACGCCGAAGAAGTTCGGTGAGTAACTGAAATCGAGCTCGAACCCAACCACACCACCTCCGCTCAGCGACGCACCCCAGTTCAGTTTCCGTTCGAACTCGCTCCTTGACGTGGGAATGCCGCCGCCGATGTTGGCACTTCCGCCGAACGTCGATCCGATAAAGGGTGTAAACAACCAGTCCGCCGCCGCCTGGCGCGGCGCGGCAGCGGTCATGATGACGAACGTGGCAACAGTGATAAGTGACTTGCGCAGTGACATGACAATCCTCTCCCGTAAGCGATAATCCGCTCCGTTGACGGGCGGTCAGGCTGCAAGCCAGGTGCCTATTACGACTTTGCCAGCTGAGCTGCGTGCTGTTGCAGCAGTTCCCAGGCGCGTGCGACGTGCCGCTCGGTCGTGCGCAGGTTGCCGATCGCGAGCCGCAGCGTGAAGCGACCCATGAGCTTGGTGTGCGAGATGAAGATCTCGCCTGTCTGATTGATGGATTCGAGGAGACGCTCATTCAACGCGTCGACCGCGTCATCGGGCAAGCCTCGCGGATGCGCGCGGAAACAGACCACGCTGAACGGCACGGGAGCAACACGCTCGAAAGCGGCCGACGCGTCGACCCATTCGGCGAACTGCCGCGCGAGCCGCATGTGCTCCGCCAGCCGCGCGCGCAGACCATCGGCGCCGAAGTGGCGGAGCACCATCCAGAGCTTCAGCGCGCGGAAGCGGCGTCCGAGCTGGATGCCAGTGTCCATGAGGTTTTTCACCGGCGCCGCTTCCGCGGTCTTCAGGTATTCGGGCGTGAGCGCGAACGCCGCGCGCACGAGATCCATGTGCGGGGTGTAGAACGCCGAAAGATCGAACTGCGTGAAGAGCCACTTGTGCGGATTGACGACGAGTGAGTCGGCATGTTCCGCACCATCGAGAACCCACTCGTAACCCGGAACCATCGCGGCGACGCCGGCGTAGGCCGCATCGACATGCAGCCATATCGCCTCGTTGCGGCACACCTCCGCGACCGCTTTGACCGGATCGACGCTCGTCGAGGACGTGGTTCCGACGGTCGCGACCGCGGCGATTGGCAGCCACCCGGCCGAGCGATCCGATGCGATCGCGCGCGCGAGCGCGCCCGGCTTCATCCGGTAATCCTGGTCGCTCTCGATCTTGCGCAGCGACTCCTGTCCAAAACCAAGCGCGATGACCGCCTTGTCGATCGATGAGTGCGTCTGGTCCGAGCAGTAGACGCGGACGCGGGGAAGATCGCTGCGTCCCGCGAGCCCTTGCGTCCGAACGCCCGGCACATGGCGCTCCCGTGCCGCCGCCAGCGCGTGCAGGGTCGAAATCGAGGCGGTGTCGTAGATGACGCCTTCGAACGTGTCCGGCAGGGCGAGCAGTTTTCGCAGCCACCCGAGCGTCACCTCCTCGAGCTCGGTAGCGGACGGCGACGTGCGCCACAACATTGCCTGAACGTTCAACGCGGCGGAGAGCGTCTCCGCGAGGACGCCGGGAGCGCTGCCGGTGATCGCGAAGTACGCAAGAAATCCTGGGTGGTTCCAGTGGGTGAGCCCGGGGACGAGCACGCGCTCGAAGTCGGCGAAGATCGTGTCGAAGGGTTCACCGTCCACCGGCGCAGTTGCCGGCAGCGCCGCCGCGATCTCGCCGGGATGCACGCGCGACAGCACGGGATATCGAGCAGGATCCGCGAGGTAGTCGGCGATCCAGTCGATCAGTTGATGTCCGGCCCGGCGGAAATCGTCCGGGGGCATGTCGCCCAAATGCTGTATTGCCATAAATGCCAAAATTGCCAGAATCGCCGTAATTCAATTCCCCAATTCAGGGAACGAATTTATGGCAATTCTGGCAATTCCGGCGATTGTGGCAATGACTATTCCGGCGATTCTGGCAATTCTGGCATTTATGGCAATTCAGGCGGCCTACTCTTGCCGTTTTTCTACTTCGAGCGTCGCGGGCGCGGCGAGACGGACCGTGAGGATGGTTCCCGGTGGAAGCGTGGCGGCGTTGCGGTCGCCGGCCATCACCGCCGCAGTGCCCCCGGCGGCGCCGATGCTGGCGCCCGTCGCGGCACCCTTCCCGCCGCCCAGGATCGCTCCCAGAATCGCGCCGCCGACTGCCGCGCCCCCGATCTTGCGAGCGCTCTCGTTCGCCGGCGAGTCTCCGTCGCGGTAAATCGTTTCGGTGCGCAGCGGTACTTCGCGACCGTCCGCAAGCACCAGCGTGTGGAACCGGACGCCCAGGCGCGCGCGCTCCTTCACCTTGCCGCCGCGTTCGACCGTCGTCACCGCTCCGAGCACGCGAGCGCCCGCAGGAATCGCGAGGCGCCCATCGGCCATGACGTCACGCGTGACGCGCGCCTCGACGCGATCCTCGACGCGCGCGCGTTCACTGGAGAGCGAGGTGTCGACCTGCAATCCAATTACGGAGGACGTCGGCAGCACGACCTCTTCAAACTGCGGTACCGGAGGCGGCGGCGGAGGCTCGGGCGTCCGCGGCACTTCCGTAACCACAGGCTCCGGCTGCTGCGGCGTCGCCACGGGGACTGAAGCCGGACGTTCGGCGGCTGCTGCCGGCGCGGGTGTCGGCTGGGCCGCGGCGGCTGTCGGCACGTCCTTCCTTCGCGAAGGCGGTGGCGGCGCGGACTCTCGACGCGCCGGCGCAGCCGTCGCGGCGCGCGGCGTCTCGGGACGCGCAGGTGACGCTACGGCAGTGGGGATGGATGGTGCCGCCGGCGGCGTCGCAACGGGCTGCGCCTGCTGTGGCTGGGGGTCTCCGACCACTGCCTCGGTTTCAGCTACGGGACGGGCAGCCGGCTCGACTGCTACCGGCGCGTCAGGGGTTGGTGCTGCGGCGGCGCTGGCGGCCGCGTTCTGGTGGACGGCGACATACGCGCCGCCACCCGCGGCCGTCAGGCACCCCGCAACGAGCAAACCCGCAAGCACTCTGGAACTCATGAACTCACTCCTGGATCGTCCTCATGGACAGCAATAGCTGTACCTCGACTGACCGCCTGGAATCCGTATAAACTGCGCCAAAACGTGCCCCGCCAGGGGATGCACCCGCATTCCGGTCCCCCTGGGGGACAGTGCATGTCCTCCCGGCAGGACCAGGCAGGACGGGACCTGAGCCGATTCCGTTGAAATTCGTTTCGGCGTCAAGGTACCACCGTTGCAGTACTCGACCGTGGAGAGAGATACCCATGCGCCGACTTGCCCTGCTCGTTCTCCCATTGATCGCGCTTTTCCCCGCGGCAGCCAGCGCCCTGACCATTCGCGACGTCGTCGAGCTTACGCGGGCCGGGCTGACCGAGGATGTCATCCTGGCGCTGATCGAGGTCGATCCGTCGGTCTTTCCAATCGATACCGCGACACTCAAGATGTTGAAGGACGCAGGCGTGAGTCAACGGGTCATCGTGGCAATGGTTCGGAGTGGGCGGACGCAGCCGCTTCTACCGATCGAGTCTCCGATGCCGATCGTCGAGGAGGCCCGGGCACCGGAGCCTCAGGTGGTGGTTATCGATCATCACGACTCGCCGCAGGTCCGCGAGGTGCCGGTGGCCGTCCCGGTTTACGTGCCCGTCGCCGTGACGAACCGGCGTGCGCACCTCAGCGATCACGTGACCAGCGTTCCCGATCCTGTCGACGCCGCTCACCGGCAGTGGGTGCGCGGAGATATTTTGCGCAACGAGCCCGATCGCCCATCGCAGCCGGTCTATTGGGGGTTCGGCGGGCACCTGCGCCCCGATGCGTGGCAGCCGGCGCCGGTCAGGAAAGATCGAGACCGTTGATCACGCCGCATCGGCGTTCTGCGGACCCTCTCCTACCGTTTCGCGAATCTCTTTCGCGATTTTGACCGCAGCCGGCGCCAGTAGCGCCGCGCCGATGATCAAGTCGCTCGGACGTACCGACGGCTGCGGCTTCGGTTCCGCGCGGTCGAGATCGCAGTTCACGTCATCCGGCAGCGGCGTCACGTCTTCTCCCTTCGCTTTGCGTTCTTCATATTCACGGTGTGCCGCGACGCCGATCTTCCGCCTCTCGCCCGGAACCTTCTCGCCCGTCGCTTTGCCATAGGGCGATGAGTGTTCGATCTCCGCGTTGAATTCCGCTCCAAACAGGATCGCGACTCCAGTCAGATAGAACCACAGGAGTAGGACGATGACGCCGCCGATCGTGCCGTAGGTCTCGTTGTAGTTTCCGAAGTACAGGATGTACAGCTTCAATCCGATCGAGACCACCACCCACGTAACGGTCGCCACGATGGAGCCCGGAGTGATCCAGACCCACTCCTGCTCCGCGTCAGGAGCGAAATAGTAAATGATTCCGATCCCTGTCGCGACGACGGCGAAGACTACAGGCCACTGCAGCACCAGCCACAGGAGCTTGAATGCGCCACCTAGGTGCAGCGTGTTCGCGAAATGATCCGCGAGCGCCGGTCCGACAAGAATCAATCCGATGGACATCAGAATAAACGCGGCGATGCCGATCGTCAGCCCAATCGCCGTCAGTCGTACCTTCCACCATGGCCGTCCTTCGGTGATGTCGTAGGCGGCGTTGAGGGTGGTGATGATCGAGACCATCGCGCCCGAGCTGCTCCAGAGCGTCAGCAGGAAGGCGAAGGTAAGTATCCCGCCCTGGTTGCTCTCGGAGATCTTGGCGATTTGCGCCTGCACGATCTTCAGAACATCAGGAGGTGCGAAGCGGGCGAGCAGGTTCGTGATCTGACCCATCGCATCTTCAATGGGAAAGAAGCTCGCGACGGCGATGAAGGTGAGCAGCGCCGGAAACAAGGCGAAGAAGAAGTAGTACGCCTGCTGAGCGGCAAGGCTCAGGATGTCGTCGGCGATTGCCTCGGTGAATGTGCGTTTGAAAAGGTCCGCCCAGCTCAGCGGCACCTTGAGATGCGCCAACATGTCGGCCATCAGTAGCAAGCCTATTGCCACGCAGCTGACGCGATATCATTTCGGATGAGCATGCGCAGGGTCCATGTCGCGTGAGTTCGACGTTATCGTGGTCGGTGCCGGCATTATTGGCTGCGCGATCGCCCGCGAGGTTGCGCGCGCGGGGCTGGCGACGTGCATCCTCGAAGCGCGCGACGTGGGCGCAGGCGCGACCCGTGCGTCAGCCGGGATGCTCGTGCCGTACATCGAGGCACCGGACGATGGGAGACTGCACGAGCTTGCGGTCAGAAGCTTCAAGCTCTACGACGAATTCATCTCCGAGTTGCGCGGCGAAGGGGCCGACATCGAATACCGCCGTTGCGGAACGCTGCAGGTTGCGCAAGATTCCGCGGCGGCAACTCAGCTGATCGCGCAGGCGTCCTGGATCCGATCGCAGGGGGTGGACGCGCGGTGGTTGACGAGCGCCGAAGTCGGTGCGCTTGAACCGGCGGTTCGCGCGCCCGAGGGCGCGCTGCTCGTTCCCGTGCATGCCTACGTCCGCGCCGAGCAGCTGACCGCGGTGCTGCTGGAATCCGCGAAGCGTCACGGCGCCCGGTTTTTTCCTCACCAGCACGTCCAGCAGATCGCCCATGACGGAGCCCGAATCACCGTTACCGCGGGCGAGGTTTCGTATCGTGCGTCCAGGATTGTCGTCGCGGCGGGCAGCTGGTCCGGATTGGTGATCAACGACGGACCGGCGGTCAGACCCGTGCGCGGCCAGTTGGTGCGCCTCCGCTGGCAGGGGCCGCCGATCGGGCGCGTGCTGTGGCGCGGACACAGCTACATCGTCCCGTGGCTGGATGGAACGCTGCTCGTCGGGGCGACCATGGAGGAAGTTGGCTTCGACGAGCGCGCGACAGTCGCGGGCGTGTCAATGCTGCTCGACGCGGCGCGCGCACTGCTGGCGGACGCGCCGGCCGCGACGTTCCTGGAAGCACGCGCCGGGCTCCGCCCGTCGACGCCGAACGGGCTGCCGATCATCGCGCGTGCACCGGAGCACCCGTCAGTGGTCTACGCCACGGGTCACCATCGCAACGGCATCCTGCTGACGCCGCTCACAGCCAAACTCGCCGCGGAGTTGGTGACGACGTAGCGCCGTCATCCTCGCGC
>JBKPLP010000019.1:0-14207 GCA_046731735.1 Acidobacteriota bacterium
GGGCGATCCGTTCCTCGAGGTGGATGGCTATTACGGCGATACCAACACCGGACACAGCCACACACCGTACGACGCATTCTGGGTGCGCATGCGCTTCGGCGGCGGCAGCGCGTTCAGCGAAGCGCGGGTGCGAGGGAGGCTGTTCGGACAGCCGATCGCCAAGGGGGCGCTTCAGTTCTCCATGATCCAGACCTACAACTACCAGAACAACGACGCCTACTCCACCGGCTCGCAGGCGATTGACGCGGCAATCGGCACGACCCGCGCCCTGTCGACGCGGACGAACTTCTGGATTCTGGGATGGGGCGGATTGACGGTGCTCGGCGCGGTTGACTCGCTGCCGCTTGGCGTCACTGAAAAGCCGGACGAAGCGGAACCAACCGCCGGCCAGGGCGTCTCCGAGGGGCCGCGGTATTACGACTATGGTCCCGGATCGGATTTCGGCACGCTCGCCCGCCTGACGCGCGACGGCCGTGACATCGCGCTGTTCTTTTACGTCGGACGCCAGATCTATTCGCTCGATGGCGTCCGCGCGAACCACTTCCTCCAGCATACGCGCGTCGACCTGCTCTTTCCGCTGCGCGGACCGCTGGGCCTCGGCACGTCGGCGGAATACTTCCACCGCCGCAGCTACTACCAGGACGAGGCGCGGACCACCAAGACGTACCACTATCCGCAGCTGCGGGCGTACTTGACCTGGCGGGGCCGATGAAGGGGCTCTGGATGTGCATGCTCGTGTGGCTCATCGCCGCGTCAGCAGCGGCGCAGGACGCGCCGCCGGCGCAGCCGTCACGGCTCTGGATCGTCGCCGGCGGGGCTTCGGGCACCCTTCGCGGTCACTGCCAGGACTGCCCACAGGACTTTCCCTTCCGCCACGGCGGCGCTCTCGTCGGCAATGCCGGCTACCGAGTCAGTCCGCGGGTGGATGTCGGGGCCGACGTGTTCTGGATGCAGTGGCGAAACGAGAGCGGCCGCATCAAGGCGACCGCGATCAATGCCGTCGCGCAGTTCCGGCCGTGGGAATCGAAGGGCTTCTTCGTGAAGGGCGGCGCGGGCATGGCCTTCGTCCGCAACTGGGTCCATACCATCGGGCCGCATCCCGATGATTCGAAGGCACTCGCGGTCGTATTCGGCGGCGGCTGGGAATTCGCTGCGACCGAACGGATTGGCCTTCAGCTCTTCGCGACGCAGCACGTCGGCGCGCTCGGCGATCTGCAGACGGTCAACGGCGCGGTTCCCGACGTCACCGGCAACTTCTGGTCCGTGGGAGCGGCCATCGTAATCCGCTGATCCGAGGCCTGCGCTGCCGTCATCCTGCGTCGCGCTGACACGGCAGCGGCTCATCTGGATATACTAGGCCCTCGCATGACCGTCGGATTCACGAGAGGACCCGTCATGTCAACGATCGTTCAGCGGCGGCGCGTCTCACATCTGGCAACCCTGGCTTTGTGTGGGGCGTTTCTCGCGGCGTCAGCCACGGCGCTCTTCGCGCAGGGGCCCCCTGCCCCTGTGGTCGTGTTCGGCGACAGTCTCTCGGACCCGGGCAACGGCTTCGCGTTCGTCAAGACGTCCAGCACGCCGCCGGATTACGGGTTGAACGCTATTCTGATTCCCAATGCGCCGTACGCGAGGGGCGGTCACCATCTGACGAACGGCGCCACGTGGATCGAGCAGTTGGCTGGCCCGCTCGGTGCGCAGCGCAGCGTGCTTCCCGCATTCGTCGGATCGAATCCATATGCGATGAACTTCGCCATCGCGACCGCTCGGGCGCGCAACGACGGCATCAACCCCAGCCTCTCGCTGGAGGTTGCCGCGTTCCTGCAGAAGACCGGAGGGCAAGTTCCGTCGGATGCTCTGTACGTGATCGAGGTGGGTAGCAACGACGTGCGCGATGCGCTGGCTACCGGCAATCCGCTGCAGGCGCTGGCCATCCTCCAGGCGGCCGCGACGGCGATCCAGACCAACATCGCCCTGCTCCACAGCCTCGGCGCTCAGAACTTTCTGGTGTGGAACGTTCCGAACGCCGGGCTGACACCGGCCGCCACCCTTTCGGGTACGAGCGCCGCCGGCAGCCTCGCGACGGCGACCTTCAACGCCCTGCTCTCCGCGGCGCTCAACCCGCTGATCCTCTCGGGTGTGCACATCATCCCGTTTGATGCCAACGCCCTTGTGACCGCGATCGTCGCCGCCCCGCAGCTCTACGGGCTGACCAACGTCGTCGACGCATGTGTGATGCCGAACGAGCCACCGTTCACCTGTCAGAATCCGGGTGAATACCTGTTCTGGGACGGGGTGCATCCAACCGCCGCCGGCCACGCGCTGATCGCGCAGGCGGTGGCGCAGTTGCTGGGGGTGTGAGCTGCGCGAGGGCGTGGCCTCGATGGATTCCGAAGTCAAGAACTACATAACGCCGGGCGGGCTGCAGCGGCTGCGGGACGAGCTGCGGTTCCTGCTCACCAGGGAACGCCCGGCCGTGACCCAAGTGGTCGCCTGGGCCGCGAGCAACGGTGATCGCAGCGAGAACGCCGACTATCAGTTCAACAAACGGCGGCTGCGTCAGATTGACCGGCGCATCCGCTTTCTCACCAAACGAATCGACGCCGCGGAGGTGGTCGATCCAGAGGCCGCGCGAAGTGGCCGCGCCGCACGGCAGGTCTTTTTCGGAGCGACCGTCCGGTACGCCGATGCCGCCGGCGCCGAGCGCGTCGTCCGCATCGTCGGCCTCGATGAGATCGACCTCGATCGGCACCATATCAGCTGGAAGTCGCCGCTGGCGCGCGCGTTGATCAAGTCTGGGCCGGGGGATCGTGTGGTGCTTCACGCACCGGGCGGGACGGAGCAACTCGAGATCCTCGACGTCCGCTACGAGCGCATTCCGGCAGACCCGTTCCGTCCACCGCCTGGCGCCGAGGCCGTGTAGCGCTACCCTTCTCGCAGTACGGATGCCGGATCGAGCCGCGCCGCGCGCGTTGCAGGTATCCACGCAGCCAGCACTCCCACGGCCACGAGGACAGCGGCCGTGCCCGAGAAGGTCATGGCGTCACGCGGCTCCACATGGAAGAGCAGAGGCGCGATGAACCGTGCGGCCCACCAGCTGCCAGCCACGCCGAGCATGAGTCCCGCCACGATGAGGACGCCAACACGACCGAAGACAAGGCGTACGATACTGGTCGGCTGCGCGCCGAGCGCCATCCGCAGCCCGATCTCCGTCCGGCGTGCGCCCACCGCGTGCGCGACGATGCCGTAGAGCCCGAGTCCGGCCAGCAGGAGCGCGAGCGCACCGAAGAACCCGGACATCATCGCCACGAGCCGTTCCTGCGTCGCCGTTGCATCGACCAGCTGATCGAATGTCCGGGATGTGAATACGACCGTCGGATCGGCGAGCGTCATCGCCGCAGCGACGTCGCGCTCGACCAACGCACGTTGACCGGACGCTGCCTTGATGGTCAGTACGGCGTAGGAGCCCCAGTCTTGCGGTTCGCGCTGCGCCAGCGGCACGTACATCGTCGGCAACATGCCGTCGCGCGGCGTCGTGTAGACGGCATCGGCAACCAGGCCGACGATCTCGTAGCGCGGCCCGCTGTCGAAATCCACGCGCAGCGTCTGGCCGATCACCTGTTGACCGGGCAGATACCGGCGAACGAACGCCTCGTTGACGATGGCAACGGGCGGACTGCCGACACGATCGCGATCGTTGAAGTCCCGCCCGCTCAGCAGGGGAATGGCCATCGTCTCGAACCAGCCCGGTGTGATGGCGTTACGCCACACGCGACGGCGTTGGTCCTCTGGGAGCAAAGGACTATCGCCCACACCCACTCGGTTGTTCGTAGCCCACCCGCCTCCGGTCAGCGGACGTATCGCAGAAGCGGATACCGCTCTCACGCCTGCCGTCGCCGCCGCCGCGTCCCGAAGGCGTTCGACACGCGCGCCGCGCTGCTCCGGCGGAATGCCGCTCGCTGGAAGGTTTACCTGGACGACCACCAGCGGCTCGGGCGCGAAGCCAAGCGGCAGCTGACTGAGCGACGCGAACGTGCGCAGAAACAGTCCGGCGGCGATGACCAGGATGAACGATACGGCAAGCTGCGCGATGACCAGCGCGCCACGCACCGCGAAGCGCCGGTCGCCCGCGATGGCGCGACCTGCGCCCCTTAGAGCTTCACCTGGTGCGACGCTCTTCACTCCGATCATCGGCGCCACGCCCGCGCTGATCGCACACAGGCAGGTGAGGGTCGCCGTGAAGACGAGCACCCGCCAGTCGAGCGCGAGCTCCAGCGAGACCGTACTCCCCAACTGCTGAACGAGAAGCGCGCTGCTCCACTTGGCGAACACCAGCCCGAGCGTCGCACCGATTACGGCCAAAAGGAGGCTTTCAACGAGGAGCAGCCGGGCGAGCCGCCAGCGTGACCCTCCGAGCGCCAAGCGGACGCTGAACTCTTCCCGCCGCGCCAGCGCGCGCGCCAGCAGGAGGCTCGCGATGTTGGCGCAGGCCACGAGAAGGACGAGCCCCACGGCGACCACCATCGCGAAGAGCGGTGTCTCGAATTGCGTGCGCAGTCTGGAGGCGCCGGCTGCAGCCGGCGCCACTGTCAGCGGATCCGTGAGGTAGCGCTTGGCGAACGCCGCGTCCGCTCGCAACCCGGGTAGTACGGCGCCACGAATCTGCGGCTGCACGCCGCGCAGCGCCGCGTTCGCGCGGTCGACGGTCTGCCCAGGCTTCAGGCGCACCATGATCTCCAGCCACGACTGGCCGACAATCTGCAGCGCGCTCTCCTTGCCTCGCAGGCTCGGTTCGGCGGCGAAGGGCAGCATCACGTCCGCCATCCGGCCGACGTCGACGCCGGAGAAGCCCGGCGGCATGACACCGACGATGGTGAACGACAGGCGGCGGGGGTAAACGGTGAGTTGACGGCCGACGACGTCATCGGCGCCGCCGAAGTGCTGGCGCCAGAAGCGATGGCTGATGACGGCGACGAGACCGTTTGGCGGAGCGGCGCTGTCGTCGGCTGGTGTGAGCACTCGCCCACGGACTGCCGGCACACCAAGCACGTCGAAGAAGCGACCGCTGACGTAGGAGCCGTCCACGGGCACGCGTCTGCCGCCCTCGGCGAGGTCGAAGCTCTCACGAGACCAGGCGAACGCGCCGTCGAAGAGATCCGTCTCGCGCGCCTTGATCTCCTCCCATACAGGGTACGACCACGAGCCGGACGTGAGCAGCGCCAGGCTGCCTGGATCCCGCACGGGCAGCGGGCGCATGATGAGGCTGTTGAAGATCGAGAACAGGGACGTGTTGGCGCCGATACCAAGTGCGAGCGTGCCGATCACGACGGCCGAAAAGCCCGGGTTCTTACGCAATCCGCGAATCCCATCCCGAACGTCCTGTTGCGTGCTGTCGATCACCCGCACTATCCACACGTCGCGCACGTCCTCGATCGCGAGGGTTACGTTGCCCATCGCACGCCGGCTCGCCGATGCCGCGGCCGCAGGGGTGAAGCCGTCTCGTTCGAGCGCGTCCTGACGATGAGCACGATGCGACTCGATCTCCTCACGCAGCTCGGCGTCGTGATCCGAGCGCCGGAGCAAATACAGCAGGTAGCGGAAGAGCGCGCTCATGAGCAGGACCTTTCATGCTGTCGAAGGAGCCATCCGTAAGTCCCATCAGTGATTGATGGGAATGTACACGAGCCGATCCGGCGCGTCAACTGCCATCAACTGGTGATGGGTAACGGCTCGCTCACTCTTCTACGCCGAGAGCTCGCTGAAATCCAGGTTCTCGGTGATGCGAGTACCGTCTTTACGGAACGCATCCGCCAGCATGTGGATCCGCCGCCTGGACTCGTTCAGGTCGGTGTTGTTCAGATTGATGTTCAGCAGGTCGATGTACCACGGCAGCTTCACGGCGTCCGTGACATAGGTCTGCACGATCTCGCGGGCGATGGGCAGGGTCGTGCGCTTCGAGGCATCGTGCACGTCGCGGTTGCCGGCGCGCTGCAGCTTGTCGTACTCCTGCTCGAGCAGCTTCGCGAACAGCTCGCGCGTGAACGTGTCGCCCGCCTGCACGCCGATTTCATCATCCGCGGTCAGCGACGCGCCCTTGTGCAGCCACTCCCACAGGATGCTCAATCGGATCTCGCCGGTGGCCATGTCCTCCATCAGATACAGCACATCGTCGTTGCCGAAGAAGTCGGCGGGCTTCAGCGCGGCGGCCTGCAGCCCCTGCAGGAACGCGTTGCCGTATTGGAGCGCGACGCTGAGCAGGTCGCGGGCGCCGCGGATCGTACGCGGCGCGCTCTCGAGCAGGATCAGGCCATCAGCATCTGCGCTGCCGTAGGTGAGCGGCGGGAACTGCCGGCCGAGCTGATTCTCGTCGCCGACCTTCTCCCACACGGGCCTGACGATGTGGACCATTTTCCAGTGGGCGACCCACTTGCCGCTGGCGCCTTCGCGCTGTTCGCGCTCGCCGCCGGCGACCGCGCGCTTCATCGCGCTGGTGACGCCGGCTTCGGAGCCAACCGGGATGTTAGGTTCCATGCCGCCTTGCCAGAGCGCGTACTGACCCTTCGCGTCCGGCGTGTTCACGGCGCGGCGCACCCGGTCCTCGTAGACCCGCATGTAGCCGTAGGTCATCGTGATGGCATCGATGTTCGGATTGACGAACGCCGGGTCCCAGGCCATCGCGTCCGACACGCTGTTGATGTAGTCCCAGCGGCCGGTATTGAAGCCGACGAAGTGCGGCCCGAGCGCGGCGCGAATCTCCATCAGCTGGAAGCAGGCTTCGATCTGTTCCACCAGCACGTAGACCTTGATCGTGCCGACCGGCAGATCCAGATGCCGTTCGAGCGCCGAGAGCATGTCGTTCCACAGTGCCGCCTCTGCCGCGGTCTGAATCTTCGGCAGGTAGAGAACGATCGACGACCCCGCGCGTCGAAGCTGCCGGTGGTTGTTCACCACGTAGAGCGTGAGATCGACGATCGAGGCAGAGAAGCTCTCGCCGCTGGTGTGCCGGACGTGCCGATCGTCGAGGTGCAGTCCGCGGGCGCGGAAGATTTTCGTGGTGAAGTCGAGCTGCTTCCGCCAGTCGCCGATGATGTCGCGGCCGAAGAACCCCCTGGCCCACGTATTCATCTCTCCGGCAACCTGCTCGGCGACTTTGAGAAAGACGGGATCGCGGTGAATGGCCAGCTTCAGGTTGCGCTGGTTGTCGAGCGACATCGACGAGACCTGGCCGAGCGCATCCTCGCCGTCGAACATCCAGCCATCCGCGCCGGACAACAGCGCGTAGGCGATGTTGCGCAGACCCGTTTCGACCGTCGCGCCCGGCCGGGCCGCCGGTCCGGTTCCCTGAATCCACTGCCGGCGGAGATCGCCGGGGATCTCGCTGCCGATGAAATTACCCTCTCTGGCGTCCTGTACTTTGATCTGCGTTCGCGGGATGACCGAGTGCGGATCGAGGAACGCCATGCGCTGCCGATCGCGCACGCGCGCGGCCCGCCGGGCGATGCGCGCCTTCATCACCGCCTTGCGTTCGGCGTCGAGCGGCGCCAGCGCGGCGAGAGCGGAGAGCGCCTCGGGTGTCAGGACGTCGGGGTAGCTGGTCTCGAGGGTGCCTCTGATCTCTAGAAGCTGTTTCATGAAGCGGCCGTCCGTTGCGGTCCATAATTTAGCTTAGGAGGCCTACTCATGCGAAAGGTCGTATACGGCGGAGCGATGAGCCTCGACGGCTTCATCGCCGGCCCGAACGGCGAATACGACTGGATCGTGACGGACCCAGACATGGATTTCGCGGCGTTGATGGGCCGGTTCGACACATTCCTCATCGGTCGGAAGACATTCGAGGCGATGCGGCGTATGGCAGATTCGGCGCCGCCGACGCCGGGAATCCAGAACATTGTCTTTTCCCGGACGCTGCGACCCGCCGACTGTCCGGATGCGATTCTGAGCGACGATGCGGAGGGGATGGTCGCCGATCTTCGGAAACAGCCCGGCAAGGACATTGCGCTTTTCGGCGGCGGCGAGTTGTTCCGAAGTCTGTTGGCTGCGGGACTCGTTCACGAAGTGGGCATCTCGCTCGTTCCGGTTCTGCTTGGCGCAGGGATTCCGTTCCTGCCATCGCCGGCGGATCGCGCGAGGCTCAAGCTGAAACAGTGCCGCGTCTACGAGAAGACGGGCACGGTCGGACTCGAGTACGACATTCTTCCGAAATGACGGACGCCCTCCCAATTCCCGACTGCCCAGGCCCACATCCTCAACTTGCCGAAGGCCGCGGCGGATGGGCTTTACGTTTCCCTGGATCGCTGCTTGCTCCCTGAACCCGCAACAATCCACTCGGAGAAGGAGAGAGTGTATGCTCAGCGATAAAGATGCGATTGCGACTGTTGCGGTCAAGAATCTCGAAACAGCGAGGAAGTTCTACGAGGGTACGCTCGGCTTGACCAAGGTCATGGAGAACGAGGAAGTGCTCGCCTTCAAGGCAGGAGGGTCGACGCTGTTCGTGTACCGCTCGCAGTACGCCGGGACCAATCAGGCTACGGCCGTGACGTTCGTCGCCGACGAGGTTGATGATCTCGTACGGACACTGAAGGGCCGAGGCGTCACATTCGAGCATTACGACCTGCCGAAGATGACCCGGCAAGGTGATGTTCACGTGGCCGGCCCGATGAGGACCGCGTGGTTCAAAGACCCGGACGGCAATATTTTCAGCCTGGTCACGCCTCCGAACACAGCCGCGAGGGAATCTGTGAGTGCTTCAGCTCGGTCAATGACCTAGCCTCAGCCGAGCGCCAGGGGTGATCCGGCGGCAACCACGAATCCTTGAGCTAGTTCCAGCCCTCGATTCTTGAACGCTCACGCCACAGCCATCGTATGGTGAGCCAAACACCGGGCGTAAAGGTCCGAAGTCGCGGCGTTTCAGCTGAAAGAGGCTCAATGCAACGTCTGGCTCGCTCATTGGTTATCGCGGCCTTTGCGGTCGCACTGTTTCCGGCGGTCGCGCAGGCGCAGCAGCGTTCGCCGTTCGACAGGCTCTTTGTCGGGGCGTTCGGCGGGTTGACCGCGACGGGTGCCGCAACCGATGCGGCGGTCGCGGGCAGGGCAGGTGTCACAATCACGAGACACCTCGTGGTCTTTGGCGAAGGCGGCCGCATGCAGAACGTCCTTCCGCCCAACCGGACCATTGGTATGGAAAAAGCGGTTGCCGGTGTGTATCTCAAGGCCCCCGATACGCCGGTATCCGTCGAGGCGGCGTATCCGACGAACTACGGCCTTGGAGGCGCGCGGTTTCTTGTGGGCTCCTTTTTCCTCGAAGGCGGCTTCGGGGCGGCGAGCGTCCATACACGTCTCGACAAGGTTGTCGTCAACGGAACGGATTCCACGACGGCGTACCTGTCCTCGCTTTCTACAGGGCCGGACCTGGGCTCGCAAACCGTGTCGCTGCTGGCCTTCGGCGGAGGTCTCAACAAGAGCCTCGCTGGCCCCGTGTCGCTCGATCTGGGGTACCGGTACACGCGAATCAACACCTTCGCCCCGGCCGTGAACTCGAACATGGCGTACGTCGGCCTGAGCCTCGGCCAACATCTGCGATAGGCGCTATGAGGCACGCCATCGGCGCGTTACTGATCGGAATCTGCTTCGTCCCGGCGTTCGCGAGCGCACAGGATCGCCCCTTTGTGTTTTCCGTGACGACCACGAGAGACGCCACCGTGCCGCAATTCCGGGTGGACTACGAGTTGGGCGTCGGCGAACAAGTGTTTCATCAACAGACGAGCAATGGGCCGGAGCAACGATTCGGCATTCAAACTTCGGTAGGACGCATCACGTTCGTCGGCCATGTGGGCGTCGCGACCGGAACTGACACCTTCCAAATGTCGCAGCAAGCCGAGACACTCGTGTCGCTCGTCTCGCCAGGTGCCTCGCGGCTGGCGCTTGCTGGAGGCGGCGGCATTCTCCATGAAGCCGGCGGCACGAACGTTCTGCTCGCACGCGTTGTCGCCGGCTATCATGGCGGGTTGAATCAGCTGAATGGCAACGTTGTCTTTCAGAAGCCGCTCGCGAGTAGACGCGACGCCGTAGACGTGATCACGTCACTTGGCTGGGCGGCTCGTCTGACTCCGGTCTGGTCGATCGGTATCGAAGCGGTTGGCGAAGACCTGGAAGGCTTCTGGGATGCGCAAGAAGCCGAGGGCGGGGCACGCCTTCTCGTCGGGCCGTCAGTCCACCTCACCCCTCGCGGCCGGTCCTGGCAGCTGTCGGTGGCCGGCGGTCCAGTCTTTCATCCGACTGTGTCCGGCCTGGCAAGCGATGCGGTTCGGGACCTTCCCGCCATCACCGCAGCGCGCGATTTCGCGATTCGCACCACCTTCGCGTACAAGTTCTGACTCTCCGGAAGTGCTTGCAGCACGCGAGGCGAGAGCGATCTCGCCCTCGTCAATACTCTGACAACTTGAGCGGCTCAACTTCGTTCGGGAGAACGTCTTCAAACATCAGCGTTGCTTGCCCCGACATCCAATGGCGTTGGCGTCGCAGATACAGCCAGCCAGCAGCAAGAATAGTCATTACAGCCAGCCACCCCACCGGGTGATCGATGCTGTACCAAACAAGGCGTGGGCCGACCATCGTGAACAGCACGAACGCGGCAACGCCGATGACCATTGTCACCCACACGAGCTGTCGGCTCGGCTCGTAGGCGCAGGTGAACGGAATCCGTCGCCATTCGGTCATGTGCAGTTCAACCAGCACGAGTCCGGACAGACCGGCAATCGACGTGCACTGGATGGCGCGCGAACCCAGGACCGCCCACTCGAGCGGAAATAGCATCGCCAGCGGCAACACAACTCCGAGGAGGACCAGCGTGCGGACGACCGTGCTCAGTTCATCGGCGCGCGTCCCCTCGTCTTCGGTCATTCGAAAAATCCAGTTCGCTCGCAGCTCGATGGGAAGGACGAGCGCGGCACGCAACGCGACATTCAGCGCGAAGACAAGCACGAAGTCCGCCCAGATGACCGTAGTCGTCAGCGGGTCATATCTGTTTGACACGGGTGTCGCATGCCAGTCGCTTACCAGGCTGTTCAACACGACACCAACTCCGCAGGCGGCGATGATCACGAAGATTGCCTGATGGAGTGGACTGCGGGTCAGGGTCGCGCGGATGAACGGACCTATCGCTGCGACACGTTTTCGTCCGCGCAGGAACGCCACAAACGGTGCCGCTCGTCGAGGAAACCTGTTACCTGCCACAGGCCGAAAGATCACTCGTTCGAGCCGCTGATAGAGAAACGTGTAGCTGCCAACAGCAATGGCGAATGAGGCGACTCCGGTCGCGGTGGCAATCTGCGCCAGCCGAAGGAGGTACGGCGTCGCCTTCCCCAGCAGCAGCTGCTCGATACCCAGGAACCAGACGGGCGGAACCAGATAGAACAGCGGTGATTCACTGGCGATGAGTGAGCCGGCCGTCGGAAGCCGGCACACCAGCGGGATCGAGAGCACGAGCGCGCACAGAGAGAGTCCACGAAATGCGATTGACGCAACTTGAAATCGCGAACGTGGCACGGAGATCAAAAGCAACCCCGCGACGGCCATGATTGCCAGCGCGATGACAATCGACGCGCTCAGACTTGCCACGCCATGGGCAAGCAACTGGGACGACAGCGCGCGGTCGGCCCACCGCGTATTCCACATGAGTATGACGATCGGCACCATCGCCGCGTGCGCCGCAATCGCGAAGAGACCCGTAAAGGCCATGACCGCGAGGGCTTTACTTGCAAACACGGCGCGCTTCGAAACCGGCAACGGCAGTAAGACACGACAGTCGAGCTCGGTCGGAAAGAGCGAGCCGCTGACAAGCACGACTACGAATCCAACGACCAGCATCGGGATCGCGATGACGAGAGCGCTATCGCCAAGGACCGCGAGTTGGTACGGTTCCCGGGTCAGGCGGTAACCGGCTCCCCAATCGTGAAACATCTCAGAGAGTTGCGTGTACTTCTGCAGATACATGCGAGTGACGAGCAAGCCCAATGTCATCATCACCGCAACGAAGCCAAACAGCACCCGCCGGACAGCGTCGGCCCCGGCATCCGAGAGCATGCCGAAGTCGAACAACCCGCGAAAGAAGTGGGTCGTGAGCTGATACCAGGGCCGATCGTCGAGTGCGGGCCGCATGGTCACGCTCGAATCGTGTCGAGAATTTCTCTGGCCAGCGGGTGGAAGTCCGGCTGCCTGGTAACCCGACAGAACGTCTCCTCGAGCGAGGCGGTGCCTGTCGTACCGAATGCAGCGACTTCGTGCTCAGCGACGATGCGCCCGGACGACAGAATCAAGACGCGGGAGCATAGCTTTTCCACCATGTCGAAGCGGTGCGTGCTGAACAGGATCATGCAGCCGTCGGCTGCCAGCAGGCCGAGCAAGGCGCGGAATAACAACCCGGCATTCACGTCGAGGCCGCCAAAGGGCTCATCCAGGACGAGCAGATCCGGATTGTGCATCAGCGCGGCCGCCAGTATCACGCGCTGGCGCATGCCCTTGGAGAATGCCGCCATCGTGGTATAGCGGCTGTCATGCAGCTGGAATAGTCTCAGCAGCTCCGGGATCTTCTTCTCCAGCGCGCTGTGCGGCAAGCGGCGAAGCCGCGCGATGAGCGTGAGGTACTCGGTCGCCGTCAGGTGCGTGTAGAGATACGGCTCCTCGGGAACGTAACCGATCCTCTTCAGATATCCGGCCGGGTCCTCGGACAACGTTCGGCCATCGAGCGTCACAGATCCGGACGTTGATTCGAGCAGGCCGACGACGATGTTGACGGTCGTGCTCTTGCCCGAGCCGTTCGGGCCGAGATAAGCCACGATCTCGCCACGACTGACCCGGAAGCTCACCTTGTCGACTGCCAAGGTGCCGCCGTAACGCTTCGTCAGCCCGTGTGCTTCGAGCATCGCCCTCACCAATCTTTGAGGAATCACGGCGCAGACCATCGAGCTGCGCTTCTGACTCTGCGTTATCCGTCAGTTCTAGCGGCTAATCCGGTCTCCCGTTTGCACCGCATTAGGGTCAGAGGAGACTATGCCAGCAAAGCCCAGCCCGGCGAAACGGACGAGGAAGGAAGCGAAGAGCGATCCAGGCGTGTCGTACAACGACTTCAAGGAGCACGAGGGGCAACGATACACGGGCATGAAGATCGGCCGAAGTCACAAGTGGTATTACGACCAGGGCGAGTGGAAGGAAAGAAAAATAACTCCTGACCTGTGGCAGGTCGGGTACGCGGTGACCAAGCGTCGAGCCGGACGCGCTCCGGAAGGATCGGGCGTTCCGGTTGGGACGGAGTACCACTGGTACGTCCTCGCGCATCAAAACACCACCAAACAAACCGCGAACGACTACACGACATCTCTCACTGGACTCAAGTTCAAGATCGCGCACAAGCGCGCGGGCAGCGAGAAGTGGAGCGCCACGCCGAAGACGCAGCGCAAGCGGATGATCATGTTCTTGAAAAGCGTTATCGCCGACCTCGAGAAGCAGAACGAAAGCAGTGTTGTCTCAGCCCGGGGAAACCCAGAGCCAGCGGAACGGAGCAAACGTGGCGCAGCGCGCCGGATTACGAAGCGCGCGACGCGGCGCCGACAGGTCGCGAGCCGTGTGCCGCCCCAACGTCATGCGCGGCGTGCGACTCGGGTCCGCCGCGGACGACGTTCGAGCTTGTAAACGACGTGCTTCCTCCAATCAGAAACCCGCGGCCTCTCGCCCAGAGACGTCTGCGAGCGAGGCGATTCCTGGCGGGTTCTCTGCACCGTGAGTGTCAAGTCCTACGTAATCCGTCGATGGCCCCATCGTCGGCCGAGTAATCCGCCGATCCCGATCAACAGCGCGCTGGTAACCGGGCCGATCGGGCTGGACAACGTGTTGACGGCGATAACGGCAGCCACGAAGAAGCCCGCCACCGCTCCCATCGCGGTTGGTATGCGTTCGGCGGCGTGGATCCATGTGAATGTGGCGCAGAGGAAGGCTGCCGCCGCACTGGCCAACGCGCCGCCAATGAGAGCGCCGGCGAACAGTCCTGTACGCCCGAAGGCGTGTCCCAGCACCGAACCCGCGAAGGCGCCCGCGCCGCCGGCGAGCACGAGCAGCGCGAACAGGGCGAACGACGTCACGATAATTTATCTTTGTATCACAAAGTTTGCGGCCGTGACAGGCGGTGCGGCCTGTGACGTGCAGTGATGCACAAGCCG